>DATMNH010000027.1:0-3601 GCA_035568975.1 Casimicrobiaceae bacterium
GGTCGAGACCGGGTAGTCCATGAGCCCTTGCAGAAACGAGGGCTGCAGCGCCATCGAGGCGTAGAGGGTGAGGCCGACCACGGCCATGAACACAGTGCCGGTCGCAAAGTTGCGATCGCGGAACAGCGCCGGTCGCACGAAAGGCTTGTCGGCGGTGATGGTATGGACGAGGAAAAGATAAAGGGCGGCGCCCGCGACAATCGCTTCGATGACGATCTCGCCGGAGCTGAACCAATCCTTGATTTCACCGCGGTCGAGCATGAGCTGCAGCGCGCCCACCGCGAGGCTCAGCGTACCGAACCCGAACCAGTCAAGCTTACCGCCGGTGTCTCGCTTGGAATCGGGCAGGAAGACCACCATGCCGAGCAGCGCCACGATGCCGATCGGCAGATTGATGTAGAACACGTAGCGCCACGTATAGTGCTCGGTCAGCCAGCCGCCGATGACCGGGCCGAGCACCGGCCCGACCATCACGCCCACGCCGAACAGCGCCATGGCAAAACCCTGGCGCTCGCGCGGGTAGGCGTCGAGCAGGACGGTCTGTGAGAGCGGCACCAGTGCCGCGCCGAAAGCGCCTTGCATGACGCGGAACAGGACGATCTGGGTCAATGTCTGCGCCATGCCGCATAGCATCGACGTGACGGTGAAGCCCGTAATGGCCACGAGGAAGAGGCGCTTGAGCCCGAAACGCGCAGCGAGAAAGCCGGTCGGCGGCGTCATGATCGCGGCCGCGACGATATAGGAGGTCAGCACCCAGTCGATCTCGTCCTGGCTCGCGGAGACGCTGCCTTGCATGTAAGGCAGCGCGACGTTCGCGATCGTCGTATCCAGGGCCTGCATGAGGGTGGCGAGGATCACGCAGGCGGTCACCGCCGCGCGGTTACTGAACTCGGCCGTGGGTTCGCTCGGGGTCACCGCACCGCCTTGCCGAACCAGCCCGTGAGGAAGTGCGGCAGGCCGCGGGCGTGGCCGGTGTCGACCTCGACCTCGACGCTCATTCCGGCGCGCAACGGCGGCCGGCTCTTGTCGCTCGTGTCGATGCGGACGCGCATGGGCATCCGCTGGACGACTTTCACCCAGTTGCCGCTGGTGTTTTGTGCCGGCAACAGCGAAAACTCCTGCGCACCGGCCGGACTCACGCTTTCGACGCTGCCGTGCCATTGCAGGTCAGGATAGGTGTCGACTGTCACCGTGGCCGGCTGCCCGGGACGCACGTAGGTGAGCTCGGTCTCCTTCGGCGTGGCATCGACCCAGACGTGATCGACGTCCACCAGATAAAAGGCAGTCGCCGAAGCGGCGAGATATTTTCCTGGCGCGATCGCAGGGACGTTGGTCACGAGGCCGGCGAACGGTGCCTTGACAATGGTATGATCGAGCTGGCGCTCCGCCTCCTCGACCTGCGCCTTCGCCTGCAGATATTGCGGATGCTCCGTCGCGGCGATCTCCGGATCACCGCCGAGCCGGGCGAGCTGCACCTGCGACTGCTGGCGCAGCGATTCGAGCTTGCTCTTGTTGGTGGCGAGCGCGGACTGCGCCTGGTCGTATATCGCCTGCGGAATGGTGCCGCTGCGCAGGAGCGTAACGTCGCGATCGTAGTTGATCTGATCCAGATTGACCTGCGCCTGCTCGGCGGCGACATCGCTGAGCATGCGCTTGTAATCCTGCTTCATCGCCTCGATCGACAGCGCCGTCTGCGCCATATTGGCTTTCGCGTTGTCGAGCGCGATCTGCAACTGGCGCGGGTCGAGCCGATAAAGGATCTGGCCGGCCTCGACGCGCTGGTTGTCGGTGACGGCGACCTCCTTCACGATTCCGGACACGTCCGTGGCGATGCCGACCTTGTCGGCCTGGACGTAGGCATCGTCCGTCGACATCATCCTGCCGCCGGTGACGTACAGATAGCCCGCAACAATAAGCGCGAGCGGCAGGAGCGCGAACAACACCCAGCGCACACGGTCGCGGCGCCGCACGCGTACCCTGGGGGCAGCGGCGGTCGCTTTGCGCGAGCGCGGTTCGACCGGAGCGATCTGCGGGGCTCGCGCGGTCTCCCCCGCTTCCCCGCGTTCGACAGGAGGGACCGGAGCGATCTGCGGATTTCGCGTGGTCTCCTGCGCTTCGCCCCGTTCGCTTGGGACGACCTTGCGGAGCGGTTCAGGCATAGCGGCGCTCTCCCGCAACCGGGCCGGCATGGCGCTGCTGGATCAGCCGCCGCAGGTTTTCCTTTACTATCGCAAGCTGCGAAACCATTTTCGCGATGCTCTCGGGGTCGATGCCGGCAAGCGTGCTGGTCATGGTCTCCTCGCCGAGCTCGGCGAGCCGCTTGAGCAGCGGGCGCGCCGCCGGCGTCAGAAACAGGCGTTTCGCCCGACGGTCGCCGGGATCGGGCCGGCGCTCGATCAGGCCGCTGTCGCTGAGCTTGTCGAGCAGGCGGGTGAGCGTAATCGGCTGCAGATCGAGCATGTCGGCGAGTTCGGTCTGGTTCAGGCCCTCGGAACGCTCCATCCGTACCAGCACGGCCCATTGCGCCCGGGTGATGCCGAACTGCGCCGCCTTGTAGTCGGCATAGGTCCGCAGCAGACGCGCTACATCGTTGAGAATGAAGCCGAATTCGCGATTGATGGGGTACTTGGGCATGCGCGGCCTACTGTAGGAAATGAACGGGGTTTACTTGCAGCGCGTAATATAAGGCAGCTTATCAAATGTCGATCAGCGATTTCCGCAGAGCAGCGTTGCGGGGTCGCTTCGCGGGGCCATCGCGCCCCGGCCGAACGAAGTCGCGCCCGTTGACCGGTTGCCCGAAGCGATTTTTGCGCGCGGTTGGGGGGAGCGCCGCGTCCTCAAGCCCGGACGCTCTCGGCTTCAGCGTCTCGCCGCGCCACAGGCCGATGGGGACCGCCGGAGGCCTACGGCCCTGCCGCGGAATGACATCCCGCTTGCGCGGGAAAGAGCGGATCTGACGTCACCCCGGTGTAGGCTCACCAAGTGAAAAACGAACCGCGCCAGGAAGAGAAGCCCCGCGGCCGCCAGTAACGGGCCTCGAACTCCGGACCGCGCCGTCGATTCTTGATGCCTCCCTGGGGCTCACCGCTCAGGAGCACCACGAAGTCAGTGCCCTGGCCTGTCTCCCGGCTCAGCGCCTCGTCTGAGACGATCAGCGAAGACCGCGGCGACACTAGCTCCGCGATACGATCGCGTGTGTCCTCGGGAATGACGATCCGGTCGAGCGCTGCCTTCGCGGCGCCGAGATCGGTCGGGATCGCCTCGTTGTCTTCATCGAGGCCTAAGCGCGTGGCGTCGCGCGGCTCGGGCATGCTGTCGTCCTGATGGCTGCCGTGCAGCGAGATCACGCTCCATCGTATGTCGCTGACACCTTCGGTGCGCTCGGCGGCGGTGAACACATGCGTGCCGATGGGGCGATCAGGATCCTGGATGGTGATCGGAACGTCAAGGATGGACTGAGAGCCTTGGCGGACATAGAGATGCTGGGTCTTGCGGCTGATGAAGACCGACATCGGCCCCTGGTTGCGCGCCGTTTTGCGCGCCGCCTCGGCCGCAACAACGCGCGCACTTTCGGCCGCGACTGCGGCATCGCGGGCGCGTG
>DATMNH010000028.1:0-80343 GCA_035568975.1 Casimicrobiaceae bacterium
TTTGCCTGTAGAAGTTTCGATGAATCTTCCCTGCGGGAAACGCAATATCCCCGCAGGGGGAGACTTGCGTCTTCTTGCTTGGGACTTCTCAAGGAGACAGCAAGTGAGCATGCAGTTCGACGACAGGAAATGTCTTGTCGAAAGACCGGCATCTGCGTCTTCGGCAGACCTGATCGAATGGCACGGCATCGACTGGGCCAGGGTAACCAGGAATGTTCGGAACCTGCAGATACGAATCGCCAAGGCAACGAAGGAGCGGAATTGGCGCAAGGTGAAAGCCTTGCAACGGTTCCTCACCCGCTCGTTTAGCGGCAAAGCATTAGCCGTTCGACGAGTGACCGAGAATCGCGGGAACAAGACGCCCGGCGTGGATGATGTTCTTTGGTCCACTCCAGTGTCGAAGGCTCGCGGGATTACCGAGCTCAAGCGGCGGGGGTATCAACCCCTGCCACTGCGGCGCGTGTACATCCCTAAGTCCAACGGCAAGTTAAGGCCATTGGGAATACCGACGATGAAGGATCGCGCGATGCAAGCGCTTTATCTTCTCGCGCTGGAGCCGGTGTCCGAAACGCTTGCCGATCCGAACAGCTATGGGTTCCGACCCTACCGCTGCACGGCGGACGCCATCAAACAGTGCCGAACGGCATTGTCGCAGCGGACGAGTGCAGTGTGGATTTTGGAGGCGGATATCGAAGGCTGTTTTGACCACATCAGCCACCCGTGGCTACTCGATCACGTTCCTATGGATCGAGAGGTGCTCCGGAAGTGGTTGAAGTGCGGGTATGTGGAGTCGCAAATGCGATATGCGACGGAAGCTGGAACGCCCCAGGGGGGTGTGATTTCCCCAACCTTGGCCAATATGACCCTGGATGGTCTGGAAGCGTTGCTGAAGCAGCATTTTGGCAAGCGCAACAGCAACAAGGTCAACTTGGTGAGGTATGCCGATGACTTCATCATCACCGGCTGCTCGAAAGAGCTGCTGGAACAGAAGGTGAAGCCGTTGGTGGAGGCGTTCATGGCGGAACGAGGTCTGTGTCTTGCAACAGCGAAGACAAAGATCACGCGTATCGAGAGTGGATTTGATTTCCTGGGTCAGAATGTCCGCAAGTACCAGGGCAAGCTGATCATCAAACCGGCCAAGAGGAACATTAAGAACTTCTTGGACAAGGTGCGGGAGATCATCCGCAGCAACTACGCGGCGAAGACCGTCAACCTGATACGGCTGCTCAATCCGGTCATCAAGGGTTGGGCGGAGTATCACAAGACGATCAACGCCAAGACGACGTACTCGTATGTGGATAACTACATATGGCAGGCGCTGTGGCATTGGGCAAAGCGGAGGCACCCGCGGAAGGGTCTGCGCTGGGTGAAGGATCGTTACTTCGCCCGGTTAGGATCACGCAAGTGGGTATTTCAGGACTTTGTCGTCACAGAGGATGGGAGGAAGATTGCCGTTAAGTTGCTTAAGGCAATCGACACCAAGATCGTCATTCACAAGAAGGTGGAAGGGGAACTCAATCCCTTCTTGCCGGAGTGGGAGCCGCAGCTCGAAGCACGAGCGACGCTTAAGATGATCAACAAGCTGAAGGAGCGCAAGCGGCTTCTTCGCTTGTGGTTGAGCCAGGACGGGCAGTGTCCGGTGTGCGAGCGTTCGATTACTATGGACGAAGCGTTTGACGCACACCACATCCACCCCAAGCAGTTGGGTGGCACGGACAAACTGTCGAACTTGGTTCTCCTGCATCCGAACTGTCATAGGCAGGTGCATTTTGGATGAGACGCGGTAGAATTGCCGGCCAACTAGCTTGGCTTAGTAGGGGCTTGAGCCGAGTGCGGGGAAACTCGCATGCTCGGTTCTTAGGGGGGGATGGCTCGGTAACGGGCTGTCCCTACCCGACCTTGCGGGCGCGTTAAAAATTCGGCTAAAGCGGCGAGGCTCCCCGACCCGATTAGCGCAAGCTGGTCGGGTTTTTGTTTTTCCGCGGCGGCGCCTTGCAAAGCACACGGTAACGGTCCATGAGTCCTCTCACCCCTTCGGTCGGCGCGGTCACGCCGCAGCGGGCGACATTCACCGAATCGCTCGCGCTGCAATCGGGCGCCTCGCTGCCCGGCTTCGAGCTCGTCTACGAGACCTACGGGTCGCTCAACGCCGAGCGCTCGAACGCAATCCTCATTTGCCATGCGCTCAACGCTTCGCACCATGTCGCCGGCGTCTACGAAGGCGAATCCGAAAGCGAAGGCTGGTGGGACAACATGGTGGGCCCCGGCAAGCCGATCGACACCGATCGCTTTTTCGTGATCGGCGTCAACAATCTGGGCAGTTGCTTCGGCTCGACCGGTCCGGCTTCGATCAATCCGGCTACCGACCAGCCATGGGGCTCGGATTTTCCGATCGTTACGGTGGAGGATTGGGTCGACACTCAGGCGCGGCTCGCCGACCGACTGGGCATTCAGCGCTTCGCGGCGGTGATGGGTGGCAGCCTCGGCGGCATGCAGGCGCTGGCGTGGGCGATACGTTTTCCGCAGCGGATCGCCCGTGCGCTGGTCATTGCCGCCGCGCCGAACCTCTCGGCCCAGAACATCGCGTTCAACGAGGTCGCGCGGGCCGCGATCATGACCGACCCCGAGTTTCACGGCGGCAAGTTCTACGATCACGGCGTCAAACCCGTGCGAGGCCTGCGCGTCGCGCGCATGATCGGACATATCACTTACATTTCCGACGAGCAGATGGCGGAGCGATTCGGCCGGCAGCTACGGGACGGCCTCAATTTCTCCTTCGCTCCGGAATTTCAGATCGAGTCGTATCTGCGCCATCAGGGTGAAAAGTTTGCCGAATATTATGACGCGAACACGTACTTGCGGATCACCAAGGCGCTCGACTATTTCGACCCGGCCGCTGCCACCGGCGGCGATTTGGCGCGCGCGCTTGCGCCGTCAACTTGCAGATTTCTGGTGATCTCATTCACCACCGACTGGCGATTTTCGCCGGCGCGCTCGCGCGAAATCGTCAAGGCTCTGGTCGATACACGCAAGGACGTCTGCTACGCCGAAATCGAAGCCCCGCACGGCCACGATGCATTTCTGCTCGATACCCCGCAATACCATGCGATCGTGCGCGCATTCATGGACCGCCCCGCGCCATGAGCTATTCGACCCGCGCCGACTTTTCGACCATCGCCGGCTGGATCCAACCGAGTGCGCGCGTGCTCGACCTGGGCTGCGGCGACGGCAGCCTGCTCGCCTTTCTTCGCGACTCGCGCGGGGTGGCCGGGTACGGCATCGAAATCGACGATGGCGGCGTGCTCGCTTCCATCGGCAACGGCGTCAACGTCATTCAGAGCGACCTGGAGAGCGGCCTCGCCGGATTCGACGATCAGTCATTCGACAGCGTGATCCTGTCACAGACGCTGCAGGCGATGCGCCACACCGAGCAGATCGTGATGGAGATGCTGCGCGTCGGCCGCGAAGCCATCGTGACCTTTCCCAACTTCGGTTACTGGTCGCACCGCTTGCAGGTGCTCCGCGGACGAATGCCGGTGTCCGGAAATCTTCCCTATCAGTGGTACGACACGCCGAATATTCACCTTTGCACGGTTGCCGACTTCGATGCCTTCTGCGATCAGCGCGGCTTTCACGTGCTCGAACGCGTCGTGTTGCGGGAGGCGCGGCGCGTGAATGTGTTGCCCAACCTGTTCGGCGTATTGGCAATCTATCGCTTCCGCCGCGGATGAGCGGATCGGTGGCCGGCTCCTTGCACGTTGTTCGCGAAATGTGACGCTTTGTGTCGCCGGCAGGCGCTGATTCGCGGGCGCTCGCACCCCATTCGCTTCGCGAACGGGACCTGGCTCGCTGCTCACAGCGCACGGTTACAATGCGGGCGATGACCGGCCCGAAAAAGCGTCTCTCGGAAGCGCTGTTCAACCGGCGGATGCTGATCTGCATCTTCACCGGCTTCAGTTCCGGCCTGCCGCTTTGGCTGCTGATCAATCTCCTGCCGGCGTGGTTGCGTTCCGAACAGGTCGACCTGACTTCGATCGGCCTGTTTTCATTGATGCAACTGCCGTTCAACTGGAAATTCCTGTGGTCGCCTTTGCTCGACCGTTACGCGCTGCCGATGCTCGGCCGCCGGCGTGGCTGGATGTTGATAACCCAGATCGCACTCTTGATCTCGATTCCGCTGTTCGGCCTGCTCGAGGCGAGACTCGATCTCTGGGCGATTGCCGGCCTCGCGGCGACGGTCGCTTTTTTTTCCGCGAGCCAGGACATCGTGCTCGACGCGTATCGGCGCGAGCTCCTGCCGGATGCCGAGCTGGGTCTCGGCACGTCGATCCACGTTCAGGCCTATCGCGTCTCGAGCCTCGTCCCCGGTGCGCTGGCGCTGGTACTCGCCGACCATATTCCGTGGAGCGCCGTATTCCCGATTACCGCGTTGTTCATGCTGCCCGGCATCGCAAACACGCTGCTCGTCTCCGAGCCTCTCCGATCGCGTAACGCGCCGCGTACGCTCACCGAAGCGGTGGTCGAGCCGTTCCACGAATTCATCACTCGTGCCGGCTGGCATCAGGCATTGCTCATTCTCGGATTCATTTTTCTGTACAACCTCGGAGCCAGCATGGCCACCGCGCTGGCGACACCGTTCTATCTCGACATGGGATTTTCCAAATCGGAGATCGGACTGATCGCCAAGAATGCAGGCTTGTGGGCGAGCGTCGCCGGAGGTCTGCTCGGCGGTCTGTGGATGCTGCGAATCGGCATCAATCGGGCGCTCTGGCTTTTCGGCGCGGTGCAAGTGATATCGATCCTGGGTTTCGCATGGCTCGCTGACGCGCACCGCGCGGACCGGGCCATGCTGGCGGTGGTCATCGGCTTCGAGGCGTTGGGCGTGGGCCTTGCGACCGCGGCCTTCATCGCCTTTATCGCGCGCGCCACCGATCCGCGCTACACCGCCACGCAATTTGCGCTCTTCACAAGCCTGGCAGTGGTTCCTCGAACGCTGATCAACGCGACGACGGGATGGATTGTGGAGCAGACCGGCTGGTTCGATTTTTTTCTGTTGTGTGTCGCCCTGGGATTGCCCGGCATGGCGTTGCTGTTGCGCGTCGCACCTTGGAATGAGCCCATCCCCGCCGATGAATGACGCGGTGGGCCGTCTATTGCGGTTGAGCTTCGCGTCACGCGCACTGCGGCGCTATTCGGTCGTGAGCGCGCCTTACCTGCGCGGAGAGCCCGCTTGAAGCCGCCGCCGACCGGCTATTCGGGAACGCCTTTGCCGCGGAAACTGGGGCTCAAGCCGGGAATGCGCGTGCTTGCCTTGAACGCGCCCCCGCATTTCCGCGCACTGCTGGCCGACGCGCCGGCCGACCTTGCCTGGCTCGCGAGGGCGGCCCCATTCGATTGCGCCGTTGCGTTTGCGAAATCGGGCTCGGAGTTGCGATCGATTTTCATCAAGCTGGAGCCAAAGCTGGCGCAGGACGGCATGATCTGGATCGCGTGGCCCAAGAAGGCGGCCGCCATGAAAACAGACTTGCATGAGAACCTTGTTCGCGACATCGGGCTCGACGCGGGTTTGGTCGACATCAAGGTGTGCGCGATCGACGCGACCTGGTCGGGGCTCAAGTTCGTGCGGCGCGTGCGCGACAGAATCAAGTCCTGAGGATTATCGAATGGGTCGTCATCCCCGCCCCCGATTCAAGCATTCGAGGGCAGGCTTCGGCGAAGATCCATTTTGCGACCGTCAACGGCCAATGGATGGCCGTTCCGCGCCATCGCGTAACGATTCGTCAGCTGCCGATTTTCTCGAGCGCCTCGGAGACCTCGAGCCACTCCGCCTCGAGCCGGGCGAGCTGCCAGGTGAGATCGCCTTGCCTGGCGATGGTGTCGCGCAGCGCTTGCCTGCCTTCTTCGCCGTAGGCTTCCGGCGTGGTGAGCCAAGCCTCGATAGACTGCCGTTCCGCACCGATCGCCTCCATCTCTTTTTCGATGCGCGCCAGCTTTTCGGCTAGCGGCTTGCGCAACCCGTACATCTGCTGGCGCGCAGCGGCCTCCGCACGCTTTTGCGTACGCCGGTCTGCGGTGGGTGGAGGATCGTCCGCGCGAGCGACGCGCGCGTCCCCCTGCGCGCGTCCCGTCAGTACCCAGCGGCGATAGTCGTCGAGGTCGCCGTCGAACAGCGAGACCGTGCCGTCGTCGACCAGCCACAACTCGTCTGCGGTCGCGCGCAGAAGGTGCCGGTCGTGCGCGACGACAATCAAGGCGCCGGTGTAGTCCTGCAGCGCCTCGGTCAGCGCTTCGCGCATTTCGATGTCGAGGTGATTGGTAGGTTCATCGAGCAGCAGCAGGTTGGGTTTTTGCCGGGCAAGGAGCGCGAGCGTCAGGCGTGCCTTCTCTCCACCGGAAAAATCGCGCACCGGCGAGCTCGCGCGCTCGCCCCGAAAGTCAAAGCTCCCGAGAAAGTCGCGCAGCGCCTGATCGCGCGCCGCCGGCTCCAGGCGCTGCATGTGCCACATCGCCGATTCATTGAGCCGCAGTTGCTCGACCTGATGCTGCGCGAAATAGCCGATGCGCAAGCCGTTGGCGGCGAGCCGCGATCCCGACATGGGGGTGAGCTCGCCCGCGATCGCACGCAGCAGTGTCGACTTGCCGGCCCCGTTGGGACCCAGGAGGCCGATGCGCTCGCCGGCAAGAATCGCCCAGTCGACGTTCTCGAGCACCGGCGTGCCGCCATAGCCGAGATCGACGTGATCGAGCTTCAGCAATTGTCGCGCGGTGGTCGGGTGTGCCTCGAGCTTGAATGAAAACGGGCTGTCGACGTGTGCGGCAGCGATCATTTCCATACGCTCGAGCGTCTTAATGCGGCTCTGGGCCTGCTTTGCCTTGGTTGCTTTGGCGCGAAAACGATCGATGTACGAGCGCAAATGGGCGATCTGCCGTTGCTGCTTGACGTACGCCGATTGCTGCAGCGCAAGCGCTTGCGCTCGCTCGCGCTCGAACTGGGCGTAATTGCCGGTGTAATGACGAAGCTTGCGCTGGTCCAGGTGCACGATCTCGGTGACCACTGCATCCAGAAAATCGCGGTCGTGGGTGACCAGCAGCAGCGTGCCCGGATAGCGCTCGAGCCAATCCTCGAGCCAGAGCACGGCGTCGAGATCGAGGTGATTGGTCGGCTCGTCGAGCAGCAGCAGGTCGGAGCGGCACATCAGCGCCTGAGCCAGATTGAGGCGCATCCTCCAGCCGCCCGAGAATGTCGACACTGGATTGTCGTGCCCTTCGGCGGAAAAACCGAGCCCCGAAAGCAGCGCGGAGGCCCGCGCACGCGCGCTGTATCCTTCGATGATCTCGAAGCGATGGTGCAATTCGGCAAGATGCTCGCCGCTTGTATGCGCGTCGGCCGCATCGTCAGCCTGCGCAACAGCCAGCGCGCGCTCGATCATGCGCAACTCCCTGTCACCGTCGAGCACGTAGTCGATCGCGCTTCCCGCCGCAGGCGCGGTTTCCTGGGCGACGTGCGCGATTACCCATCCCGGAGGCATCGAAACTTCGCCCTTGTCCTGCGACAGCTCGCCGCGCAGCAGCGCGAACAGGCTCGACTTGCCGCTGCCGTTGGCGCCGATCAGTCCGACCTTGTGGCCCGGATGCACGGTAAGCGAAGCGTCGTCGAGGAGCAGC
This sequence comes from Casimicrobiaceae bacterium, assembly GCA_035568975.1. Classification (GTDB taxonomy): domain Bacteria; phylum Pseudomonadota; class Gammaproteobacteria; order Burkholderiales; family Casimicrobiaceae; genus PALSA-1003. The sequence goes on from DATMNH010000028.1 coordinate 7,666, forward strand.
TTCACGCCGCGCGAGAGCGAGAGGTTCGAAATTCGAAGCATGGTTGAGGCGTTGGCCGGCCGAGGGTAGCTGCGAATACCGTCAGTAGAGCTCGTAGTCGTAGTCGATGATCAACGGCGCGTGATCGGAGAATCGGCGGTTGGTGTAGATCGCCGCCGCCCGCGCGGTGGCGGCGATGCCCGGCGTCGCGATCTGATAGTCGATGCGCCAGCCGACGTTCTTGGCCCACGCCTGCCCGCGGTTCGACCACCAGGTGTACTGATCGGGTTCCTTGTTGAGCCGGCGGAACACGTCGACGAAGCCGAGCTCATCGAACACGCGTGTCAGCCACGCCCTTTCCTCGGGCAGAAAGCCGGAATTCTTCTGGTTGCTGCGCCAGTTCTTGAGATCGATGGGTTGGTGCGCGATGTTCCAGTCGCCGCAGAGGATAACTTCGCGGCCCGCGTCGCGAAGACGCAGCAGGTGCGGAAGAAACTCGGCCAGAAATCTGAATTTGGCGAGCTGCCTTTCGGGCGAGCTGGAGCCCGACGGCAAATACACGCTGATGACGCTCAAATGCCCGAAGTCAGCCTCGACGTAGCGCCCTTCGGCGTCGAATTCCGTGCTCCCGAAACCGACTTGCACCGACGCGGCACGTTTGGCATACAGCGCGACACCGCTGTAGCCGCGCTTGGCCGCGGTATGAAACGACGCATGCGACTTGCGCGGCGCGGCGAGCGCTCTGGGCACATCGTCGACGTGCGCCTTGATCTCCTGCAGGCACACGACGTCCCAGGGTTCGATGCGTGCAAGCCAGCGCGCGAAACCCTTGCGCTCCGCGGAACGGATGCCGTTGACGTTGACCGTGACAATACGCATCGAGCAGCTAGTGTCCTGTCCCGCAAATTCGCTCGATAGTTCGCGGCGAAATCGGCCGCCATGCTGCGTTGCTCGGCCTCACCGTAGCATGGACTACGGAGTCGGCCTCGCGCCTTGCCTGACGGCCGATTTCATCCGCTCCTTTATCTTCGGAATTTACGGGACAGGACACCAGGAGCCAGTGTGCTATCGAGCGAATTTGCGACTCAGCGCACTGGAACGGTCGCGAGCGCGGATTCTACATGATCGCGCGCGCGTTTCGCGCCGCGCGCGCCGCGGCGGCATGCGCGCGGCGGGCGCATCCGGCGCGGTATACTTCGTTCGCCTGTGCCGCCTTTAGCCACGCCGCTTCATGACCGAATTCCGGCAGGATTTTCTCGAGTTTGCGTTGGCACGTGACGTGCTTCGATTTGGCCAGTTCGTGACCAAAGCGGGACGGCAAACTCCCTATTTTTTCAACGCGGGTCTATTCAACGACGGCGAAAGCCTCCGCCGGCTGGGCGATTTTTATGCCCGGGCGTATCTGACGTCGGGCGTGCAATGCGATCAGCTGTTCGGCCCGGCGTACAAAGGCATCACGCTGGCCGCGGCGACGGCCGTCGCGTTGGCCGAAAAAGGGCACAATCTGCCGTACAGCTACAACCGCAAAGAGGCCAAGGATCATGGCGAAGGCGGGGTCATCGTCGGAGCGGCGCTTGCGGGGCGGGTCTTGATCATCGACGACGTCATTACCGACGGCGGAGCAAAGCGCGAGTCGATCGAGCTTATCCGTGCCCAAGGCGCCACCCCGGCGGCGGTGCTGATCGCTTTCGACCGCATGGAGCGCGGACGAGGAGAGCGGTCGGCGGTACAGGAATTGCAACAGGAGTTTGCCATACCGGTAATGGCGATCGCGACGCTCGACGACCTCCTGGCAATGCTGGAGCGCAAGGCGGAGCTCTCGCGCCACCGGACGGCTGTCATGGCCTACCGGCAGCAATACGGAGCGTCAGGGTGACACTTCTCAGATACAACCGGAACCGGGCAAGGGCCGGAGCGATGCATATGATCAATAAGCAACCGTTTAGATGGAGCGCTGCCGCGTGTTTCGCGGCGTGGCTCGCTTTGGGCGCGCTTCCGGCGGCGGCCGCCGGAGTGTACAAATGGACCGATGATCAGGGCGTCGTTCACTACAGCGACCAGATGCCGGCGGATGCCGTCAACAAGGGCGGCGTGGTGATCGACAAGCAGGGGAGGCAGATCAAGAAAATCGAGCCGACGCTGACGCCGGCGCAGGCCAAAGCCAAGGAAGCCGAAGACGAGCGCCAGCGCCTGATCGCCAAGTCGCAGGAAGAGAAGTCGCGGCGGGACACTGCCTTGACGCACTCCTACACCAGCGAAGAAGAGATCGACTTCGCGCGCAGCCGGGCGCTGCTGGCCGTCGAAAGCCAGCTCAAGTCGGCAGAAAGCTACGTTGCCGGCCTGACCCAGCGCCAGCAGGAATTGAGGAAGGACAAGCTCGCATACGGCACCAAGCCGGTTCCCGCCACGCTCGATAACGAGCTGACCGCGCTCGACGAAGAGCTCGCGCGCCAGGACAAGGTGCTCGCGCAAAGACGCGCGGAAATTGCAGCGATCAACGCCAAGTACGAGAGCGACAAGCTGCGCTGGCGCGAAATCAGGACCGATCAAGGAAAGCCCCCCGCCCCGGCGGCCACGAATACGCCGCCGGCGCCACCTGGCAAGAGCGCGACGAGCACAGTGGCCAAATAGCGCGCTGTAATTGCAGGTGCGCGACGACAAGGGCGGCCTGCGGGTCGCCCTTGTCGTTTTCAACGCCGACGCCAGGTTGGTGCCTCGATGCGATAATCACGGCCTTTGTCTTTTCCCGCCGGCACGAAAATGGCGCAATACGTCTACAGCATGAACCGGGTCGGCAAGATCGTGCCGCCCAAGCGGGTGATCCTGAAGGACATCTCGCTGTCGTTCTTTCCCGGCGCCAAGATCGGCGTGTTAGGGGTGAACGGCTCCGGCAAATCGAGCCTCTTGCGCATCATGGCGGGCGAGGACAAGGAGTATGAAGGCGAAGCGGTGCCGATGCCGAACATGCGCATCGGCTACCTGCCGCAGGAACCGCAGCTGGCACCGGACAAGACGGTGCGCGAGACGATCGAAGAAGGCTTGGGCGAGATATTCGACGCCAAGCAGAAGCTCGAGGATATCTACGCCGCCTACGCCGAACCCGACGCCGATTTCGACAAGCTCTCTGCCGAACAGGCCAAATACGAAGCGATTATCGCGGCGGCAGGCGCGGACACCGACGTGCAAATGGAAATTGCCGCCGATGCGCTCCGCTTGGCGCCGTGGGACGCAAAGATCGGCAAACTATCCGGCGGCGAAAAGCGACGCGTCGCGCTCTGCCGCTTGCTCTTGTCCAGGCCCGACATGCTGCTGCTCGACGAACCCACCAACCATCTCGACGCCGAAAGCGTCGAATGGCTCGAGCAGTTCCTGCTGCGATTTCCCGGAACCGTGATGGCGGTCACGCACGATCGTTACTTTCTGGACAACGCGGCCGAATGGATACTCGAGCTCGACCGTGGACACGGCATTCCATGGAAAGGCAACTACAGTTCATGGCTCGAGCAAAAGGAGCAGCGCCTGCAGACCGAGGCGAAACAGGAATCCGCGCGCATCAAGGCGATGCACACCGAGCTCGAATGGGTGCGCACCAACCCCAAGGGGCGGCAGGCGAAAAGCAAGGCGCGCATTGCGCGGTTCGAGGAGCTTTCAAGCCACGAGCACCAGAAGCGCAACGAGACGCAGGAAATCTTCATTCCGGTCGCCGAGCGGCTCGGCAATCAGGTGATCGAGTTTCACGGCGTCAGCAAAGGCTATGGCGAACGGCTGCTGATCGACAACTTGAGCTTCACCGTCCCGCCGGGCGCGATCGTGGGCGTTATCGGGCCCAACGGCGCGGGCAAGTCGACGTTGTTCCGGATGATTACCGGCGCCGAAAAACCGGACAAGGGAAAGATCGTCATTGGCTCTACCGCGAAGCTTGCCGTGGTCGATCAGACGCGCGAGGCCCTGCCCGACGGCAAGACCGCCTGGCAAGCGGTCTCGGGAGGGCTCGATATTCTGACGGTCGGCAAATTCGAAATGCCATCGCGGGCGTATCTGGGGCGCTTCAATTTCAAAGGCGTCGATCAGCAGAAGAACGTCGGCCAGTTATCGGGCGGCGAGCGCGGCCGACTCCATCTGGCGATAACGCTGTTGAAGGGCGGCAACGTGCTGCTGCTCGACGAGCCGTCGAACGATCTCGATGTCGAGACGCTGCGTGCTCTCGAAGACGCGCTGCTCGAGTTTGCCGGCAGCGTCATGGTTATCTCACATGACCGCTGGTTTCTCGATCGCATCGCCACTCACATGCTCGCGTTCGAAGGCGATTCGCAGGTCAGATTCTTCGAGGGCAACTATCAGGAGTACGAAGCCGACAAGAAGAAGCGGCTGGGCGAAGAGGGAGCAAGGCCGCACCGGCTTCGCTACAAGGCGTTGATGGCTTAGAGGAAGTGGCGCGCCTGCGGAGGTTTTGTTGATTCTTGCGATCGTGCGTAGCCGCCGAATTCTTAGGATCGTCATTCCCGCGAAAGTGTCTAGCCGTCAATTCTTGGGATCGTCATTCCCGCGAAGGCGGGAATCCATGGTTCTTGACGGACGCAAAATGGATCCCCGCCTTCGCGGGGATGACGGATCCCGGACGGGAATGCCGATCCCGGGCTACCCAGCAAGCTTGCGTTTGAGAATCGCGCTGACCTGAGCTGGATTGGCTTTGCCCTTGGTTGTGGCCATCGCCTTGCCGACAAGTGAGTTGAACGCTCTTTCCTTCCCCGCCTGATATTCGGCGACGATCGCGGGATTCGCGGCGAGCACGTCGTCGACGATTCTCTCGATGGCGCCGGCATCGGAGATCTGCTGCAGACCCTTGGCGGCGATGACCGCGTCGGCGTCGCCACCGTTTTCGCCGGCCCACATCGCGTCGAGAACTTCTTTGGCGATACTTCCTGAAATCGTGTTATCTTGAACGCGCGCGAGTAGTTGTGCGAACTCATTTGGTCGCACCGGCGCCTGCTCGATCTCGATTCCGTCGCGGTTCAGTCTGGCCGAGATCTCGCCAAGGATCCAGTTTGCCGCAGTCTTGCCGTTTAGATGCGCGCCGACCGGCGCCTGCATCGCCGACTCGAAATAGCGCGCTGTCTCCCTGCTCCAGGTCAACTGGACGGCGTCCGGCATCGGGACACTGTAGTCGGCAACGAATCGATGCGCCATCGGCTCGGGTAGCTCCGGCATCTCGGCGCGAATCCGCTCGATCCACGCTCCATCGATCACCAGCGGCGGCAGGTCCGGATCGGGAAAGTAGCGGTAATCCTGCGCGTCTTCCTTGCTGCGCATCGAGCGGGTCTCGTTCCTGTCGGGATCGTACAATCGCGTTTCCTGCACCATTTTGCCGCCATCCTCGATCAGTTCGATCTGGCGACGGACTTCGAACTCGATCGCCTGGTGCATGAAGCGAAAGCTGTTGAGGTTCTTGATTTCGCATCTCGTACCAAGCTTGGCCTCCCCGCCAGGGCGCACCGATACGTTGGCATCGCATCGGAAGCTGCCTTCCTGCATGTTGCCGTCACAGATGCCGATCCACCTGACGAGCGCATGGAGCGTCTTGGCATAGACAACCGCTTCTTCCGAGCTTCGCAGGTCCGGCTCGGAGACGATCTCCAGCAAGGGCGTCCCGGCGCGGTTCAGGTCGATGCCGGTCATGCCGCGAAAGTCCTCGTGCAGCGACTTGCCCGCGTCCTCTTCGAGGTGCGCGCGGGTCAGTGCGACTTTGATCGCGCCGCGCGTGGGCGAGACGATCGCAATCGAGCCGCCCCGCACAACCGGAATCTCGTACTGCGATATCTGATATCCCTTCGGCAGGTCGGGGTAGAAGTAATTCTTGCGCGCGAACACGCTGCGTTTGTTGATCGTGCCGTCAACCGCGAGGCCGAATCGAATCGCACGCTCGACCGCTCCCTTGTTCAAAACCGGCAGCACGCCGGGCAGCGCAATATCGACTGCGGACGCCTGGCTGTTCGGTGCCGCTGCAAAGGCAGTCGATGCGCCCGAAAAAATCTTCGATGCGGTCGAGAGCTGGGTGTGGGTCTCGAGCCCGATGACGACCTCCCACTTCATGGCGCGAATTCCGCGGGAATGCGTCGATGCCAGTCGGTCATCTGCTGGTAGCGATGCGCGACGTTCAAAACCTGCGCCTCGGCGAAGGCATTGCCCTGGATCTGCAAGCCGATGGGCAGTCCTTTGCCATCGAAACCGCAGGGAATGGAAATGGCCGGCGTGCCGGTAAGGTTGCTCGCGATCGTGAAAATATCGTTCAGATACATTTTTACCGGGTCATCGGTGTTGTCGCCCAGGCAGAACGCGGTCGTCGGCGAGGTTGGGCCGACGATTACGTCGCAGCTCCGGTACGCACGCTGGAAGTCGTCGGCGATCAGTCGCCGCACCTGCTGCGCCTTCAGGTAGTACGCGTCGTAATATCCATGCGAAAGCACGTAGGTTCCGACCAGGATGCGGCGTTTTACTTCGGCGCCGAAGCCTTCGGCGCGCGTTTTTTTGTACATGTCCATCAGGTCGTCGTATTTCGCCGCGCGATGGCCGTAACGCACGCCGTCGAAGCGTGCCAGGTTGGACGACGCCTCGGCGGGCGAGATCACGTAGTACACCGGGAGCGAATATTCGACGTTGGGGAGGCTCAACTCGACGGTGGTCGCGCCGAGGCTTCTGAAGCCGGCGATCGCGGCCTCGATCGCATTCGCGATATCGCTCTCGGTGCCGGCACCGAAATATTCGCGCGGCAAGCCGATCCGAACGCCGGCAAGGGGCTTCGCTCCCGCATTCGCGCTCAGTAGCCGCGTGTAATCCTCCTTCGGGCGATCGAGGCTGGTCGAATCGCGCACATCGTGGCCGGCCATGGCGTTGAGCAGCAGCGCGCAGTCCTCGGCGGTCTGGCCGAGAGCGCCGGGGGTGTCGAGGCTCGACGCGAATGCGACCAGCCCGTAGCGCGAGCAAACGCCGTACGTCGGCTTCAGCCCGCTGATCCCTGACAGGGCGGCGGGTTGCCGGATCGAGCCCCCCGTGTCCGTGCCGGTCGCTGCAGGTACGAGTCGCGCTGCAACGGCCGCGGCCGAGCCGCCCGAGCTTCCGCCCGCGACGCAGGTCGTGTTCCACGGATTTCTGACCGGCCCGAAATACGAGTTCTCGTTCGACGAGCCCATCGCAAACTCGTCCATGTTGGTCTTGCCGACCAGCACCATGCCGGCGTGCGCAAGCCTCTCGGCGACATACGCGCTGTACGGCGCGACGAAGTTCTCCAGCATTCTGGAACCGCAGGTCGTGCGCAGTCCCTCGGTCATGATGACGTCCTTGTGCGCGAGCGGGATGCCGGTCAGTGCCGACGAGGTTCCCGCGGCGATGCGCGCGTCGGCGGTCCTGGCCTGGGCCAGCGCTCCTTCACGATCGACCGTGAGAAAGGCGTTCAGCCTTCGATTCGCGGCATCGATGCGATCGAGGAGCGCTCCCGTAAGCTCGACGCTGGACAGACGCCGTGCGTTCAAGGCGCGCGAGAGCTCGGCGACGGAAGAAGTAATCACGGAGGACGATCGATCAGCGTTGACAGGGAAGATGCGAAAAACACCGGAGCCGCGAAGGATCGCGGCACGAACTCACACCACGAAACTCTTCATTCGATGACTTTCGGGACCAGATACAGCCCGTCCTCGACCGCGGGCGCGTTGCGCTGATAGAGCGTACGCTGGTCGCTCTCGGTCGCGCGATCCTCGCGTAGCGACAATGACACATCCTGCGCATGCGACATCGGCACGATGCCGGTCGTATCGACCGCGCGCATGCGCTCGATCATCCGGAAAATACCTTCGAGCTTGTTTTGGACATCGATGGCCTCGGCGGCGGTGATCTCGATCCGTGCCAGGTGCGCCGCGCGTTGAACGTCGTCGACTGAAAGAGCCATGATTACGAGGAAACGCTGCAGAAACAGGGCTGGGTAGGGTATCATAATCGCTTGTCATAAGCGTGCGGGCCGTCACCTGACGGCCTTCGAAACCGAAAGTCTCCATGTTCGACATGTTCAAGGGCTACTTTTCCAGCGATCTCGCGATCGATCTGGGAACCGCCAATACGCTGATCTATGTGCGCGGCAAAGGCATCGTGTTGAACGAGCCGTCGGTGGTATCGATCCGCCAGGAGGGCGGCCCCAACGGCAAGCGCGTCATTCAGGAAGTCGGTCTCGCGGCAAAGCAGATGCTCGGTCGTACACCGGGCAACATCACGGCCATTCGTCCGATGAAAGACGGCGTCATTGCCGACTTCACCGTCACCGAGCAGATGTTGAAGCAGTTCATCAAGAAGGTGCTCGACTCCAAGCTTTTTTCCCCCAGCCCTCGCATCATCATCTGCGTCCCGTGCGGCTCGACACAGGTGGAACGGCGCGCGATCCGCGAATCGGCGCTTGGCGCCGGCGCGTCGAAGGTGTACCTGATCGAGGAACCCATGGCCGCGGCGATCGGTGCCGACCTGCCGATATCGGAAGCGACCGGCTCGATGGTCGTCGACATCGGCGGCGGCACCACCGAAGTCGGCGTGATCTCGCTCGGCGGCATGGTGTACTCAGGCAGCGTGCGCGTCGGCGGCGACAAGTTCGACGAGGCAATCGTCAACTACATACGACGCAATTACGGCATGCTGATCGGAGAGACCACCGCCGAAATGATCAAGAAAACGATCGGCTCCGCATTTCCCGGCTCTGAGGTGAAGGAAATGGAGGTCAAGGGCCGCAATCTGGCCGAAGGCATTCCGCGCAGCTTTACCGTTTCTTCGAACGAGATTCTCGAGGCGCTGACCGATCCCCTGAACAGCATCGTTTCGGCGGTGAAGAGCGCATTGGAGCGCACCCCGCCCGAGCTCGGCGCCGACATTGCCGAGCGTGGCATGGTTCTCACGGGAGGCGGTGCGCTGTTGCGCGACGTCGACCGTCTGCTGATGGAAGAGACGGGTTTGCCGGTGATCGTCGCCGATGATCCGCTGACCTGCGTTGTGCGTGGCTGCGGCAAGGCGCTCGAGAACATGGAAAAGCTGTCAGGTATCTTTACCTCGGACTAAAGGCCAGCGCTCCCCGCTCCCGCCGACGCGAACGGTCGCTCGTCTGATCCATGCGCCACATTTCGATCGAGCCACCGCCGTTCTTTCATCGCGGTCCAACCCCTCTCACACGGCTTGCATTTTTCGGGCTGCTGTCGCTGGCGCTGCTGTTCGCGGACACGCGCTACCGCTACCTCGAGAATGTGAGGCAGGCAGTCGCAATTGTGTTGTACCCAGTGCAGCGCGCAGTGCTGATGCCCGGCGAAGCCTTGGAATACATCGGGGCGTACTTCGCCTCGCAGCGGACGCTGGCCAGCGATAACGCCGCGGCGAGACAGCAGCTGCTGGCGCAGGCCCCCGCGGTGCAAGGCTTCCCCTTGCTCGACCAGGAGAATGCGCAGCTGCGGGCCTTGCTCCAGATGGCGGCACGATTCCCGGGGGCCGCCACGGCGGCCGAGGTGCTCTATTCCAGTCGGGACCCGTTTTCGCAGAAACTGTTCGTCGACAAGGGTGAGGTCGCGGGCGTGCAGCTCGGCCAGGCGGTGATCGACGAGATCGGCGTCGTCGGCCAGGTGACTCGGGTCTTTCCGTACATGGCCGAAGTGACGCTGGTGACCGACAAGGATCACGCGGTGCCGGTCAAGGTGGAGCGCAGCGGCTTGCGCAGCGTCATGTACGGTGCGGGAACGGGACGCCTGCCGGAGCTGCGCTTTCTTTCGCCCAATACCAATGCCGAAATCCAGCCCGGCGACCGGCTCGTCACCTCCGGCATCGACGGAACCTATCCCCCCGGGCTCGCGGTGGCTTTGATCGCATCGGTCGAGCGCGAAACGGGGCAGGTTTTCGCACGCGTGACCTGCAAACCTCTCGCCGGCGTCGAACGCGACGGCCAGGTATTGATCTTGAGCCGCGCTGCGGTATCGTCGCCGCGTCCCGACGAGCCCGCGGAGGCCGATGCGCCTCGCAAGGGCCGTGGAAGACGACGGGGCTGATCGGCGATGGCGCAACTTTCGTCTTTTGCCGCCGCACGGCCGGAGGAAATTCTTCTCCCGGCCAAGCCGTGGTTTGTCTTGTTCACCCTGTTTTGCGGCCTGGTGGCGAACACGTTGCCGGTGTCCGGCACGGCGCTCTTGCTCAAGCCCGATTTTCTGGCGCTGGTGCTTCTCTACTGGTGCATCCAGGAGCCGCGTCTGATCGGTGTCGGCATCGCGTGGTGCGTCGGACTGTTGATGGATGTCACCGACGCGACCGTTTTCGGGCAGCATGCGCTGGCGTATGCGGTGCTCGCCTATGCCGCCGAGTATTTTCGCCGACGTGTGCTGCGATTTTCGCTGTGGCAGCAGGCGGCGCAGGTCGCGGTTCTGCTTCTTGCGTGCTCCGCGCTGGTGCTGGTTATTCGCGTGGTGGGCGGCGCGCCGACGCCGCGGTGGACCTATGCCGTGGGGCCCATGGTCGGGGCGCTCCTGTGGCCGCTCATAACGGTCGTCCTGCAGGGGCCGCAGCGGCCGCGGCGCCCAGCGGAAAGATAGGGCAGCATCGATGCGCCGACTCTTCGCCAACCGCGGTCGTCCGAGCACGATCAGCGGCCCGGAGCTCAGGGACCCGCAGCGTGAGCTGTTGTATTTCCGCCGGCGACTGCTGATCGCTGGTGCGGCGGTGATCGTCGCGTTCGGCGGTCTTCTCGGCCGTTTTATTTACCTCCAGTTGTTCCAGCATCGGCATTATCAGACGCTCGCGGAAAGCAATCGCATCGCTATCGTTCCGATCGTTCCCAACCGCGGCGTGATGACCGACCGCAACGGGGTCGTGCTGGCGCAGAGCTATTCCGCCTACACGCTTGAAGTTACGCCGTCGCGGGTCAAGAACCTCGACGAGACGATCGACGAGCTGGCCACCGTCGTCGAGGTTCAGGCGCGGGATCGCAAGCGCTTCAAGCGGCTGCTCGAGGAGTCGAAGAACTTCGAGAGCCTGCCGCTGCGAACGCGGCTGTCCGACGAGGAGGTCGCGCGATTTGCGGTCAATCGCTACCGTTTTCCGGGTGTCGAGATCAAGGCGCGCCTGTTCCGCCAATATCCTTTCGGCGAGGTCGCCTCGCACGTGACCGGCTACATCAGCCGCATCAATGACAAGGACGTCGAGCGCATCGACTCCTGGAACGAAACCGCCAACTACAAGGGCTCCGACTACATCGGCAAAGTCGGCGTCGAGCTCGCCTACGAACGCGAGCTGCACGGCACCACCGGATGGGAAGAAGTCGAGGTTGACGCAGGCGGCCGCGCCGTTCGCACGCTGTCGCGCACGCCGCCCATTTCCGGCAACAATCTTAAGCTCGCGCTGGACATCAGGCTGCAGCAGGCCGCCGAGGAGGCGTTCGGCGATCGGCGAGGCGCGCTGGTGGCGATCGAGCCGGCGACCGGTGACGTGCTCGCATTTGTCTCCAAGCCGGGATTCGATCCCAATCTTTTCGTCGACGGCATCGACCCGGCGAACTGGGAATTGCTGAACGAGTCTCCCGACAAGCCGCTTTTGAATCGGCCGCTGCGCGGCGCCTATCCTCCTGGCTCGAGCATCAAGCCCTACCTTGCGCTGGCGGCGCTGACATCGGGCAAGCGCACCGCGGCGCAAACGATCTTCGATCCCGGCTTCTACCAGATTGCTGGAGCCGCGCATCGATTCCGCGACGACAAACCAGGCGGCCATGGCTACGTCGACATGACCAAGTCGATCGTCGTCTCCTGCGACACCTATTACTACATGCTCGCCGGCGAAACCGACATCGATGACACGTACGCGTTCCTGTCGCAGTTCAGCTTCGGGCGCAAGACGGGCATCGATATCGAGGGCGAGCTCCTCGGCGTGCTGCCGTCGCGCGCGTGGAAGCGCGAACGATTCAAGGACAAATGGTACCTGGGCGACTCGATCTCGGCGGGCATCGGGCAGGGCTATAACGCTTTCACCCCGGTGCAGCAGGCGCAAGCCATCGCGATCATCGCCAACGACGGCGTCGCACTCGCTCCGCACCTGGTCAAGAGCGTCGAAAACGTCAAGGACGGCACCGTGCGGCAGATTGCGCTGCAGCCGACACAAGCGCTCCACGTCAAGCCCGAGCACCTGGCGGTGATCAAGAACGCACTGGTCGCTGTTCCACGCGAAGGGACCAGCGCCCAGGCGTTCGTCGGCACCAAATACGTTTCGGCGGGCAAGACCGGCACCTCGCAGGTCTATTCGCTCAAAGGGGAAAAGTACTCCAAACAGGTCGACGAGCGCCTTCGCGACCACGCCTGGTACATCGCCTACGCTCCCGCCAATCAGCCCAGGATCGCGATCGCGGTGCTGGTCGAGAACGGCGGATTCGGTGCGCAGGCTGCGGCACCGATCGTGCGTGCCGTATTCGATTACTACCTTCTCGGACAGAAGCCGCGCGCTCCTGCGGCGCCCGGCACCGGACCGCGCGAGCCGGAAGACGAAAGCGACTAGCCGATGGGAAAATTCTTCGCGCTGCTGGCCAGGATCTGGGAAGTGCTCGTGCGCCGCGTGGACAGCTACCTCATGGCGGCCGCGCTGGCGATCGTCGGTATCGGGCTCATCACGCTGTTCTCCGCGTCGGACCAGAACATTTCGCGCGTCACGAGTCAGGGATTGTCGCTGGGATTTGCGTTGTTGCTGATGTGGGTGGTGGCGAACATTCAGCTGCAACAACTGGCGCGGGCGGCTCTGCCGCTGTACGTCGTCGGCGTCCTGCTGCTTGTCGCGGTGGCGCTTGGCGGAACAATAGTCAATGGATCGCGCCGCTGGCTCAATTTCGGCTTTGCCCGCTTTCAGCCTTCCGAGTTGATGAAGATCGCACTGCCGCTCATGCTTGCCTGGTATTTTCAGAAGCACGAGACGCGCGTTCGCTTTCGCGATTTCATCCTCGCGGTGGTGCTCATCGCCGCGCCGGTCTGGCTGATCAAACGCGAGCCCGATCTGGGTACGGCGCTGATGATCGGAGCGTCCGGTTTTTACGTGCTCTACCTTGCCGGCCTGTCGTGGAAGATCATGCTCTGCCTCCTGTTCGGGGCCGGCGCGGCCGCGCCGCTGATCTGGCCGCACCTGCACGATTATCAGCAGGAACGAATACTGACCTTTCTCGACCCGACGCGCGACCCTCTGGGGACCGGTTATCACAGCATGCAGGCGTCGATCGCGCTCGGCTCCGGCGGCGTCATCGGCAAAGGCTGGCTCAACGGCACGCAGACGCATCTCGATTTCCTGCCGGAGCGGCACACCGACTTCATCTTTGCCGTATTCGGAGAGGAGTTCGGCTTGATCGGCAGCGCCTTGCTGCTGGTTCTGTACCTGCTGCTGATCGGGCGCGCATTCGTGATCACGATGAACGCCTCGACGCTCTTTGCGCGGCTGGTTGCCGGAGCGATCACGCTCATGTTCTTCAGCTACGCGTTCGTCAATATGGCGATGGTCAGCGGGCTGCTTCCGATTGTCGGCGTTCCGCTGCCGCTGATTTCCTTTGGCGGAACCGCGCTGGTGAGCCTGTTCATCGGTCTCGGCATATTGATGAGCGTGCAGGCGAATCGCAAGCTCGTCAAAACCTAGGAAGCGTACCGGTCGCCCTAGCGTCGCCGTACGCTGAGCTCGCCGCAGTCACTAGCTTGCTAGGCGTACCAGACGCGATAGGTGGCGATGCCCAGCAGGGCGACGACCCAGTAGCCGGCCAGCGTCCATCGCATCATCGTCTTCCAGCTGCTTAGGTGCATGCGTTCGGGGAGGATGTCGTTCATCTGCAGCACCAGCCACATTCCCGCGGCGAAGGTCAGCGTGCCGATGACGGCGTGCGCGACGATGATCAGATTGCCGACGTTGGCCAGGTCGGACCAATGCGCGAGCTTGAACGTCCTGATCGAGCCGATCATGATCAGCGCCACCAGCGCTGCGTTGACCGATACCCAGATCGTCTGATTGGTTCGATGGACCTCGATCCGTCCCCGGCGCGCGAGCCCCATGCCGAAAGTGAGCCCGACGACCAGCAACACTTCGAGCGCGACGTTGACGTCGGCCAGCATCGTTCCGTAACCGAAGAAGCCTGGAACGTCGGCCTTGCCCGCTGAGCGCAGGCCGATGATCACAGTTGCGGTTGCCGCTGCCGTGAACAGCGACAGGAGCAACCGGGTCGTCCTCAAGCGCTGGACGAAGCGCGGCGCCCGCGGTCCCTTGCTTGGCATCGCTAGCTACTCCTGAACACGACCTCGATCCGAGTTCCCTCTGGATCCCGATCCACAACTTGGAGACGGGCGCCGTGCCGGGCGGCGATCTCGCGAGCGATCGTCAAGCCCAAGCCGCAACCGTCACCGACGCTCTGCGGCGAGCGATAGAAGGGGTCCAGTACCCGCTGGCGTTCCGCGGCTGCAATTCCCGGACCATCGTCTTCGACGAAAATCGTGGTCGGGTTGGGGCGCACGCCCAGCGTAACCTCCCCGCCTGCGCGGCCATAGCGGATTGCGTTGTCGACCAGGTTGCCAATAAGCTCGCGCAGGAGCTGCCGCTCGCCTCGTACCGCGGCGCCACCTTCGGGGCCATCGTAGCCGAGATCGATGTTGCGCTGGACCGCAGCGTCGGCCCATCGCTCGAGTTCATCCCGCGCAAGTTGAGCAAGGTCGATGTCCGCCATCACGAGCGTGCTCGCCGCTGAAGGATCGGAACGCGTCAGCGTCAGCAATTGCTGGGTCAGGTGGCGCATGCGGGTCACCGCTTTCAGCACATGCATGAGCGCCTCGGCATGGCGCTCCGGATTGGTTTCGCGCAACGCGCGCTCTGTTTGGACCTGCAGAGCAGCAAGTGGAGTACGCAGTTGATGAGCAGCGTTGGCGACAAACCGCTGCTGCGACCCGCGCGCCTCCGACATCCGATTGATGAGCCCATTGATGGCAAAGATCAGAGGTTTGACCTCCGACGGCACGCGTTGCACATCGCGCACAGGCAGAAGACCATCCGGCTCATAGCCGCTAAGACGCGTCGCAATTTCATCGAGACTCGAGAGACTTGAGGTAACCGCAAACCAGATGAATGCCGCGGCAACAACCAGAATACCGATTTGCAACGGGACGAGCAGCAGGATAATTTCCCAAACCAAAGCTTCGCGTTTCTTCTTGGTTTCGGCCACCTGAATGGTGATCGTCTTTGTCGCATCCACCGGGCTTGCGACTGCAATCGCAACCACACGGACGGGGTTACCTCCCATCTCCGCGTCGTAGTAACGCGGCTCGTTCGGCGCGAGATTGCTTGGAGAGGCTGGGAACGCTGCGTTTCCAAACAGTACCCTGCCATTGGAATACGTGACTTCTTCATAGATGCGATCCACGGCGTCCCATTCGAACATCTCCACCGCCGATGGTGGAAGTTCCAGACTTACCCCTCCCGTGTTGGCCCGCAGCTGTGTCGCCAGCGTCATCGCTGAATCCAAGAGCCAGCGGTCGTGCACCACGTTGCCGAAATGAAAAGCAATTACGAAGGCCAACAGCGCTCCCGCCAGGAGAACGCCGGTCAGCGGGATCCACAAACGCGCCAGCAGGCGGCGTCGCAGGCTGTGGTCAGACTCTTTCACTACGCGGCCCCTTTTTCTCCAGCCGGTAGCCCAAGCCGCGAAAGACTCTGATCCCCACGTCGGCACCGGCCTGTACGAGCTTGCGCCGCAAACGGCTGACGAACACTTCGACATTGGACACGTCTGCCTCGTTGTCCCAACTGTAGAGTGACTCAAAGATGTGCCTTTTGCTGACGATGCGGCCGGTCCGCCGCATCAGAAGCTCGAGCACCGCAAGCTCGCGTGCGGTAAGTTCCAGCTCGACGCCGCGCACAGTTAGGCGCCGCGATGTCGGCTCGAATGCAACGACGCCGATTCGTAACGTCGTCGATGCCGGGTCGCCGCGCCGCAGCAGTGCGCGGATGCGCGCCTCGAGCTCAGCGATGTCGAATGGCTTGGCAAGGTAATCATCGCCGCCGGCGTCAAGACCAAGCACGCGATCCTTGAGATCGTCACGTGCCGTCAGAATCAGCACGGGCGCGTTCATGCCGCCGTGGCGCAATCGCCGTAGAACCTCCATGCCGTCCAAGTCCGGAAGCCCGAGATCGAGGATCACGAGTTGATAGGTCACCGCGGCACAAGCCGCAAGTGCTTCGTGGCCGCTGTGAACTGCATCGACGGCATAGGCAGTCTGGGCCAGGGCGCACACCAATCCATCGCCGAGCTCAAGATCGTCTTCAATGAGGAGTATACGCATGGCGCTGTAGATCGAAGCAAGCTTCGCGCAAGCTTGTCGGCGTATTTTAGGAGAATGGGATCCAACGATACAGCAGGCCGCCTATCGGCTACCGCGCCTAATGTTAGCGCGTAGCGGCGGGGCGCTCGCGGGCGCGGCGATCGCCGGCGGCTTGGTCGCTTTCGTGTCAATTACCATTGCGGCGGCCGACCTCCGCGACGTGCCTCCTCTCGGAGAGCTTTCTTTGCATGCAGCGGAGCAGGTGTTGCTGGAACGCAATCGAGAAATCCGGGCGGCGCGACGTGCCGTCGACAACTCAAGGGCCGGCGTTCTGATCGCCGGTGCTCGCCCGAACCCAAACCTGACGCTGCAAACATCGAACGTCAATCCCCAAGTCGGGATCGGACCGGGAGGATTGAGGGATAAGGCTTTCGACACACAGTTTCGGGTGGATTACGTGATCGAGCGCGGTCAAAAGCGCGACTTGCGCCTCGCCTCCGCGAACGCCCAGGCAATAGCGAGCGACGAGGACTTGCACGATGTGCTGCGCATGCAACGCACGGTGCTCGCCAACGCCTATTACGATCTGCTCCTCGCCCAGGAACGCGTGCGCATTACGCATGAAACGGCGGAACTCTTCGGGGCGACGCTTTCCGCGTCGCAGCGGCGACTCACCGCCGGCGATGTTTCGGCGACCGATGTCAAGCGCATCAGCGTCGATGCGTTGCGGGCCCGAAGCGATGAGCAATCGGCCATCGCCGATCGGCAACATGCCCAATTTGCGCTGGCTTCGGTACTGGGGCTCGAGACACAGGCCCGGGAGTTCATTGCGAGTGACGGTTGGTCCGAACTCATCCCGGAGCCGAATCTGGAAGACGTTGATGCGCTCCTCGACCGCCGGCCCGATGTACGCGCCGCCAAAGCCCGCGCCGATGCTGCTTGGCAAGCTCGCGAGCTTGCACATAGCCAGCGCGTTCGAGACGTTACGCTCGGGGTCACCTACGACCATTGGCCCATCAATGCGACCAATGTGCAAGGGACTGGGAACAGCTACGGGTTTGCCGTTTCGGTGCCCCTGTTTCTCGGCAACCATTTTGACGGCGACATAGCCAAGGCGGAATCGGACTGGGGCGCGGCGCTTGATCTCGTGGAAAGGATAATTGCCGCCGCGCGCGCCGATCTGGCGCGGACGCGGTCCGATCTCGACCTCGCCCGGGAGCGCTTGGCGCGCTACGAGCGCGAACTGCTCGTCACGGCCGAGCGCGTTGCGGATGCACAGGAATTTGCGTACCAGAAAGGCGCTATCGGCGTGCTCGATTTGCTCGACGCACGACGCACGCTTCGCTCGGTTCAGCTTGACGCCGCTGCCGCGCGCGCCGACTACGCCAAGGCGTTTGCCGCATGGCGGCAGGCGCGCCCGTCTGCCGCGCAGGACTGAACGATGACCACCGGGTTCCGCCGGACGTGCACAGCGCTTGCCATGTTGGCCAGCCTGCTTGCCGCAGCTTGCACATCGGAAACACAGCCACCGCCATCGCCAGCGGCGCACGTCGACGGCGATCGAATCATTTTCCCCGCACGGAGCTCGCAGCTCGCAGCGCTGAAGCTCGCGTCGGCATCTGAGGGCGACGGGACAGTGCACCGCCTTACCGGACGCATTGTGTGGGACGAGGAGCACACGGTGCGCGTGTACACACCGTTCGCCGGCCGCATCGAGATCATTCGGGCCAATGTCGCTGACCATGTGCAGGCTAAGCAGATCCTGGCGCTGATCGGCTCCCCGGATTTTGGTCAAGCTCAGGCCGAGGTGCACAAGGCTCAAGCCGATTTCTCGCTGGCCGAGAAGAACCGTGCGCGGCAGCGGGAGCTCTTCGATCATGGCGTGGTCGCCGCAAAGGACATGCAGAGCGCCGAGGCCGATTATCAGCGTGCCGCAGCCGAGCTGGCGCGCGTGCGTTCGCGAGCGGCGCTCTACGGCGGCGACAGCATGGACCAGCGCTTCCCGCTACGCACGCCGCTGCCAGGAGTCGTCGTCGAGAAGAACATCAATCCGGGACAAGAAGTGCGACCGGACCAACTCACGTCGAATATGCCGCCGCTGTTTGTAATTACCGACCCTGCCCAATTGTGGGCTCAACTTGATGCTACCGAGCACGACTTGGCTTCCCTCCGGCGCGGTCAGACAGTGATCTTGCGCACTCCGGCATATCCCGATGAGGCTTTTCCCGCAAGAATCGAATCGATTGCCGATTTCATCGACCCGACGAGCCGCGTCATCAGGATCCGCGCGACCGTCAACAACGCCACACGCAAGCTCAAGGGAGAGATGTTCGTCATCGCAGAGATCAGGGACGAGGGTCGGCCGGCGTTGATGATACCGGCGGCCAGCACCTTCTTGGTGGGCGCAAAGCACTACACCTTTGTCGAGGTGGGCGACGGGCAATTTGCCCGGATCGAGGTCAGCATCGGCAAAGAGGTCAACGGCTGGGTGGCAGTCACTTCGGGTATCGAGGTGGGCCAGCGCGTCGTGAGCTCCGGCGCGCTGCAGCTCGAACAGATCCTGGAAAACGGTAAAAGCGCCGAGTCGCCCCCGGCCAAGACTTCATGATCAAGCGGCTCGTCACCTTTGCCCTCACGCAACCGTTGTTCGTCCTGCTCGGTGCGATCATCTTCATCGGTGGCGGCATCGCCGCATTCATCAGTTTGCCGATCGAGGCATTTCCGGACATTGCTGACACCCAGGTCCAGGTCATCACGCTGTACCCGGGTCGCGCCGCCGAGGAAGTCGAGAAGCAGATAACGATTCCACTGGAGGTCACGCTGGCCGGAATGCCCGGCACGGTGCGAATGTTCTCCCACACGCAATTCGGCTTGTCATTTCTGATTCTCACATTTGACGACAAGACCAATCCCTACTTTGCGCGCCAGCAGGTGGTCGAGCGTTTGCGCGACGCGGACCTGCCGCCGAATATCCAGCCGACGCTCGGAGCGCTATCGTCGGCCACGGGCGAGATCTATCGCTATCGAGTGCGCGGCGATCACCTGTCGCCGATGGAACTGCGCACGCTCGAGGACTGGGTCGTCGAGCGGCAGTTGAAGCAGGTGCCGGGCATCGCCGACGTGGTGACCTGGGGCGGTTTTGTCAAGCAGTACGAGGTCAACCCCGACCTCGCCAGGATGAAGCTCTACAAGATTACGCTGCAGCAACTCTTCCAGGCACTGTCGAACGCCAACGCCAACGCCGGCGGCAGTTACGTTGAGCAGGGCAAGCAGCAGTTCCTGATTCGCGGCCTGGGCCTGTTCCGCACCAGTGATGACATCGGCAATGTCGTTGTCGACGCGCGCAACGGCACGCCCATCCTCGTGCGGCATATCGCCGAGGTGACCGTCGGCAACGTACCGCGCCAGGGCGTCATGGGGCAAGACGCGGACGACGATGTGGTCACGGGCATCGTGTTGCTCCGTCAGGGTGAGAATCCCTCCATCGTCCTGTCCGCATTGAAGGCCAGGATCGAACAACTCAACCACTCGGTCTTGCCCAAGGGCGTGTCGATCGTGCCTTACTACGACCGGGCGTGGCTGATTGCGAAGACGCTGCGTACCGTCTTCACCAATCTGGTCGAAGGAGCCATGCTGGTCACGCTGGTCCTGTTGCTGTTTCTCGGCAACCTGCGCGCCGCGATGATCGTCGCGGCCGTGATCCCATTGTCATTGTTGGCGACGTTTCTGGGCCTAAGCCTCGTCGGCATTCCCGCCAACCTGCTGTCGCTTGGCGCTATGGACTTCGGCATCATCGTCGACGGCGCGGTCATTGTCGTGGAGAACGTTTTTCGCAAGCTGTCCGAAGCGCCCGCTCAACTGAGCCGCAGCGAACGACTGCAGCGAATACTCGATGCCGCGAGCGAGGTCGGTCGTCCGACATTGTTCTCGATGCTGATCATCATCGCCGCACACATACCAATCTTCACGTTGCAGCGCCACGAAGGTCGAATCTTTGCGCCGATGGCCTGGTCGGTGACCTCGGCGCTTGTCGGATCATTGGTGATTGCGCTGACGTTGGTTCCGCTCCTTTGCCTCGTGCTGCTGCGCAAAGAGCTGCCCCGCCATGACAACGCGATCGTGCGCTGGTGCAAACGCGGATATCAACCGATCCTCGACTGGGCTTTGCGCCGCCGCGCCGTGGTCCTTGTTGGCGCGGTTGCAACGCTGGCCGCAAGCCTCGCCTTGGTGCCCAGAATTGGGACCGAGTTCCTGCCCGAGCTCAACGAAGGAACGATCTGGCTCAACTACAACATGCCGCCGTCGATCTCGGTCAGCGAGGCGCAGCGCCACATGGCGATGGTGCGCAGTTTGCTGCGCAGCGTGCCCGAAGTCGGCACTGTCGTCTCCAAAGCGGGACGCCCTGAGGACGGCACTGATCCGAAGCTGATCAACATGGCCGAGCTGTTCATCGATCTCAAGCCGGAGAGGGACTGGCGTCCGGGGATGACCAAACGGAAAGTCATCGACGAAATGGATCATCTGCTCGATGCGATTCCCGGCACCGACGCGAGCTTCTCGCAGCCGATACGCGATAACGTGCTGGAAAGCATTTCTCAAGTCGACGGCCAGATCGTAATCAAGGTGTTTGGCGAAGATCCAGCCGTGCTGCGGGAGCAGGCGGAAAAGACCCACGAGGCGATACGCGATGTCAATGGGGTAGAGCGATCCTTCATCGACCGGCTGGGCGAGCTGCCACAGGTTCAGATTCAGATCGACCGGGAACGCGCGGCGCGGTACGGACTCAACGTCGCCGACATCGAGGACGTGATCGAGACCGGGCTGGGTGGCAGGGCCGCGACGCAGATCTGGGAAGGTGAAAAGCGCTTTGGCGTGGTCGTTCGCTTACGCGACCCAGAACGCGCGCTGGCGGTCATGCCCGAAATTCTCGTAAGTACGGCGGCGGGCCTCTATGTGCCGTTGTCACAAGTGGCTACGTTCAAGACCATCGGCGGCGCGATGAACATCAGCCGTGAGAATGGGACCCGAGTTCAAGCCATCAGCGTGTTCATCAAGGACCGCGACATGGGCAGCGTTGTCGCCGACATGAAGGCCCGCGTGGCGGAGCGGGTGCAACTGCCGCCCGGATACACGATTACCTGGTCGGGAGAGTTCGAGAACCAGGAACGCGCGATGAAGCGCCTGTCAATTATCGTGCCGTTTAGCATCGCCCTCATTTTCCTGCTGCTGTTCGATGCATTCAAATCGCTTCAGAGCGCCTTGCTTATTGTGCTCAATATTCCATTCGCGCTGATCGGCGGCATCGTGGCGTTGCTGGTCACTGGGACCCCGCTATCGGTTTCTGCCGCGATTGGCTTCATCGCATTGTTCGGTCAAGCGGTGCTGAACGGCGTGGTCATGGTCGCGTACTTCAACCAATTGCGGACGAGCGGCCTAACGCCGATCGAGGCGGTGCGGCAAGGCGCGCTCGTACGCTTGCGGACAGTGCTCATGACCGCGCTGCTCGCCATGCTGGGCCTGCTACCGATGGCGTTGTCCACCGACATCGGGTCGGAGACACAGCGTCCTCTCGCCATTGTCGTCATCGGGGGTCTGATCAGCGCGACGATCTTGGTGCTAATCCTGCTGCCTGTCTTGTACCTGGTATTCGCAGAAGGCATCCGCGGATGGTCCGGGCGTCAAGGGAGCGCGAACCGTGAGTCGCTGGTGGCTTAAGCCGGCCGGTTGCAACAACCAGACCTCAGTACGCTCAAGCGAATCATGCGATTGAGCATCGGCACGAGCTCTCGCGCTGCCATATTTGCGGCTGCCGGCGAGGTGCGCGAGAAGAACGAAATGAGATTTAGGAAAGAAATTCTTGTTATGATTCAAGGCGCGATTTGTAACGCATGTACCTTGACGCCGCAAGTCGATGAACTCGCCCGGCAGGATGGGGCGAAGCGAGCTTTCGTGCAGAAACGATTTGACTCAGTTCAGGAAATCGATCTGAAGGCGAATCCTTGCTTTGCAAACTTGCCCGAAGACGCATTCGCGCGCGGGAAGGTCTTCGAAGTGCGCTATTGGATTGGCAAGATCATGTGGTATTTGCCTGCATATTCTGACGCGGCGGTCGAGCTGAAGGCGGGCGACGCGGTGGAGCTCTGGCCCCCGTACTGTTCGAATGGCAAGTATCCTCGCATAACGCGAAAGATGACACCAAAGGAGAACTGATACGCCCCGAGCCTGTCGCGGATACCCGCCAGGATTGGGAGCTTTGATGCGGTCCTTGATACGGCGTGCGAATCCGACGAATCAAGCTATAGTCCTCGACTATATGTCGGCGACGCTCCACGGTCAAAATGCGCGGCGGCACGCGGATCGCTGGATGCTGTGGCCGCTGGTTGCGCTCGCCGCAATACAGTTCTCCGCGTGTTCGTCGACCACCCGTCGCGATACGCCGTCCCTTCCGGCGGCCGGCGAGATTCCCAAGCGCGGCGGCTATTACAAGGATGACGGCCCCGGCGACAACCCGCCGCCTAATCTCGAAGCGATTCCCGATGCCACGCCACGGCTGGAGACGCTGCATCGATTCGCCAATCGCCCGTACGCGGTTTTCGGGCGCGATTATGTTCCGGCGACGACCCTGCGTCCGTACAAGGAGCGCGGCATCGCCTCGTGGTACGGGCGAAAATTTCACAACGGCAAGACCGCCACCGGCGAGGCCTACGACATGTACGCCATGACCGCCGCGCACCCGACGTTGCCGCTGCCCTCCTACGCGCGCGTGACCAACGTCGCCACCGGGCAAAGCGTCATCGTGCGCGTGAACGACCGCGGTCCGTTCCACCCGGGCCGCGTCATCGACCTTTCATTCGCGGCCGCGTATCGGCTTGGCATCGCGCAAAAGGGCAGCGGCGAAGTCGACGTCGAAAGCATCCTGCCCGCGACTGCGCCGCCGGTAATTGCGGCGACGCCGTTGCCGCTGGTCGCCGCGGTCGACGCCGCGCCCGCCGCGGCGGTTCCGATCGGACAGGAAGCGGGCGGCTATGTCGTGCAGCTGGGCGCCTTCGCCAACAATGCCAACGCTCAAAACTTCGTCGCCCATCTCGCGAACCAAACGACGGGCGCGGCCGTCGAAGCGAAGGTGCGGCAGATCGACGGCCTGTTTCGTGTTTTTGTAGGACCATACCCGACGCGGGACGATGCACGCCGCGCCCTCGACAGCCTGCGCGATACCGCGGGTCTTGAGGGAACCGTGAAGGCCCCGTCATTTGCTCCTTGATCGACCGCTGACCCTATTTCGCAATCGCCTTCGTTATGATTATGCATTGCACGTGCGCCATGCCGTCGACTAGGCGGCGCCCCGATCGCTCGTTTTCTGGAATTCCATGACCCGCTCTTCCGCGCGCGCCACCTGGATTTTTGCGTTGCTCTGTTTGCTGACCGCAGGCGTCGCCCGCGCCCAGCTCACGATCGAGATCGTTGGTGGGGGCGCGACCACCATCCCGATCGCCATCGTGCCCTTCGCGGGTGACGCGTACCCCTTGAGCACGACTGCCGTTGTCAGCGCCGACCTTGCGCGAAGCGGCCTGTTCAAAGTTGTCGACGCGGGTGGTGTGGTGCCGCGTCCGTCGCGGGCCGAGGACGTGCGCTACGGCGATTGGACCTCGCGCGGCGCCGACGCGGTCGTGGTGGGCGGCATGACGCCGCAACCCGATGGCCGGGTCGAAGTGCGTTTCGCGCTGCTCGACACGGTCAAGCAAGGCCAGCTCGCGGCGGTCAGCTACGTCGTCGCGCCGGCGCAACTGCGCGCGACCGCGCACCGGATTGCCGACGTCATCTACGAAAAGCTGACCGGCAATGCCGGCGTGTTCAGCACCCGCATCGCCTACATCGCCAAGCAGGGTCCGCGCTACGAGCTCCTCGTCGCCGAGGCGGATGGCTTCAACCCGCAATCGATCGTCAGTTCCAACGAGCCGCTGCTTTCTCCAGTCTGGTCGCCGGACGGCACTCGCATCGCCTACGTATCGCTCGAGAACAAGAAGCCCGTGGTGTACGTGCAATCCCTGTCGACGGGCGGGCGGCAGGTCGTCGCCAATTTCCGCGGCAGCAACAGCGCGCCGGCCTGGTCGCCGGACAGCTCGCGTCTGGTGGTGACGCTGACCAAGGACGGCGGATCGCAGCTCTACCTGATGAACGCCGACGGCAGCGGCGTGCAGAGGCTCACCAGCTCCGGCGGAATCGATACCGAGGCGAACTTTGCCGCCGACGGCCGGTCGATATTGTTTACCTCGGACCGCGGTGGCAGCCCGCAGATCTACCGGCTGACCCTCGGCAGCGGCGCTATCGAACGGATGACCTACGACGGCAGCTACAACGTTTCGCCACGGAATCTTCCCGATGGCAGAGGCTTCGTATTCGTGCGCCGCGACGGCGGGCGATTCAACATCGCGTTGCAGGATTTCGCGACGCGGCAAGTGCAGGTCTTGACCCAGGGCTCGCTCGACGAATCGCCGAGCGTCGCACCCAACGGCAAGCTGATCATCTACGCGTCGGAGACCGGAGGCCGTGGTATATTGGCCGCAGTCTCCAGCGACGGTCGTGTCAAGCAGCGATTGACCGCGGCCGCGAGCGACGTGCGCGAGCCCGCGTGGGGCCCGCTTCTCAAGTGAGCGGGTGCGCCTGTTGCCACCCTCGGCCGCCATCCGCCACCTTTCGCCAATCTCAGGAGGTCAACATGCAACAAACCGTCCACAAGCTATTGATGAGCGCATTGTTCGCGAGCTTGCTCGCTGCCTGCAGCACTACGCCGACGCCCGACACCGGGGCGCCCGTCGAGGACCGTAACGTGGGCGCCGGAACGTCGGGCGCCGCCACGTCGGGCACTACCACCGGCAACGTCGCCGGGACCGCCACCGGCAGCGAGTCGAATCGACTGCGCGATCCGAACAGCATTCTTTCCAAGCGCAGCGTCTACTTCGAATTCGACAGCTACGCGGTCAGAGACGACTACAAGCCGCTGATCGACGCACACGCCCGCTATCTGCAGGGCGACAAGAACGGACGGATGACCATCCAGGGCAACACCGACGAGCGCGGCAGCCGTGAGTACAACATCGCCCTCGGCCAGCGGCGCGCGGATGCGGTGAAGAAGATGATGATGCTGCTGGGCGCGACGGATTCGCAGATCGAAACCGTCAGCTTCGGCAAGGAAAAGCCGCGCAATCCCGGGCACGACGAAGGCTCGTGGACCGAGAATCGCCGCGACGACTTCGTCTATCGGGGCGAATAGCGCGTGGCGCGTTTCGGCGCTCCCGCAGCGCTGGCGTTCCTGCTCGTAGTCGAGCTGGCGACTGCGCCGGCGCGAGCGGCGCTGTTCGACGACGACGAGGCGCGCAAGCGGATCGAATCGCTTCGCGGCCGCGTCGACCAGATCGAGCGCTCTCTGGCGCAGCGCCTGGACGCGCTGGAGACGAAGAACGCGGGAGTCGTCGATCTGTTCAAGGACGTCGAGCAGATCAAGGCCGACATCGCCAAGCTGCGCGGACAATACGAAGTGCTGACCTACGAGCTGGAGCAGGCGCAAAAGCGGCAACGCGATCTCTACCTCGATCTCGACAGCCGTCTGCGCAAGCTCGAGGGTGGCCCGGGAGCCGCGGCCGGAACGCCCGGTGCAACCGACGCGGCGCCTGCGGTGGCGGCTGGCGCCGGACCAACGCTCTCCGCTCAGACGCCAGTGCGTCCGGGAGACGTTGCCGCCGAGCAGCGCGCGTACGACGTCGCGCTCGAGCAGTTCAAGAGCGGCAATTATTCCGCGGCGACGTCAAGCTTCCAGAGCTTCGCCCGCGCCTATCCGCGTAGCCCATTGGCGCCGTCGGCAATGTATTGGGCCGGCAACGCGCAGTACGCGCAAAAAGATTTTCGTGCCGCCATCGCGACCCAGCGGCAGTTGCTCGCCACGTTCCCCGACAGCCAGAAAGTGCCCGATGCGCTGCTCATCATCGCCAGCGCTCAGATCGAGCTCGGCGACAGCGGCGGCGCAAAAAAGACGCTCGAGGAGATCGTCGCCAAGTATCCGACATCGGAGGCGGCCGGCAAGGCACGCCAGCGTCTGCCGAGGCGCTAGCGCTTGAGCCGATTCGCGTGAGGTCGTTTTCGGCGCGGCTCATCAGTTGGCAGGAACATGCGGGCCGGCGCGATCTGCCGTGGCAGAACACGCGCGACGCGTATCGCATCTGGATTTCCGAAATCATGCTGCAGCAGACGCAGGTGGCGACGGTCTTGCCGTACTACCGACGTTTCCTGAGCGTTTTCCCCGACGTTCAATCGCTCGCCGCGGCTTCGATCGACCTGGTGCTGCGGTTGTGGAGCGGATTGGGCTACTACCGTCGCGCGCACCTGTTGCATCGCGCCGCGCAAGAAGTCGTCGGCCGGCATGGCGGCGTTTTTCCGCGCGATGCCGCGACCCTTGCGACGCTGCCGGGTGTCGGCCGCTCTACCGCCGCTGCGATCGCCGCCTTTGCCTATGGAGAGCGCGGCGCGATTCTCGATGGCAACGTCAAGCGCGTGCTGGCGCGACACCAGGGTGTTGCAGGCTATGGCGGCGATCCCGCAGTCCTGCGGGCGCTCTGGGCGCGAGCCGAGGATTTACTTCCGCGCGCGGGGATCGAACCGTATACGCAAGCACTGATGGACCTCGGCGCGATGGTGTGCCTGCGTTCGACGCCGGACTGTGCGCGCTGTCCGGTGGCCGACGACTGCGTCGCGCGGCTGGAGAATCGCATCGACGAGCTGCCTCTGCCTCGCCCTCGAAAACCGCTGCCGCAGCGCGAAGTCGCCGTGCTGCTGATCGAGCACGGCGGCGAGGTTCTGCTCGAGCGACGGCCGCCGACGGGCATCTGGGCCGGCCTCTGGAGCCTTCCCGAAGTGTCCTGCGGCACCGACGTCGCGGCGTACTGCCTCGATCGCTTTGGCGCGGAGGTCACGGCGGGTGCGGCCTTGATACCGATCGAGCACGCGTTCACGCATTTCCGGTTGCGACTGACGCCGCTGCCATGCAGCGTCGCGCGCTGGCCGGCGCGGATGGAAGACTCGGCTGGCAGCGCTTGTGTGTGGCTGCCCTTGCCGGAGGCAAGCGGTGCGGCGCTGCCCGCCCCGATCAAGAAACTCCTGCGCGGGTTACCCTCTCAGCGCGTTATTGCCTGAACGCTCGCAGGTCGCTGGGAAGCAGTGCATCCGAGCGCTCCTTGTATTCGCGGCGAAAGGCAAGGAGCTCCTTGGCCGCGTCTTCGTTTTTGCCTTCTGCGATCAAACGCCGGATGCGCTTGATCCATTCCTCGGGCGCCAGCGGCGCCGTATCCTTGCGACCTTCGGCCACGACCTTGTCCGCCTTGCCGGCGGCTCTTTTTTCCAAGGCTGCGGCGTCCTTCGCCGGCGCGGGCTCCGCGTTGCTCGTGCCTGTGCTCGCCATGTTGCCGGATAAGGCGCCTGTCGCCGAGGACTGCGCGGCGAGCTTGGCCCCGGTAATCACGGGCGCGGGTGCCGGTGAGGGGACGCTTGCGGGAGCAGATGCCGCGGTTGCCGCCTGTGGCGCAACGTTGTCGACGCCAGACTGGGGCGGGACCGGGGCCGCGGGAAATGGCTGGGCCTCGTTGCGTGCCACTGATGAAGCGGGTGGAGTCGAGACGGCGGGGTTGGGGCGCGCCGCCGATGGTGCCGCGGCCAGCTCGGTCTTCTGCTTCAAGTCCCGCTCGCGCTCGGGCGCTTCCTCGACGCGCTGCGGCGGCGCCTGCTGGCTCGAATCAAGCGCTTTTTTCTCATGAACCTGCGCGCTGGGCGAGGCGGCCAGACTGTCGGAGCGGCGGCGGCCAGGCTCGCCGCGATCGTTTTCGTCGGGCGCACCGCGCCGTTCCTTCGCCGCGGGTTTGCTCGCGTCGCGCAGGGCTTGGGGCGCAGCCGCGGGACTCGGCGCCTCGCGCTGCGGTTGGTTGGCACTCGGCTTGTCGGTGTCCGGTTTGACGTCGCGCTGCGCGGCGTCGCTCGAGGTATTGCTTGCAGTGGTGATGGTTGTCGGCGTCACCTGCTCGGGCGGCGTCATCTGGACGGTGCCGACCGCGATGGCCGCCACGGTAGCCGCGGCGGCAAGCGGCCACCAGCGCGGCGCGGCGCGCAAGCCACCGGGCTTCGCGCCAACTTCCCGTCTGGCGGCGGCGCGAATCGCATCGTCGAGGGCCGCAGGCGGCTGCTCGCGGCTGGCGGCGCGCCAGGTCGCGTCGAGTTCGGGGTCGATCTCGCTCATGACTTGCTCATCGCCCAATCTCACTCATTCATCGCTCGACTTCGCGCAGGTCCGACAAATCGTTTCGCAATTTGTTTACCGCATAACGCAACCGACTCTTGACTGTTTCGATCCCGACGCCGGTCAACTCTGCAATCTCGTTGAGCGAGAGTCCCGCCTCCTGCTGCAGCAGGAAGGCATCGCGCTGCAGCGGCGGCAAGGACGCGACCGCAGCTTTGAGGCGCTGACCGAGCTCGCGATTTTCGGCGCGCGTCTCCGGTTCCAGGCCGCGGCTGGCAGGAAGCGCGGCGACCGCTTCCTCATATGCCTCGTCATCGGCGGAGACAAGCCGGACCTGGCCACTCGCGCGGTAATGGTCGATCAACCGGTTGTGCGCGAGGCGGTAGAGATAAGTCGCGAACTTCGCCGACGGCGTATAGCTCGCGCGAGCACGGATCAGATTCATCCACACATCCTGGAAAAGTTCATCGACCGCCACACCCTGGCGGCATTGGCGCAGCAGATAACGATAGACGCCGCCTTTGTGGCGCGCGTAAAGAGCATCGAACGCCGCCGCGTCTCCGGCGGCGTACGCGAGCATCAGGTCTTCGTCGCTGGTCGCGGCGGAGGCGGGCATGGCCCGCCCAGTATGCGAGCAGGCCCATGCAGTGGCAAGCGTGGCCCCGGCGCTCGCGGGTCCGCCACGCTGGGATTAACGGGGCGGGGGCGGCGCGAAGCGGACGCTGTCGGGGAACGGCTCGGGCCGCGCCCTCGCGATCGGCGTCCTGCCCACCGGCACACCCTGCGCGAGCAGGTTCTCGTACGAATCGTAGTAGATCACGATCGTTTCGCTCGGCGTGTCGCTTGCGCGCTGGAAGTCGGTGTACTGCGCGTACGAGGTTTCGCTGCGCCCATATCCGGTGCCGATCTGCGACTTTTTCTCGGTCATCGCTCCCGAGTCCGCACGCTCCCGCGACGATGGAGACGCCGCTGGTGACGCTGGGCGATCGGCTTCGTCGCGCGCTGCCTCCTGCCTTTCGAGCTTGCCTCCGAATTGCTGCACCACCCGAGGCCGCTCGCGGAACACCGCTACGCCGATGACGCCGACGTTGTCAGGACGGCCGGTCCGCGTAGCGTAGGAATTGGCAAGCGTGGTGAAAAAGAACGCTGCCGTACGCGACTGGCTCGTGCGCCAGCCGGCGATCTCGAAACTCCCGTGGGCATCGAGCACATAACCCGATTGTGAGGGCGATGCGGTGTCGCCGGTAATCACGTTGACGCCGTCGACGCTCATTACCGCCAGCGCCCGCTCGCCGCCGTCGTTGCGCACGCGAATCGCGTATTCGTTGCCCGGCTTGCCGATGACGTACCGGCGGCCCTCGTGGGAATAAATGGGCAGCACCCGGCCATCGGTGCGATCGATGATGTCGACGCTGATTCGTTCCATCGGCCAATGCGCTTGCGCGGCGCCGGCAACGGCCATCGCGCCCGTGAACGCGGCGATCGCCGCACCGTATCTCCACTTGGATTGCATGGTTTGCCCCTCTTCGATCGCGACAAAAGCGTCGCTCACAAGCCTTAAACGGACGCGCGTCGCGGCCGGGGTTACGCGAAGGAGATGAGGGGCACATGAGACAATTGCCCGATGCAGGATCTCGATCATCTGCCGGGTGAAATCGCCTGGCTGGCCTTCGCGCTTGCGCTTGTTTTCGGTGCCGTCGCCAATCGGGCCAATTTCTGCACCATGGGGGCGATTACCGATGCCGTCCATGTCGGCGACTGGCGGCGCATGCGCATGTGGGTCCTGGCGATCGCGGTCGCGATCGCCGGTGCGACCCTGCTGCAAAGCACGGCAGCGGTGGACCTTTCGAAGACGATTTACACGACGGCCAAGATTTCGTGGCTGTCACATATTGTCGGCGGCCTGCTGTTCGGGTTCGGCATGACGCTCGCCTCGGGTTGCGGCAGCAAGACGCTGATCCGGATCGGGGGCGGCAATCTCAAGTCGCTTATCGTGCTGATCGTGCTTGGGGTTTCCGCGTACATGACGTTGAAGGGGCTGTTCGCCGTCTGGCGGGTCAACGCGCTGGACGTTTTTCGTTTCGATACTGCCACGCTGGGCGCGTCTCGCTCGGATCTGCCCAGTGTCGTGGCGGCACTCGTCGGTGGCGGTGCCTTGGTCAAGCTCGGCCTGCCGCTCGCGATCGCGGTGATTTTCGCGCTTTGGGCGCTTGGCAGCCGTGATTTTCGCGCCAGTCGCGAAATGATCGTCGGCGGCGTCGTCATAGGCGCAGTGATCGTCGGCGGTTGGTACGTTACCGGGCATATCGGCCATCTCGCCGAAGATCCCCGAACCCTGGAGGAAGCGTTCCTGGCGACCAATACGGGCAAAGCCGAGTCGTTTTCGTTCGTTGCGCCGGTTGCCTATCTCCTGGAACTCCTTATGCTATGGACCGACCAATCCAGGATTGTGACCTTTGGCATTGCAGGGGTATTAGGTATGCTGTTGGGATCGGGTGCTGTGGCGCTGGCGACACGGACCTTCCGTTGGGAAGGCTTTGCCTCGGTCGAAGATCTCGTCAACCATATCGTCGGCGGAGTGTTAATGGGTTTTGGAGGGGTCACAGCGCTCGGCTGCACGATCGGGCAGGGACTGACCGGTATGTCGACCCTGGCGATAGGATCGCTTATTGCTTCGTTGTCGATCGTGGCGGGTTGCGTTGTGGCATTGAAATACCAGTATTGGCGCATCGGGCAGGCTTAGAAGGCAGTGCAATGATTGTTTACGACCTGATCTGTACGCATCAACACCGGTTCGAGGGCTGGTTTGCCTCGGCCGACGATTTCGCGCGGCAGAGCGAGAGCACACTGGTGCGTTGCCCGATTTGCGACGATGCGGTGATCGAGCGCCGCCCTTCGGTGAACGTGCAGGTGGGCCGCGCGACGGCGCCCACCGCCGAGCGGGAAGGGGCGCCGGCGCTCCAGGTCCACGCGGAAGGCGAAGCGCTCAAGGCGCTGCGGCAGCTTATCGCACACAGCGATAACGTCGGCGCGGGATTCGCCGAGGAAGCGCGCAAGATTCACTACGAGGAAGTGCCGAAGCGCTCCATACGAGGTCAGGCGACGCGCGAGGAAGCGGCCGAATTACGCGACGAAGGCATCGACTTCATGTCGCTGCCGAACGCGCTCACGCGCGACCTCAACTAACGATCGAATTTCCGACTCCGTACAGTTCCGTTTCCTTTGCGCGGCGGTGGCCGATTAGCTATAATCCGCGCCCCCAGGGGGCCGTTAGCTCAGTTGGTAGAGCAGCGGACTTTTAATCCGTTGGTCACTGGTTCAAGTCCAGTACGGCCTACCAGTGGATCAATGAGTTAGCCGAGCGACTCGCTCCTTCGCTGCGGCTGGCGTAGCCAAATCGTAACCGCCGAGCAGCGAATCAAGTCTCCCGGCGGCTTTCGCCAGATAGTCCGGCGCCCGATGTGCGTAGCGTTCGACCGCTTTAGCCCCTTCGCTCCAACGCAGTGATCTTTGCCAATGTCTTGCTCGACCGCGATGGACGTGTGATCAGTTGCCACCTATCAACTGTCAATGGCGCCCTGATCGCAAAAAGGCGGCGGCGATGGCCGACCTCTTGTGTGATCTGCTCGCGGGTATGCCTGCTGAACAGCGCGACCGCGTGCTGATAGAATCGGCGCGGCATCGACCCCATAACCGATCTTCGCCGGACACGAACGCTGTCGGTGCCGGTGTCACTGCTTTTCGTCCCCGGGGAGAAGACGTGCTTTGTTCACTGGGTCCCGTGACCGCAAACGAGTTCGAGTTTTCGAAGTAGCGTCGACCACGATTGATCAGACTGTTCGATCCGCCGGAAGTCATCGCCGTAAGCTACAGAGAAAGCGAGCGGTCCCGCTTGCCCGTCGCATGAAGGGGACGCAAAGCGGCAAGGGCTTGCACCGGCTGTTCGAGCTCGCCATTTTCGTCAAGGGCGCCGACGGGGCTCTGGAGACCATAGGCGGCTTGCTGATTTTGTTCGTGCCGCTGCGCTCGCTCGACACGGTGGTTCGGTGGCTCGTGGCGCACGAGTTGAGCGAGTCCCACGACTGGCTCGCCGATGCGGCGGAGCATCTGTTGGCCAGCTTATCGCTCGACACCAAGCGGTTCGCCAGCATCTATCTTGTTGGTCACGGACTGGTCAAGATTTTTCTGGTCTACGCATTGTGGCGCGAGAAGCTGTGGGCCTTTCCGGCCGCGTTGTGGTTCATCGCGTTCTTCGTCGTCTATCAGCTCCACCGGTTCACCCATACCCACTCGACCGCGCTCCTGATCTTTGCGTTGCTCGATGTTTGCGTCGCCTGGTTCATCTGGCGCGAATACCTGGCGCGCAAAGCCGGTCTGCAACCTGCCAGGTGAAGTGAACTGCGGTTGCCCGCATTCCTTGCCGCCGCGTATAATTCGCGCCTTCGCCCGGAGCGTCTGCGGGTGACGCGCCAGTCCTGAAGTCGTATTCGCGGGTCGTTAGCTCAGCTGGTAGAGCAGCGGACTCTTAATCCGTTGGTCGAAGGTTCGATCCCTTCACGGCCCACCAACACCGCAGCGGCTCACCGCGATAACGCGTGTAGTGCCGCGCCGACTCGAGAGGCGGCTGGTTACGACAACTGCGCCCGCGCGCCGCGTCGATCATGCGCCAGATCGAGCGGGTTCATGAGATTCATAAGAGAGCAAGACTCGATGGCTCACGAGCCGCGTTTGCGGATGACCACCCAGGCTGGCGAGTTTTCTGCGTCGAGCAACGCGCGGTATTCCCGCAATGCCAGCAACTCGCGAAGGACGACAGGTGGGAAGCCTTTGCGGTTTCCGCGGGTGTCTCTTAATAAACAGTCCATGTATGAACTCAGAGCCCTCGCGTTTTCCCAAGTTGCCGCAAGAACGTTGGCAATCCGGGGATACTGACGTAGAAGGGCAGTCAGTTTGACGCTGGACGGAAGACCTTCGACCCAATTCAGGGTACGAGGTAGTGGTACGTTTGCCGGCACCGCCCTACGGCGACCCTTACGCTCCTCCCCATCCCACGGAGGTCGCGGAGGCGTAACAAAGCTCTCGAGCTGCTTCGGTGGCCTAACAGAACTCTCGAGCTGCTTCGATGAAGGCGCGGTGCGCGCGTAGAGGTCATTTAACGGCAAGCGCACTGCGTCGAATTTGCGATAAATAGACAAAAGTGTCTCCCTCAGAAGTGAGCACGGTCTGAGTCCCGCAATAGTTATGCCTGCAGCGATAAAGCTCGGTGAAGCCTGATAGATCCGTGGGTATTTCGCAGCCCACGGACTCTTAATCCGTTGGTCGAGGGTTCGATCCCTCCATGGTCCACCAAAAAATCAAGGGGTCCATTCCGGACCATGGGTTACCTCTCGCGGGAAGGGCGCAACGGCCGCATCTACTTGCGGAGCTGAACTCCGAAATACAGCAAATCTGTTGGCCGCTTTCCGCAGTTGGTCCGGCGCGTAGTGGGCATCGCGCTTGACCCCGGCGTGGCGACGCTGATGTCCCGCGAAGCCGCAAACCGCCGGAGTGCGTCACCTGCTTGGACGGCCGCTGTCGGACTCGGCTCGAGCCGACGCGGTCCGCTTCGTCGCAATAAACCTTGGATTCTCTCGCTGTGCCATGGCCGCGTTTGGCGCGCGCGCGGGCGCCATGCGAATCGGCGCTTTTTTGCTGCTGCACGTCGGCATGGCACGGGCATTGCTCTTGTTGCGCAAAGCGATCTTGCCTCGGATCGCGTTCAGCACCTCGTCGCGCCCAATGCAGTCGCAACGGGTAGGCGTGGCGCGCGTCCAAGACCTGCAATCCAGGGCCTCGCAGGCGGCATTATGTAGATGACAAAGCGGCCATTCTGGCAGCTCGCGGAAGCATGCCGAGGTGTCTCGCCGCCGCATTGCGGCACATCTGGCCGGTGTTCGGCCAAAGGCTCCGGCTCTGCCGGCATCGCCTCATGCGTAGTATTACCTAGTCCCCGCAACGCAAATCTGCCGGGCGTTACCGTTCATCTGGCTTAAGTCACCCAGCATGCATAGCGGCATATGTCTTGCTCGATTAAGGCTGCGCAGTGGAGCTTCACCGGCGGTCCAGCGCGACTAAATTGCGATAAGCGTCGGTGGCAAGATGTCATCTACAAGATGGAGGAAGCGTGACAACAAGGCCTCCCGAAGTACGTCGCAGCCAGCGCGGCTTTACGCTCATCGAGCTACTGGTGACCGTAACCGTGTTGATCATTCTGTCGAGCCTCGCGGCGACCTCGTACAGCACGACCGTAAACAACAACCGGCTCTACGCTTCGCAGAACGAATTCGTCGCCTACCTCGCGTTGGCGCGAAGCGAGGCTGCGCGTCGTGGCGTTCCGGTGGTCTTGAGCGCTACCACTCCGGCCAGTGGCAATGCATTCGGCGGCGGCTGGACGGTGTGGGTCGACAGCAATGGCAACGGCTCGTTCGATCCCGGCGAACCTCTCTTGCGCAGCCATGAAGCCTTGCCATCGACCATCCTGATTGGCGACGGCACGACGACTTCGATCACCTTCAACCCGACCGGTTTCCTCGCGACGGGTGCGCTGGACATCAAGCTGTGCGCCAGCGATCCGACACTCGCCAGCTTTGACATCACGATCCAGGCCAACGGTCTTACCGACGTAGCCGATGTCGCAGGCCACGCTGGTTCGGCGCGCAGCACCTGTTCCTGATCATGAACAAACGCACGCAGCTCGGATACGGATTGGTCGAGTCGATGGTCTCCATCTTCGTGGTTTCGATCGGCTTTCTCGGGTTCGCCGGGCTTCAGGTCAACGGCCTGGCTTTGGCGAACGATTCTCTTTTCCGAACCAAGGCGATCTATCTGTCCTATCAGATGGCGGACCGCGTGCGTGCAAACCTGCCCGCCGTGCAAGCCGGTTCGTACAACTCGCTTAGCGGCACCGGCAGCAACCCGGGATGCATCACCACCAACTGCACGGCGGCACAAGTGGCGCAGAACGACTTCTACGAATGGAGCACCGAGGTTGCCGCCCTGTTGCCCGCCGGACAGGGCACGATCTGCAAGACCGCCACCGAAACCGCGTGCGACGGAACGGGTAACAATTACGCCGTCACGCTGACGTGGGCCGAAAAAGGCACATCGCACAGCTTCGTCACGACGTTCAGGCCATGAGCTCGCGGCGGCAGGAGGGCATGGGCCTGGTGGAACTGCTGGTCTGGATGGCCATCAGCCTGCTCATCATTTCGGTGATCGGCGTCGTCTACGGAAACACCAAACAGCTCACCCGCGTCAATGACACCGTATCGCGATTGCAGGAAAACGGGCGCTTCGTTGTTTATCTGCTCGACCACGACATTCGCATGGCCGGATTCCGCGGTTGCAACGGCAACGACGCTTCGGTCGGGTACCTCAGTGTCCTCAATTCGACGGCCTACCCTTACCAGTTCAACGTCGCGATCGCCGGCTTTCACGGTGCAAGCGGCTCCTGGTCGCCAGCGCTACCGACCGACATCAGCGCTCTGACGCCGCCTCCGCTTGCGGGAACCGACGTGGTGACGGTTCGCTTCATCGACGGCACGGGCGTTCCCCTGACCGCTGCCATGTCGAACTCCCAGGACGACATTCAGGTCGCGGCAGGCAGCGCACTTGCCACGGGCGACGTGCTTCTCATCGCCGACTGTTCGGCCTTCGCGATTTTCAACGCCTCGGGCTTCAACCTCGGCAACGGAAAGATCAAGCACAACACCGGCGGCGCGACATTGCCGGGTAACACGACCAAGGATCTCGGCAACGCATTTCGTACCGACGCGGCGGTCTACCGCCTCGTGACGCGCACCTACTATGTCGCGCCGAGCGTGCGCAAACCGGGAACCAACGCGCTGTGGGCCAACAGCGTGCCCGGCTACGATGGGCTGCCGCAGCCGGAGGAAATGGTCGAAGGCGTCGAGGGCCTCGTTCTGTCCTTCGGCGAGGATCTCGATGGCGACAAGGCCGCCAATCGCTACGTGACCGCCAATGCGGTTGGCACCTGGAGCAACGTCGTAAGCGTCAAGGCGCAGCTCCTGCTGGCAACGGTCAGAGACAACATGACCACCGCGCCGCAGGCCTACACCTTCAACGGCGTGACGACCACGCCGACCGACAGGCGGCTGCGCTCGGTGCTGTCGTCGGTAATCGCCGTTCGCAATCGGGTGCTGTGATGGACCTGTCATGCCGCGCGCCATCGACGCGTGGACGTCAGTCCGGGATGTCGCTGTTTCCGGCGCTGATGTTTCTGCTGGTGCTGGCCGTGCTCGGCGTGTCCGCGCTCAACAGTACCCTGATGCAGGAAAAGATGGTCTCGAACACCAAGGACGCGAATCTCGCTTTTCAAGCCGCGGAAGCGGCCCTTCGCGATGCCGAGGGCGACGTCGAGAGGAACAAGACTCTCTGGACGCCAACATCCTTCACATCGGCATGCACGAACGGTCTGTGCGTGCCGCCGTCGACGTGGCCCAGCCCAAGCTCGCTCGATATTTCCAAAGCCATCGACTGGAGCAACACCGGACTGACCAGGACGTACGGGAGTCAGACCGCGGTACCGTCGTTGCCCGACGTGGCCGCGCAGCCGGAATACGTCATCGAACGAATTCCTCCGCCGCCCGGCCTCCCGGCAACCCCGGGAAGCAGCGTCGGAATCGGTTGCGGAGTGTCCTGCCCGCCCCCGGCCAATGGCTTTGCGTATCGCCTGACGGTTCTCGCGACGGGCGTGCGTCCGGAAACACGTGTCGTATTGCAGTCTACTTACATCGTGAGGAACTGATGAAACTGTTCAAACGGGCACTCGCGGTCGCAATCGCGATGCTGCTCGCGGGATCCGCGTCGGCGGCACTACTGTCGATCGCCCAATATCCGCTGTTCCTCACCAATCGAACGCTGCCTAATGTGCTGGTGATCTACGACAATTCCGAGTCGATGGACGGCACCATGGCGGGCAAGCTCATCGCGGGCGACGACCCGACCACGCGCGGCAACATCGCTCGTGGCGTGATTCGCAACACGATCTCGAGTTTCTCGGGGCAGTTCAACTGGGGGCTCGAAACGTTCGCCACGTCCGGCACCGGCCTTTACTCGACGTACCCGTACTGGCTCGGCAATGCTCAGACCATGGTCTTCACCGACGATTGCGTCGCCGGCGTCTCGGCATCGAACGGAGGCCTGCGCTGCATTGTCAATCCGCAGTGGAACGGCTCCTCGGTCGGCGACCATTTCCTCACCTACGACAGGGCAAGCGACGACCCCGACATCAACGACGTGCTCTACATCGGCTACTTCGGCACGGGCGCCTGGGCGACGAGCAACGGCGTCGGCCGCGGAGACTACGGCTTCTGGTTTACACACAATCCGGGCACGGCATTCGAAGCAAACATGACCAACTTTTGGACGAGCTTCAGCTTTACGCCGACGGACGCCGGGTACATCCCGTTCAACCCGCCTATTACCAGGCAGCTGTATGCGTATCGTGCGTGGGGCTTCTACGCCAACGTCAACGGGCAGGGTGTGATCAACGAGCCCGTCATGGCGCCGAGCGTCGCCGGGCATCTGACCAACATCCAGGCGATGCTCGCCTCCGAAACGCCGTATGGTCCGGAGATCAAGAATGCGGCCGTGTTCACGCCGTTAGCTGGCAGCCTGCAGACCGCGAGGCAGTACTTCGCCGGCGGCTCTTCGCCGATCAGCCTGTCGTGCCAGCGAAGCTTCGTCATGCTCGCGACCGACGGCAATCCCACCTCCGATTTTTCGGGCTCCATGTATGACCTGTCGCTACAGCAGAACACTTACAGCGCGGGCACGTGGACCTTCTCGCGGGCCGCGAACGACGTTTTCGGGCAGGTCACCGCGTTGCGCAGCGTCTCGGTCGGCGGTTTTGCGCACGACATCCAGACCTACGTCGTCGGAATGGGAGACACGGTTGCCAATCCAAGCTCGGTCGCGGCCATGAATCAGTTCGCGGTTTTGGGCGGCACCGATATCGCGTACCTGGCGCAGGACAGCGCGTCGCTGGCCAACGCCTTCCAGGCGATCGCGGTCGACATCCAGTCGAAGACCGCGGCGGCCTCGTCGGTCTCGCTCAACACCGGGTCGTGGGGCACGGGCACCAATCTCTACCAGGCGCGCTTCAACAGCGGCGACTGGTCCGGGCAATTGATCGCCTACCTGATCAATGCCGACGGCTCGATCGGCGCGCAGCAGTGGGATTCCGGGCAGATCATCAACGGCCAGAACTGGGATACGGGACGTACGATTTTGACTTCCAAGCCGTCGGCTTCACTTGGCGCTCGCGGCATTCCCTTTCGCTGGCCCGCGACTTATCCAGGTACCCCGGCAGCCACCGAGATGGATTTAGCGCAAGCGGCACTGCTCAACGCTCCAGGCGCGACGGTCGGCACTGGCCTCGGCAACGTGGCATTGGCAAGCAATGGCGCCGTTGCAAGCGCCTCGAGCTATTACAACTCCGGATACGGGCCGGGCGGGGCCATCAACGGCGACAGCAGCGGCGCCAACTGGGGCAGCGGCGGCGGTTGGAACAGTGCTGATGGCAGCTTCCCGCAGTGGCTGCAGGTCAATTTCAACGGCTCGAAGAACATCACCCAAGTGATCGTGTATTCGGTGCAGGACAATTACGGGGCCCCGTCGCAGCCGACGGATACCATGACCTTCAACCTCTACGGTCTGGTCAATTTCGCCGTTCAGGGCTGGGACGGCAGCGGCTGGGTCACCTTGGCCACAGTCACTGGCAACAATCTGGTCAAGAAGACGCTGAACTTCGCCGCCTTCACCACCGATCGCATTCGCATCAACGTCACGGCAGCGTCAGGTGGCTACTCCCGCCTCACCGAAGTCGAAGTCTTCGGCATCGCCGTCGCGTCAGGCGCCGACGGATACGGTTCGCAGCGCGTGCAATGGCTGCGCGGCAACACGGCCAATGAATCCGCGACCTGCGGCGGCTGCACGCCATCGTTTCGCAGCCGGCCGACCAGCAAGCTTGGAGACATCATTCACTCGGCGCCGAGCTACGTTGCAGGACCTGCCATGGCCTACCCCGACACCATAGAGAGCAGCGCGTACAGCGCCTTTGCCTTGGCCGCTGCGAACAGAACACCCATGATCTACGTCGGGGCCAATGATGGAATGCTGCACGCTTTCATTGCCAGCAATGGCAGGGAAGCGCTGGCCTACGTACCGACCTCGGTTTACAAGAATTTGAGCGCGCTGACCGCTTCGAGCCTTTCGTCGGTACCAGGCGAGCCGGTCGCGCATCACTATCTGGTCGACGGGTCGCCGACCATCGCCGACGCTTATTACGGAGGTTCGTGGCACACGCTGCTTGCCGGCGGTCTCGGCGCTGGCGGACAGGGCGTCTTTGTCCTGGATGTGACCGACCCGAGCAGCTTTACGCAGGCGAACGCCGCCAGCATCGTACGCTGGGAATTCTCGGACGCCGACGACGCCG
Source organism: Casimicrobiaceae bacterium (assembly GCA_035568975.1). Taxonomy (GTDB): domain Bacteria; phylum Pseudomonadota; class Gammaproteobacteria; order Burkholderiales; family Casimicrobiaceae; genus PALSA-1003. The sequence continues at coordinate 47,738 of DATMNH010000028.1, forward strand.
ACATGGGCTACACATTCTCGCAACCTTTGCTGGTGAAGACCAACAACGGGCGCTGGTCGATAATCGTCGGCAACGGCTACAACAACAGCGAAGATGACGGCCACCTGAGCAGCAGCGGCCACGCGGTGTTGTTCGTGCTCGATGCGGAGACCGGCGCAGTCAGGGCCAAGATCGACACCGGCTCGGGAAGCGCGGCGACACCTAACGGACTCTCCGGGCCGATCGCGGTCGACACCACCGGCGACGGCATCGCCGACGTCGTTTATGCCGGCGATCTGAACGGCAATCTGTGGAAGTTCGACCTGACCTCGTCGAGCGCAGGAGCATGGAATGTCGCCTTCGGCGGCGCGCCGCTGTTCTCCACCCCAGGGCAGCCGATCACGGTTCGACCTGACGTCACCAAGTTCACGCAGGGCGGCTATCTCGTCACCTTCGGCACCGGTCGTTACATTGACACCAGCGACAACGCGACCACCGATGCGGAGACGTTCTACGGCATTCGCGATACTGGCTCGGCCGCGGGCGGCCTTTCAAACCTGGTGCGGCAGAGTATCGTCAGCAGCACTGCGACAGGCGCAGACGGCAACACCTACCGTCTGAGCACTCATGCCGTCGGTCCGGCGACGATCGATGCTCCTCTGTCCGGTGACAACTCGATCGCGCGGTCGGATTACAACACGGGCAAGAAGGGTTGGTACATCAACCTGCCGGCGACCGGAGAGCGCGTCGTGAGCGATTCGAATATTCGTGCCGGCCGCGTGGTCTTCAACACCTTGATCCCCAACACCGACCCCTGCGGCTTTGGCGGCACGGGCTGGGTGATGGAAGTCGACGTCATGACCGGCAACCGTAACGACACGCCGACGTTCGATACCAACAACGACCAACAGATTTCGACCGCGGACCTGAACCTGAGCGGCACCAACGACAACGCGAGCGGCCGCGCGGTGTCCAGCATCCCCGCAGCGGCGGGATTCCTGCGTGCACCGTCGCAACCAGGCCGGCCGCCGTTCGAGAACAAGTACGTCAACACGTCGGCGGGTTCGGTCACCGTCATCGGCGAAACGGCAGGACTTGGCGCTTCAAGTCGCGCATCGTGGCGGCAGCTACAATGAAAGGCGTATCCATGAATCGCAGCTTGCTTGTCCTGGCGCTCATCGCATTCGCCGCGCCGACCCATTCGATGACGGCAACCGTCACGTCGTCTACCGCGCCGGCGGCTCCGGCTACCTCCGCGCCGGCCAATTCCACGACGGCGACGACCAAGGCGGGGGCGCCTGACGCGCGCCCGGAAGCTGCGTCGGCTGCGGCGGGCAAGGCAATGGCACCCAGCGCTGCCTCCGTCACCCGTCCGGCCGCCACGTTGTCTGCGCCCGGTGTTCCGATGAAGTCCACTGCCGCGCCGAGCGCACGATCGGGCGCTGCGTCCTCCAAGGCAAGTGTGCTCATGCCCCGCGCTGCGCAGCAGGCTGGTGCAGTGACGCCCGCGCCAACCAACGCAGCGTGGGCCGCGGCCGCCGGCACTAGCGCGGGCATGCACAAGGGTACGCTCGAAGCGATCAATGCCGGCGCCGGCACGTTCCAGGTCTACGGTCAGAAGCTCAGCTTCAACCCGCAACGGGTCAGGGTATTCAATCGCGACGGCACGCCCGGCAGTGTCTTCGGCCTGAAAAACGGCGCCAACATTCGCTTCACGCTCGATGCCGCCGATTCCCTGCATCGCCGCGCCGCGGTCATCTACCTCAACTGAATCGGAACACCACAGTGCGCTCACGCGGTTTCACGCTGCTCGAAGTGATGATTGCCTGCGCAATCGTGGCGATCCTCGCGGCGATCGCCTATCCCAGCTACATAAACTCGATTCAAAAGTCGCGCCGTGCGGAAGCGAAGGCGGCGCTGCTCGGCGTCGCGTCGCAGATGGAGCGCTTTTCCACGGAAAAGGGGACCTACGCAACGGCGACGCTCGGGACTGGCGTCAACGCCGTCTACCCAAACCACACCGAGAGCAGCTACTACAACCTTTCGCTAGCCCCCCTGACCGCGACGACCTACACGGCGCGGGCAGCGCCGACGGGCGCCCAGACAGCCGACCCGTGCGGCACGCTTACCTACAACGAGCAAGGCGTCAAGGCCGTCACGGGCGGATCCTGGACCACAACGCAGTGCTGGTAACGGCCTGCGACGTCGCGTCGCTGTGCAATAGAAGCATCGTTCGCATCGCCTGCGCGTGCCTGACGCGCGTTACAGCTCGATGATGCGGCGGGTCTGCAGCGACTCCCGCAGGGCGAGAGCGATTCGCGTGGCTTCGGTCGCGTCGTGCAGCGTCAGGAGAGGCGCGCGATCGTCGAGCACGGCATCGACGAAATGCGTCGCCTCGCGCAGAAACGCCTCCTCGAACCGCTCATAGAAGGTCGGCGTGCATTCGTTGCGCACTCCGTACGCATCGGCGATGTCGACGCGGTTCTTGCGCGGATTCCGGCCCACAGTCAGTCGGCCCAGGGTGCCGAAGACCTCGGTCGATGTCTCGTGCCCGTGCGCCATGGTGCGCGAGGCAAAAAAGCACGCCATCTGGCCGTCGGCGAATTCGCAGGTCGCCACGCCGTTATCGACGTCGCCGAATTCGCGCAAGCCCTCGTGCAGCGCAACGACGCCGGTCGCGAACACGCGTATCGGTTTGGGATTTCCCAGCAGCCACCGGGCAAGATCGATATCGTGCACGGTGCAGTCGAGGAAGATGCCGCCGCTGGTGGGCGCAAAGCGCACGAAAAAGCCCGACGGATCGTTCATGTCGAGATTCTGTGACCGGACCAGGAACGGTTTGCCTATCATGCCCGCGCGAACCTTGTCGTACGCGTCGCGATAGCTGGTATCAAAGCGCCGCCCGTAGCCGATCATGACTTTGAGCCGCGGGTGCTCTGCCGCGAGCTCCTCGACCCGACGGCAATCCGCAAGATCGAGCGAGAGAGGCTTTTCGCAGAACACGTGCTTGCCCGCTTGCAGGGCCTGCACGATCTGTTCGGCGTGCAAGGATGTGGGCGTGACCAGGAACACCGCGTCCAGCCGAACATCCGCGAGCAGGTCGCGATAGTCGGCGTACAAGCTTGCCACACCGAGATCCCGCTTCGCCCAGGCGAGCTCATCCTCGATCGGACTGCACGCGGCGATCAGATCTGCGCGCGGGACGCGCCGCGCGAGATTGTCCGCATGCCTCTTGCCGAGACGGCCGAGTCCCGCGATACCGATGCGCAAGCGGGACGCTGCGGTCATCTCTTCCTACAGCTCGATGGCGCGCCGCTCGCGCCATGAATGCGTCGCCGCATCGGCGAGCTCGAGCGCCCTGACCCCATCCTGAATGGTTGTCTGCAGCGGTTTTGCGTTGGCGACGGCGTCGAGGAAGTGCGCCATCTCGTTGACATACGCGACGCGATAGCGCTCCAGAAAAAAATGCTCCGGCTTGTCCTGGCTGACATTGACGGCGTTGTGCGCGAAGACTTCGGTCGGCTTGTGATTTCCGGCCTGCAGCATGCCTTTGCTGCCGAGTATCTCGAAGCGCTGATCGTACCCGTAGGCGGCGCGGCGGCTGGCATTGATTTGCGCGATACGGCCGCGACGGGAGCGAATGGTCACCGCGGCGGAATCGATATCGCCGATCCCCCCGATCGCCGGGTCGGTGAGGCAACTCCCGGTCGCGAACAGCGTCAATGCCTCGTCATCGAGCATCCAGCGGAAAATATCGAAGTCGTGGATCAGCATGTCCTTGAAGATGCCTCCCGACGTGCCGAGGTATTCGGTGGACGGCGCAGACGGGTCGCGACTGGTGACGACCAGCATCTCGGGCTCGCCGATCTCGCCGGCGGCAAGCCGCATCTTCAGCGCCGCGAATGTCGGATCGTGCCGGCGCTGAAAACCGATCATGCAGGCGACACCGGCCTTGCCCACAGCCTGGGCGCAGGCGCGCGCGCGCACCAGATCGAGGTCGACCGGCTTTTCGCAGAAGATGGCCTTGCCGGCGGCGGCTCCCCCCTGGATCAGCTCCGCGTGTGTGTCGGTGGAGGAAGCGATGACGATGGCCGTGATCGCCTCGTCGGCGAAGATCGCGTCCGCGGCGCGCACTTCGGCGCGATGCTTGACTGCGAGCTCGACCGCCGCGGCGCGGTTGACGTCGGCGATGTACTTGAGCCGGACGCCCGGTTGACGCGCCAGATTCCCGGCATGGATGGTGCCGATGCGGCCTGCTCCAAACAAGGCGACTTCGATCATCGTGACTCCGCTGTTGGTGGACGTTTGAGCAGCCACTCGTGCGCCGGGTCATTCTTGAAATGCCACTCGCGCGTCGGGCCCGCCATCACGTTCAGATAGTACGAGTCGTAGCCGTAGGGCACGACCACCGGATGATAGCCTCTCGGGACCATTACCACATCGTGATCCTCCACCGCGAGGGCCTCGTCGAGCGAGCGATCGTCGCTGTACACCCGCTGAAAGGCGAAGCCCTGAGCGGGGTTGAGCCGATGGTAATAGGTTTCCTCGAGTGAGCTCTCGAGCGGAGGATTGTCGGTATCGTGTTTGTGCGGAGGATAGCTGGACGAGTGCCCGCCCGGCGTGAAGACTTCCACCACCAGCAGATGATCGGCGGCTTCGGTTTGCGGCAGGATGTCACAGACGAAGCGCTGGTTGAGGCCCTCGCCGCGAGCGAAGCGTTTCATCGTCTTCGGTTCGATCAGCCGGGCGGGTGAACGGCCCTTGCCCGGCGCGCTTGCCACACCGATTTCACTCGGCGTGTGCGCGCGGACGGTCACGCCATTTCCGCGAGGAAGATAAACCGCGTAGGGCGCGCGCGGCTCGAAAACGCTGCTGCGACCGCTGAGCTCGCGCCACGTCCGGTCTTCGGTCTTGACGCTCGCCGTGCCGCTGAGGATGACGATGCATATTTCGTCCGTGGCGTTCGTCCCCGGCGCGATCTCCTCGTCGGGTGCGAGCCGGTACGCCGCAAAGCCGACGTATTTCCAACCGGCGGATTGCGGGGTCACCCTGACGATCTCCGCGCCCTCCCGCTTCGCCTTGACCAGGAGACTCATAACACCCCTATCATACAAAAAATGTGCGACACGATCTTATATCGTCATTCCCGCTCATTTTGGTAACTGAGCGGGAATCCAGTGTCTTTTGACGAACGACACTCGATCCCCGCCTTCGCGGGGACGACAAGAGTTTTTAGTCTAAAGTAGAAGGCAATTTCGAGTTTTCCAAAGTGCTCACCAGCGCGCGCAGGTGTCGATAGCCCTTTTCGGCGTATGCGTAGCTCGGCGCCACGACCGGATCCTGTTCCGCCTCGACCACCAGCCAGCCGCGATAGGCGTTGTCATGGAGGAGCGTGAGCAGCGTATTGAAATCGATCGCGCCGTCGCCGGGGACCGTAAAGGCGCCGTTGATGACCGCTTCCAGAAAGCTCCAGTTGCGATTGCGCGCCATGCGTATCACCTGCGGGCGAACGTCCTTGCAGTGGACGTGACATACGCGCCGAACGTGTTTGGCGAGCATCGCCGCCACGGAACTTTCGTCGGCGCCGGCAAAGCTCATGTGCCCGCTGTCGAAGAGCAGCCCGACCTCGTCGCCGACCAGCGCCATCAATTGGTCGACGTCGGAGGGTGTCTCCACGTAGGCGCCCATATGGTGGTGATACGCCAGTCGAACGCCGTGCGAAAGAGTGTGGCGCGCGAGCGCGGTGACCTTGTCGGCGTAGTCGCGCCATTGTTCGCGATGGAAAAAGCGCGGACGCTTGTACAGCGGCGAAGACATACCCTGGATACTGTCGGCCACTTCGCCGTAGACCATGACCTTGGCCCCGTTGTCGGCGAGAAGCTCCAAGTGCGGTCCGACCGCGCGAATTTCCTCTTCCGCCGAGCGGCGCGCGAGCTGGCCCGAATACCAGCCAGAGACGAGCTCGAGCCCGTGCTGCGAAAGAACCTTCCGCAATGCTTCGGATTGGCGCGGAAATTTGTTGCCGAGCTCGAAACCCTGGTAGCCGATCGCCTTGCCTTCGGTCAGCGCGACTTCGAGCGAAGTTTCTCCGCCGAGCGACGGCAGGTCATCGTTGCTCCAGGAAATCGGATTGATGCCGATCTTGACGCTGAAGCTTGCGTCCTGGATCTGACTCATGGTTTTTGCTGCTGCTTGTCGTGCTCGTAGGTGCGTCGCGCCTTGCGCACCTCGTCCCGGTCGGAGACTTCCGGCACCGCCACTTCCCACCAGCAGCCGCCCTCCGCGGTGGTGCGATCGGGATCGGTTTCGATGCAGATGAGATACGTGCGATCCGCGGCACGGGCGCGCGCCATGGCCGCCTCGAGCTCGGCAATCGTCTTCACATTCTCCGCGAGCGCGCCGAGCGACGCCGCGTGCGCGGCAAAGTCGATGCGCGGCGCGCCGCCAGGTCCCTGCAGGCAATCGTCGAAAAGATTGTTGAACGGCTCGCCGCCGGAGGCTTGCTGGAGGCGATTGATGCAGCCGTAGCCTAAGTTGTCGAGCACGACGATGATCAGCTTCTTGTCCAGCATGACCGACGTCGCGATCTCGGAGTTGAGCATCAGGTAGCTGCCGTCGCCGAGCATGACGATCACTTCGCGTTCGGTTTTCGCCATTTTGACGCCGAGGCCGCCGGCGATTTCGTAGCCCATGCACGAGTAGCCGTATTCCATGTGGTAGCCGCCCGGCGTCGCGGTGCGCCAGAGCTTGTGCAGCTCGGCGGGCAGCGTTCCCGCGGCGCAGACGACGATGTCGCGCGACGGCGAATCGGCGGCCGAGCGTTGAACCGCGCCGATGACCTCGCCATCGTAGGGAAGCAAGACCTCGCGCCGGCCGGTGATGCGATCCACAGCCGCGCGCCAATCGTTGGCCGCTTTGATCGCCTTCGTTTGCCAATCGCCGGCGGATCGCCAGCCTGGCATCGCGTGCGACAGCGCTTCGAGCCCGAGCCTCGCGTCGGCAAGCAATCCCACGCCGCGCCACTTGAGCGCGTCGAAGATGTTCACGTTGAGACTCACGAGCCGGGCCTGCGCGGCCAGCGAATGCGAGCCGGTCGTGAAGTCCTGCAGTCGCGTTCCGATCGCGAGCACGACGTCGGCCTCGCGGGCGAGCGCGTTGGCCGCGGTCGAGCCGGTGACGCCGATCGCACCCAGTTGCAGCGGATGATCCCAGGAGAGTGCGCCCTTGCCGGCCTGGGTTTCCGCGACCGGAACGCGATGCGCCTCGGCGAACGCGCGCAGCGCTTCGCTCGCTTCGGCATAGAGCACACCGCCGCCGGCGATGATCAGCGGCCGTTTCGATTCGCGCAACACTGCGACCGCGCGTGCGAGCTCGCTTTCCATCGGCGGCGCTGCGCCGAACAGAACGGCGGGCGGAGCAAGGAAATCCTCGGGGAACTCGTACGCCATGGTCTGCACGTCCTGCGGCAGGGCGAGCGTGACCGGACCGCACAGCGCGGTATCGGTCAGTACTCGAATCGCGCGCGGCAGTGCCGTCAATAGCTGCTCGGGATACGTAATGCGATCGAAATAGCGCGACACGGGTTTGAAGCAGTCGTTGGCGGACACGCCGCCGTCGTGGAAATCCTCGATCTGCTGCAAAGCCGGGTCCGGAGCCCGCGACATGAAAACGTCGCCTGGAAGGAACAGCACCGGCAATCGGTTGACATGCGCGAGCGCCGCCGCCGTCAGTAGATTGGTCGCGCCAGGGCCGATCGAGGTGGTGCACGCCATCATGCGCCGGCGCATGTTCGCCTTGGCGTACGCGATCGCGGCATGCGCCATCGCCTGCTCGTTGTGCGCACGGAACGTGGGCAGCGTTTCGCGATGGCGAAAAAGCGCTTCACCGATGCCGGCGACGTTGCCGTGGCCAAAAATCGCGAACACGCCGCCGAACAACGCCGGTCCCGGCTTTTCTTTGGTGCCGACGATACGGAGCGCCGCGAGATAGCGAACAAGCGCCTGCGCCGTCGTCAGGCGGACTGTGCTCACGCCGCCGCTCCCTGGGCCTGCCCCACACGACGCGACGCGCGCCAGGCATCGATCAGCAATTCAAAACTGGCGCGCACTTCACGCACCAGTGCAGTGTCATCGATCGTGCCGGAAAGCCATCGGCGCGACGGCTCCTCGAAAATCGTCCGGCCGACGGCGAAGCCGCGACAAGTCTTGCTCTCGCGCGCGGCGCGAAATCCTTCCCGCAACGCGTCGACGGTCGCGGATTGGCCCAATACCACCACTCCGCGGCAATAAGGATCGCGCTCGGCGATCAGCGCGTCGATTGCATGCCACTGTACGGCGCTCATGGGCTCCAGCTTCCACCATTCGGGATAGATGCCCAGATTGTAGAGACGCTTGAGCGATCGCAGCACCGTGTCGCCCGCGCGCGGCAGCTCCCTGGGCGGAACGATCTCCAGCAGCAGCTCGTGTCCGCTTGCCTGCACCGCGTCGTACAAGGCGCGAACCTGAGCTTCCTCCTCGAGCCGGTTGTCCAGATCGTCATCAGGATGATATTTGACCAGGCACTTCGCGATGTGCTCGTGCGGCCAGCTCAGCAAATGGGTGCCGATCGAGCGCCCGCGGTCGAATTGCAGAGGGTTCGAACCGGAAAGCTCGACCGGCCGTCCGATCCACCAGCCACGGCCGGTGGCGGCGTCGAGCGCATCCTGGCCGTAGCGGTCGTCGCAGAGCATGCCGATCTTGCCGGAGAGTGACGATGCTCGCTCCGTCTGGGCGACGGCTTCGACAAAGAGCGCCTTGAGTCTGGGCAGACGCGACTCATCTGCCTGCGCCGCCTGCGCCAGCTCGAAGAACTGGTTGCGATGATCGAACGCAAACGCGAACACTTCATCGCGCGGGGTTCGCGGCGCCGTGACTCGATGCAATCGGTTCAGCGTCACATCCTGATCCGGCCGCGGAATGCTCTTCGCGTTGGCGAGAAAGTAATCGAGCTCGATGCGGGTCGGCATCGCGGGCGCGCAGCCGTGGCGCGAGACGACCAGCGCGCCACAGGCGTTCGCGTAGCGGCAGCATGCATCGTAGTCCTCGCCTCGCACCCAGCCTGACAAAAAGCCGGCGGAGAACGCGTCGCCGGCGCCGAGCACGTTCAGCACCCCGACCTCGACGCCGTGGCCGTTGAACGCTTCATCGAGCGAGTTCGGAACAGTGCCGCCTATGACCGCGCATCCCATCGGCCCACGCTTGACCAGCAGCACGCCGGCGGTCAGTGCGCGCACCGCGCGCAGCGACTCCATGATGTCGGTGCTGCCGCCGGCGATGTTGAACTCCTCGATCGTGCCGACGACAAGATCGATCTTGGGCAGAATGCGCTGCAGATGCGAGCTTACCGTGTCGGAGCGGACGTAACGCGTTTCGCCGTCGCCGCGCTTGGTAAGGCCCCAGAGCACCGGCCGATAGTCGATGTCGAGGATGGTCCGCACGTCGTTCTTGCGCGCGCGATCGAGCGCGAGATTGCTGATGCGGTCGATGTATTGCGTGGAGAAATGCGTGCCGGTGATAAGAAGCGCTTTGCTTCCCGCGATGAACGATTCCTCGACATCGGCCTCGGCAATGGCCATGTCGGCGCAGTTTTCGCGCATGAAGATCAGCGGGAAAGTGTCCTTGTCCTTGATGCCCAGCACCACCGCGCCGGTGAGGCGCGACGGGTCGGTGCTGACGTGGCTGACGTCGCAGCCCTCGCGCGCGATCGTCTCCACCAGAAATCTGCCCAGTCCGTCGTCACCGATGCGGGAGATCAACGCGGCCTTCAGCCCGAGCCGCGCGCAACCGAATGCGGTGTTGGCCGACGAGCCGCCCAGATATTTCGCGAAGCTGGTCACGTCTTCGAGCCGCGCGCCGATTTGCTGCGCATAGAAGTCCACCGCAAAGCGTCCGAGGCAGATCACGTCCAGCGCGCGGTGGGGAGCGAATCGAGTGGTGTTTCGCATTATTCTCTTCCGCAGCGGCGTGCCCATGTAGGCTTGAAGTCCGCGCGAGGCGAGCGGTGACCTCTGGCGAGGACGACGTTTGCGCTAATGCCCGGCGCGGCGACGAGAGTTGGCGCAGCCTGGCTCGTGCGAACGGCGCGGCCAAATTCTCGCGGAGTTTCGCGCCGACTGCAAGCGAAGTTGGACTACAATTTCGGAAGACGTGATCGGGACTACGCGCTGCCCAAGGGACTTTCCACACGACGCGTGGCCTCTTAGCATCGTCATTCCCGCGGCCTTTAGTCCCCGCGAAAGCGGGGGGATTCCTCATGGACGCCGCTGGGTCCCCACTTTCGCGGGGACGACGCCAATTTGCGGAAGTTGTCGTCCATTTCGGGAATCGCCACTAATCCGCATCTATCGATGACGAAGGACCCATTGTCGATCCACGCACGTCATCTAGCAGCGCAGAAAATCGCCCGCAAGGCCGGTGAGCTTGCGCATGATTACTTCTCGCGGCGCGGCGCGCTTGCCGTCGAGACCAAGGGTGCGCAGGACTATGTGAGCCAGGCCGACCGCGCGGTGGAGACCTTGATTCGTGCGGAATTGGCCCGCGAGTTTCCGGATGATGCCTTTCTCGGCGAGGAAACGGCGTCGTCGTTCGCGGGCGGCGAGGAGCGCATCTGGATCGTCGATCCCATCGACGGCACGCACAATTTCTTGCGTGGTGCGCGTTATTACTGCGTGTCGATCGCCTTTGTTGCGCACGGGCGGCGCGAGGTCGGGGTCGTTTTCGATCCCGAGTACGACGAGCTGTTCCATGCCATGCGAGAGCACGGCGCATGGCGCACGCACGGGGGGAGAGAGGACCGCTTGCGGGTCAGCAATTGCACTTCGCTTGCGAGTGCGCTCATCTGCCTCGGCCACCATGACCGCTATCCCGAGCCGCGAGTGATGGCGATCCGCCAGGCGCTGATGGACGCGGGAACGGCGGTGCGAAGTCTGGGCGCAGGCGCGCTGCAGCTTGCCCACGTTGCGGCGGGACGCTATGACGCGTTTGTCGAGCTGTCGCTCAACGCGTGGGACGCAATGGCGGGACTGTTGCTGATCGAGGAGGCGGAAGGCTTCACCGCGCCATTTCCGGGGCCGGGCGGCTTGCGCAAGCCGGCGCCGGTGTTGGGATGCGCGCACGGCATCGCCGATCCGATGATGCGCATCGTGGGCTCCTGGTAACGCGGATGCGGGCAAGGGCGACTCGCCGCCAGGATCACTGAAACGCTTAAAGCCGCCGCACAAACTGGCGTCATCCCCGCGAAAGCGGGGATCCATTTAGCGACCGTCAGAAACCAATGGATTCTCGCTTCCGCGGGAATGACGAATATCGGGCCGCGCTGCCTACTTGCGGGTCTTGGCGAAGTCGCCGGCGAACACAAAAGCGAACGAGTCCGGCTGCATGTATTTGCGCAGCGCGGCGTTGACCGCCTCGGGCGTCAACTTCGCAATGGCGGCGTCGACTTCCCCGGAATACGCGAAAGTCCGCCCCAGATATGCCTGCTGCGTCAATGCGTCGGCAACTCCCGCGTCCTGTGTGCGCGAGAGCCTCCGCTCCTGGAGCATCGCCTTCTTGCCATCCTCGACTTCGGCGGCGGAGAAACCTTCGGTCGAGGCGCGTTTGAGCTCTTCCTGCACGGCGTTTCGCAGCGGCTGCAGGTTTTGCGGCGCGAAAATCGCGGATATGCTGAGCAAACCGTTCGGCTCGAAGCTGCTGGCGCGAAACGAGCTGCCGATGCCGTAGCTCAAGCCATCCTTCTGCCGCACGCGATTCCAAAGCCGCGAATTGGTCGAACCGCCCAGCAGGTAATTGGCAAGCAGGAATGCGGGATAGTCGGGATCGCGATCGTTGAGCGCGAAAGACGCCGAGCCGGTGAGAAAAGCGTTGGCCTTGTCGGGCGTCTCGATCGGCACGGCGTTGGCGCGCTTGGTGACCAGCGGCTCGGGCACGCGTGTAAACGCCGAGGCACTCTTCCAGTCTCCGAACAGGCGCTCGAGCTGCGCCTTGACCGTCGCCGCGTCGAAATCGCCCACGACAGCGATCTCCGCAGCCTCGCCGCCGTAGAAGCGCTGATGAAACGATTTCAGCGCATCGACGCCGGGCGTTTGGATCTGCTTGATCGCTTCGTCGAGGGTCGGCGTGTAGCGGCCGTCGCCGGCGGGGTACGGATTGTCGTAGCGGCCGAGCGCGCGAACGGCGATCGAACGCGGATCGGTTCGGCCTTCTTCGAGCGCCGCGATCTCGGCACGCTTGTGCGTCTCCAGCTCGGCGGGCGGGAACGAAGGCTGGCGCATGATTTCCGCGAGCAGATCGAGCGTTGGCGCGAGATTCGCGCGGACGGTTTGACCGCGTGCCGACGCGCTTGTCTGGCTGCCGCCGACCGACAATTTGGCGCGCAGGCGATCGAGCATATCTTCGATTTCCTGGCGGCTGTGCCGGGCCGTGCCGCGCATCAGCATGTCGCCGGTAAGCGTGCCCTCGCCTTCCAGCCCGAAGATCGACTTCTCGTCGCCATAGTGCACGCGCAGTGCAAACTGCACCGTCTCGCCGCGGGTCTTTTTCGGCAGCAGCGCGACCTTCATGCCATTCGCGAGCGTAAAGCGCTGCGCACGAGCATCGAGATTGGCAGGGGTCGCGTCGAACGTCTCGCCCGCGGCAACCGCGGGATCGCCCTTGTAATCCTTGACCATGGCCGCGACATCGACGGACGGAGGAACGGGCGAACGGTCCGGTTTCAGGTCGGGGATGAACGCGCCGACGGTGCGGTTGGCCGGCTTGAAATATTGTGTCGCGACCCGATCGAGATCCGCCGGCGTCACCGTCCGCCAGCGATCGCGGCGCAGGAAGAACAGCCGCCAATCGCCTTCGGCGATCGACTGCGAAAGCGCGATGCCGAGACGCTGCGGGTCGTTGATGCTGTCGTCGATCTGCTTGATGGTCTTCGCCCGCACTCGATCGAGCTCCGCAGCAGTGATCGGCTGCGCCTTGACGCCTTCGATCGTTCGCAGCATGACCTCGCGCGCGCCTTCGATCGAATCCTGGTCAGGCACTTTCACCAGGAACATCGCAAAGCCCGGATCGTGACCGTTGTAGACGAAGTCGTCGACGCCTGCCGCCTTCTTGGTTTCCACCAGCGCTTGGTACAGGCGGCCCCCCGGAGTGACGGTCATGACGCCGACGGCGGCCTCGAGCGCTACTGAGTCCGGATGCGCGGCGGGCACCGTGTGATACAGGTCGGAGAGCCACTGCGTGTTGCCGACCCGGCGCAGCGTCACCTGCCGCTCGCCGTCCTGCACCGGCTCCTCGGTGTAAAGGCGCGGAAGCACCCGCGTTGGCTTCGGTATCGGCCCGAAATATTTCGCGACCAGTGAGAGTACCTTGTCCGGATCGAACGCACCGGCGACGACCAGCACCGCGTTGTCGGGCTGATAGTAGAGGCGATAGAACGCCTGCAGCCGGCCGATGTCGACCTGCTCGACGTCGGAGCGCGCGCCGATCGTGTCCTTGCCGTAGCTGTGCCAGACGTATGCCGCCGCGGTGGTACGCTGGATCAGCATACGCACCGCATTGTTCTCGTTGCGCTCCATTTCGTTGCGAACGACCGTCATCTCGCTGTCGAGGTCCTTCTTGGCGACAAACGAGTTGACCATACGGTCGGCTTCCATGGCGAGCGCGAAGTCGAGGTTGTCGTCGGACGCGGGAAAGGTCTCGAAGTAGTTGGTGCGGTCGAGCCACGTCGTTCCGTTGAAATCGATTCCGCGCTGGCCCATCGCGGACATGAGGTTGCCGCGCGACGGCGTGCCCTTGAACACCATGTGCTCGAGCAGATGCGCCATCCCCGTCTCGCCGTAGTTTTCCATCCGGGAGCCGACGAGATAGGTGATGTTGACGGTGGTCTTGGCCTGCGACGCGTCGGGAAACAGCAGTACTCGCAGGCCATTGCCGAGACCGTATTCGGTGATGCCCTCGACCGATGGTCCCTGGCTTACGCCCGGCGGAAGCGCCGCCTGTGCGTTGCAACACAACGCCGCGAAGAAAACGGCCGCGCATACGCGGCGGATCAAAGGCAGGGGAGCAATCATGGGATGTGGCTCGCGAGGAGAGGCGCCGATTGTAGGAGCACCCTTGTAGCGACAAGAAGGTGAGTCGGCAATGGACCTTCGGCACCGGCGAAAGTTCGCGCCGGACGATCATTTGCCGGGCGAGCACCACCGCGCAACGCGGCCTAGGCATCGCGGCGCGAATGTCAGCCGAATCATTCGCGGGCAACTCGGCGAGATTGACGTTTACGTAAACGTCGTATATTGTCGACCGATCCGTGCCGAGGAGTAAGCTTTCCACTCTCCGGCGCGCCATAAAGAGGGTTCCGGAATTCGCCGATGAACGATAGCGCCATCGCCCGCAAGCCGCTCGTCTACAAGCCGGTGCACAAGGTGCGCTTTGTCACGGCCGCGAGCCTGTTCGACGGCCACGACGCATCGATCAACATCATGCGCCGCATCCTGCAAGCCTCCGGATGCGAGGTGATCCACCTCGGGCACAACCGCTCGGTCGAACAGATCGTCACCTGCGCGCTGCAGGAAGACGCGCACGGTATCGCCATCTCGTCGTACCAGGGCGGCCACGTCGAATTCTTCGAGTACATGCTCGATCTCTTACGCGAGCGCGGCGGCGCGAACATCAAGGTGTTCGGCGGCGGCGGCGGTGTGATCGTACCCGCCGAGATCGACGAGCTGCACGCCTACGGTGTGACGCGTATTTTTTCGCCGGAAGACGGCCAGCGGCTCGGACTGCAGGGAATGATCAACGAGATCGTCAGCGCGTGCGATGTCGATCTGAGCCACGATTTGCCCACGGACCTCGCTGCGCTCAAGAGCGACAATGCCTGGCTCGCCAACAAGTCACTGGCGCGAATGATCACCGGTCTCGAAGCCGGCACGGTGCCGGCGAAGCTGCGCGATGAATTGTTGCGCGTGGCGGAAACGAGCAAGGCGCCGGTTCTGGGGATCACGGGCACGGGAGGCGCGGGAAAGAGCTCGCTGACCGATGAACTCATCCGCCGCTTCCGCCTCGACCAGGACGACGTGCTCAGAATCGCGGTCGTCTCCATCGACCCGTCGCGGAGAAAATCGGGCGGAGCCTTGCTCGGCGACCGAATCCGCATGAACGCGATCCACTCGGATGGAAAGAGCCCGAGTATCTACATGCGCTCGCTGGCGACACGCGATGCCGCGAGTGAAATCTCCGAAGCGCTCCCCGATGCGATCGCCGCCTCCAAAGCCGCGGGATTCGATCTCATCGTGGTCGAGACCTCGGGTATCGGACAGGGCGACGCGGCGATCGTGCCGCACGTCGACGTGTCGCTCTACGTGATGACGCCCGAGTTCGGCGCGGCAAGCCAGCTCGAGAAAATCGACATGCTCGACTTCGCCGACTTCGTCGCCATCAACAAGTTCGACCGCAAGGGCGGTGCCGACGCTCTGCGCGACGTGCGCAAGCAGTACCAGCGCAACCGCGAGCTCTTCAAGCAGCCGCCGGAGCAAATGCCGGTGTACGGCACCATCGCGTCGCGCTTCAACGACGACGGCGTCACCGCGCTGTATCAGGCGCTCGCGGCGCGTCTCGCGGAGCAGGGTCTGAAGCTCGGCGCCGGCAAGCTGCCGGTCGTGGCGACGAAACACTCGACGCGCCAGCACGCGATTGTTCCATCCGCGCGCGTACGTTATCTCGCCGAGATAGCCGAGACTGTGCGCGGGTATCACGCCTGGGCCAAGGAGCAGGTGAAGATTGCGCGGGAGCGGCAGCAGCTGCGTGCCGCGAAGGCGATGCTGAATGCGTCGCAGGCGCCGATGAACGCTTCGACCAGCGATGCGTCCGGTTCGTCGTCCCCGCGAAAGCGGGGACCCAGTGGCGTTGCGACCGACCCAAAGCCGCTGGATTCCCGCTTTCGCGGGAATGACGAGGGTGAAGGTGTCCGCGGGAATGACGAGGGCGCAGATGCCCGCGGGAATGACGGTCACGTTGTGCGTGACAATGCCGCGCCCATCGACGACTCAACGAGGGCGTGCGACGACGCGCGGCTGGACGAGTTGATCGCCGCCCGCGACACCGCCCTCGATCCGCGCGCCAAAAAACTCCTGGAGATGTGGCCGCAGACCAAAGCCGCATACACCGGCGACGAATACGTTGTCAAAATCCGCGGCAAGGAAATTCGCAGCGCCTTGACCACGATCTCGCTTTCGGGCACGCACATTCCCAAGGTCGCGCTGCCCAAATACGAAGACGCCGGTGAAATCCTGCGCTGGCAGCTCACCGAGAACGTGCCGGGCTCGTTTCCGTACACCGCGGGCGTATTCGCATTCAAGCGCGAAAACGAAGATCCGACGCGAATGTTCGCCGGCGAAGGCGACGCGTTCCGCACCAACAAGCGCTTCCACATGCTCGCCGACGGCATGCCCGCCCAGCGGCTGTCCACGGCGTTCGACTCGGTCACGCTCTACGGCAACGATCCCGATCGTCGTCCGGATATCTACGGCAAGGTCGGCAATTCGGGCGTCTCGATCGCCACGCTCGACGACATGAAGGTGCTCTACTCGGGCTTCGATCTCACCGCGCCTAACAACTCCGTGTCGATGACCATCAACGGCCCGGCGCCGACCATCCTGGCCATGTTTCTTAACACCGCGATCGACCAGCAGCTGGAAAAATTCAAGGCCGACAACAAGCGCGACCCCACCGACGGCGAAGCTCAGAAGATCAAGGCGTGGGCGTTGTCCACGGTGCGCGGCACGGTGCAAGCCGACATTCTCAAGGAAGACCAGGGCCAGAACACCTGCATTTTCTCCACCGAATTCAGCCTCAAGGTGATGGGCGACATCCAGGAGTACTTCGTCCAGCACGACATCAAGAATTTCTACTCGGTGTCGATCTCCGGTTATCACATCGCCGAAGCGGGCGCAAATCCGATCAGCCAGCTCGCGTTCACGCTTTCCAATGGCTTCACCTTCGTCGAGGCCTATCTCGCGCGCGGTATGCACATCGACGACTTCGCGCCGAACCTGTCGTTCTTCTTCAGCTACGGCATGGACCCCGAGTATGCGGTGATCGGACGCGTCGCGCGGCGCATCTGGGCGGTGGCGATGCGCGAGCGTTACGGCGCCAATGAGAGGAGCCAGAAGCTCAAGTTCCATTCGCAGACGAGCGGGCGAAGCCTCCACGCGCAGGAAATCTCGTTCAACGACATCCGCACCACGCTGCAGGCGCTTATCTCGACCTACGACAACACCAACAGCCTGCACACCAACGCTTACGATGAGGCAATCACCACGCCGACCGAGGAGTCCGTGCGCCGCGCGATGGCGATCCAGCTCATCATCAATCGCGAATGGGGCCTGGGCAAGAACGAAAACCCGAACCAGGGCAGCTTCATCATCGAGGAGCTGACCGATCTGGTGGAAGAAGCCGTGCTCAAGGAGTTCGAGGCGATCAGCGAGCGCGGCGGCGTGCTGGGCGCGATGGAGACCGGCTACCAGCGCGGCAAGATCCAGGAAGAGTCGATGTACTACGAGCACCAGAAGCACGACGGCAGCTACCCGATTGTCGGCGTCAACACCTTCCGCAATCCGCACGCCGATTCGGCGCCACCGCAGAAGATCGCGCTGCAGCGGTCGAGCGAGGATGAGAAGCAGTCGCAGCTGAAGCGCTTGGCGGAGTTTCATGCGCGCAACGCGAAGGCCGCGCCGAAAGCGCTCGAGAGACTCCAGCGCACCGTGATCGAGGACGGCAATGTTTTCGCCGAGCTCGTGGACACCGTGCGCGTCTGTTCGCTTGGGCAAATTACAAAAGCGCTGTTCGAGGTGGGCGGGGAGTATCGGCGGAGCATGTAGGGCGGAACGAGCTCTGCGGCGGCGCACGTTTTTCATCGACCACGCCGCTGACGCCAAAATCGGTCCCCGTTATCTCCGTGAGGGAGTTCATACGAACTTGCGCCCGGGGATGTAAACTCTTGACCCGCGCGCCCTGCCACATCGCTCGGGCGCACCAAGTTCCAGCTTCGCACCGATCGCTAGCGCTACTCAGCACGCCAAGGCACGCCAACCCATGACATCCGCGCTGCGCGAAAGCTACGACGAGCTCCCCTATCCGAGCTCCTCGTTCGTGCAGACGCACCCTGACCGCCTGGCAACGCTGGGCCGGTTGTTCGGGCTGACCCCGGCGGCGGTCGACCGTTGTCGCGTCCTCGAAGTGGGCTGCTCGGAAGGTGGCAATCTGATTCCGTTGGCCGCAGCGCTGCCGGACTCGGAATTTGTCGGTATCGATTTTTCGGCAACAGCCATCAGCAAAGGCGCCGCCGACATCTCCGCGTTGCAATTGACGAATATCCGTCTGTTGCCGACGGACATTCGTGATTTCGACTCAGCGTTCGGGACCTTCGACTACATCATCGCGCACGGCGTGTATTCGTGGGCGCCCAAGGACGTGCAGGAAAGCGTGCTGGCGATCTGCGCGAGGCAGCTTGCTCCGAACGGAATCGCCTACGTCAGCTACAACACACTGCCTGGATGGCATGCGCGCGGCGCGGTTCGCGACGCGATGCGCTACCACACGCGCCAGTTCTCCGACGCGAAGACCAAGGTGCTGCAGGCGCGTGCGATGCTGGATTTCCTCGCCGAGTCATTGCAGGCGACCAAGTCTCCCTGGGGCGCCATGCTGCTCGAAGAGGCGCAGCGCGTACGCCAGCAGCCGGACGGTTACATCTATCACGACCATCTCGAGGCCGTGAATGAACCGCTCTATTTTCACGAGTTCATCGAGCGTGCCGCCCGACACGGCCTGCGCTATCTGGCCGAGGCCGACTTCTGGAACATGCTTGCGCGCGACCTGTCGCCGGACGTCGGGCAGACGCTCGCGAGGATCGCGCCGGACCTGCTGCAGCGAGAGCAGTTTCTCGATTTCCTGCGCAACCGGACGTTTCGCCAGACGCTGCTCACGCATGAGAGCGCAACGTTGATACGCAAGGTATCTCCGGAGCGCATTTTCGGAATGCAGATCGCCACGCGAGCACGACCGGTGAGCGACGCTCCGGACGAATATTCCGAGGCACCGGAGGTGTTCCGGGCCTCTCAAGGAGAGCAACTCACGACGGGACGGCCACTGACCAAGGCTGCGATGATGGCGCTGCTGCAGAACGTCCCGGCGGCGATCGGATTCGACGAGCTATGCAGCTTGGCGCAGGCGCGCCTCGGTGCGCACCATGTGGCGAGTGGCGACGATCGCAATGCGCTGGCGTCCGACATGCTGCAATCCTTCGCCGCCGGCGTTGTGGAGTTGCATTCGATACGGTTGCCGTTCGTCATCGAGCCCGGGGTGCGGCCTTCAGCGAGTGCGGTCGCCACATTGCAGGCTGGCAGAGGCACCCAGGTCACCAACCTGCGTCACGAATCGATCGCTATCGACGACGAGGCGCGGCGACTCCTCCCCATGCTCACCGGCAAGCGCACTGAGCGAGAGCTCGCCACGCTCGCGTGGCCAGGTGATCCCGAGCAGGTAGCGCTGGGAAAGCTGCGGCAAGCACTGTCGGGACTTGCACGACGGGCGCTCCTGGCCGGGTGATGCCTGGAGCCCGGTGTAACAGTGTGTAAACAGAGGCTCACCGGCATTGCGCGCGGTGGACTGCGCTGTGTATCCTAGTGAGGCGGCCGCCTTCACCGGAATACTCCAGCTCGTCTCTGGAATCCCGGCCCTTTTCCTTACCTACATGTGCGGCCAGCCATAATGGAGCCACAGTCGATGCGCATGACCCGTCACAGCCTTGTCCTATTGTGCGCGGCTATGCTCGCGTCGATCCCGGTGCAAATCCAAGCGCAGACCGCGGGCGCTGTTGTCACCGATGACACTGCGCGCGTAATCGTCAAGCTCAAAGCCGACTCGCCTCTCCTGCGCGAACAGGTGCTCTCCGCCACCGCACGCGCGACCAGTCGCGCCCAGTCACTCGGCCAGCGGCTTGGTTTGGCGATGAGTGCCGGCAGCACCGTGTCCGATCGCTCACAGGTGGTATTCGCCAGTGGCATCACATCGGCCGAGCTGGCGCAGCGACTGGCGCTCGAAGGCGATGTCGAATATGCCGTGCCCGACCAGCGTCGGCGCCATTTCGTGGCCCCTAACGATCCGCTCTATGCCGACGGTGTGGGAGGCAACGGCCCGGCCGTGGGCCAGTGGTACCTGCGGGCGCCGACGGGTGCGGTGCAGTCGTCGATCAACGTCGAGGCGGCCTGGAATGTCACGACCGGCAGTCCAGGGGTCGTGGTGGCGGTGCTCGATACCGGGGTGCGTTTCGATCACCCGGATCTGCTGGCCGTTGCGGCCGGCGGCAATTTGCTGCCGGGTTACGACATGATCAGCGACGCGGCGGAGGCCAACGACGGCAATGGGCGTGATCCCGACCCGTCTGATCCGGGGGACTGGCTGACGCAGGCGGAAATCTCACAGCGCGGGGGACCGTTCTTCCAGTGCTCGACGACTCCGGAGAGCAGCTCCTGGCATGGCACGCAAACTGCGGGACTGATCGCCGCACTCACCAACAACGGCATCGGTATGGCCAGCGTGGGACGCAACGTCCGCGTTCTGCCGGTGCGTGTGCTGGGCAAGTGCGGCGGCTTTGACTCCGACATCATCGCGGGTATGCGTTGGGCCGCTGGTATGACGGTGCCCGGCGTGCCGGCTAACCCGAACCGCGCCCAGGTCATCAATATGAGCCTGGGCGGAGAGGGAGCGTGCACTGCCGCGTATCAGGACGCCGTGACCGCAATCAATGCTGCCGGCACGGTGATCGTGGCTGCCGCCGGCAATTCTGCTGGTCACGCCGTCGGTGTGCCCGCCAATTGCGACGGGGTTATCGCCGTAGCAGGGTTGCGCCATGCTGGCACCAAGGTCGGCTTCTCCGATCTCGGACCCGAGATCGCGATCAGCGCGCCCGGCGGCAACTGCGTCAACGTCACAGCGGGTTCCCCGTGCTTATACCCGATTCTGACGACGTCCAACTCCGGCGCGACCGTCCCGCTCGCCCCGATCTACACCGACAGCTTCAACCCGTCGCTGGGCACGAGCTTCTCGGCGCCGCTCGTGGCCGGCACGGTCGCGTTGATGCTTTCGGCGCAGCCATCGATGACGCCGGCGCAGGTGAGGTTGGCGCTGGAGGCCACGGCGAGACCGTTCCCGACCACGGGTGGCGACAACGGTGACGGCACCGCGGTGCTTCAGTGCACGCCCCCGCAATTCGACGCCTTAGGCAATCCTGTCGACCAATTGCAGTGCTATTGCACCATCGACACCTGCGGCGCCGGCATGCTCGATGCTGGCGCGGCCGTGTTGGGGGCGACTACTGGCATCGCCGCGGCGGGCGTCCAGGCGCAAGGCCTATGGTGGAACGCCCCAGCTAACTCGGAGGCCGGCTGGGGCATCAGTTTCGCGCACCAAGGCAGCAGGATCTTCGCGACCTGGTTCACGTACGACTTGACAGGCAAGGGCTGGTGGTTGTCGATGACGGCAGACAAGACAGGTACCAACCCGGACACCTACACCGGGCAATTGGTCGAAACCAGCGGCCCGGCGTTCAGCGCGATGCCATTTCCTCCAATGAACAGCCCTGGGGGCGCGACCGCGACCGGCGTTGGCACGGCGACGCTGAGCTTCAGCGATGTCAACCGAGCCAGCTTCAATTACATCGTGAATGGCACGCCGCAGACCAAATCGCTCACCCGACAGGTGTTCGGTCCGTTGCCTACCTGCGTCTACGGAGCGCAGCCGAATTTTGCCGCGGCGGCAAACTACCAGGACTTGTGGTGGGCCGCACCAGGCGGTTCGGAATCCGGGTGGGGGGTCAATCTTACGCACCAGGGCGACACGATCTTTGCCACCTGGTTTACCTACGACCACGACCGCACGCCGATGTGGCTGGTGGCAACCACGCCGAAGATCGCGCCGGGTACCTACATGGGAACGCTATATCGCTTCACCGGACCGCCCTTTAACGCGGTACCGTTTCCTCCATTGGGCAGCCCCGGAGGCGCGATCGGGACAGTCGTTGGCACGGCGAGGTTTACCTTCGCTGACGGCAACACTGGCACATTTGCGTACAACGTCAACGCAGAAACGCAAACAAAGAACATTACCCGGCAATTGTTTCAAGCGCCCGCCGGGACCGTTTGCCAGTAGTTAAGCGGGTGCTGTTCGCGCCGAGTGTGTGGGAGGCCGCGCGATTGGCGGGAGGCGCGGACACACGTGCTAGACTTTCGCGCATGTCGTTCACGTCAATCGGAATTTGCCGTCGTGGTGGTTCCCGGCAGGTTCCGTCGCCTACATGGCTAAGCTCGAGCTCGAAAACCTTACCAAGCGCTACCCGGGTGTGGTTTCCGTCGACGGCATCAACCTGTCAGTAGAACACGGCGAATTTGTCTGTCTGCTGGGTCCGTCGGGCTGCGGCAAGACGACCACTTTGCGCATGATCGCGGGCTTCCTCGAACCCGACTCGGGCGAGATCCGCGTTAGCGGCAAGGTGGTGTCATCGGTCCGATCGGTCGTTCCGCCCGAGCGGCGCAACATGAGCATGATCTTCCAGAGCTATGCCGTGTGGCCGCACATGACGGTTCGGCAGAATGTCGGCTACGGCCTGAAAATGAAATCGATGCCGCAGCCGGAACGGCAATCCCGCACCGATGTCCTGTTGGCGGCCACGAAGCTGAGCGAACAGGCCGAGCGCTATCCATCGGAATTGTCCGGCGGTCAGCAACAGCGCGTTGCGCTCGCGCGAGCGCTGGCGACCAAACCCGACATTCTGCTGCTGGATGAACCGCTGTCCAATCTCGATGCCAATCTCCGCGGCGACATGCGCTTCGAGATACGCCGGCTGCATGACGAATTCCACTACACCTCGGTCTATGTCACGCACGATCAGGTGGAGGCGATGACCATGGCCGATCGCATCGTGGTCATGAATACCGGGCGCATCGAGCAGATCGGAACGCCCGAAGACGTATACGAGCGTCCTAATTCGGAGTTCGTGGCTCGCTTTATTGGCGCAAGCAATGTCATTGGCGTGACGCACCTGTCGGGAAACAGGGTCCAAGTCGCCGGCGATACCCTCGATATCGGACAGGGCAACTTCGCAGGACCCGGCAAGCCGATGAGCTTCTGCGTCAAGACGCACGATGTGGAGTTGTTGGCGGGCGACGGTATCGACGCCGAAAACACGCTGGCAGGAACCGTGCGGGGCCAGGCGTATCTCGGCAGTCATCGCGATTACGTCGTCGATGTAGCAGGGCAGCATGTGTTGATCGCCGCACCCGCCGACCTCTCGGTCCACGACGGATCGAAGGTGAGGGTGAGGTTCAAGGCGGAGCGATGTCGCGGCCTTGCCAACTGAAAAATTTGCTCGTCGTCCCCGCGCACGCGGGGACCCAGCGACGTTATATGAAGCAAGACACTGGGCTCCCGCTAGTTACCAAAATGAGCGGGAACGACGGCAATCTTGCGACATTTGTCACTCAATTGGGGAAGGGGATCACCATGAGGTGGAATTGCGTCATGGCACTCCCGATCATGCTGCTCGCCGGCGCGATCGCGGCGCCCGCCGCCGGACAGGAGACGACGCCCGCGATGCTGGCGGCGGCCGCCAAGGAAGGCAAGGTCGTGTGGTATTCGTCGATCGACGTCAAGGTCGCGGAGTTGATCGCCAAGGCCTTCCGTGCCGAATATCCGAATATCCAGATCGAGGTCGAACGATCGGGATCGGAGCGCGTGTTCCAGCGGATCAACCAGGAGTACCAGTCGGGCATCAAGAACGTCGACGTCGTCAACTCGTCCGATGCTTCGCACTTCATCTACTGGAAACAGCAAAAGTGGCTCGCGGCGCATACCCCGCCCGACGTGAAGCGCTACGCCGCGCAGTTCAAGGATCCGGAGGGTTATTTCGCGGCATGGCGCGCAACGCTCTCCGTGATGGGCTACAACACCAACCTGGTGCCGGCAAAGGACGCGCCGACGGGCTATCTCGACCTTCTCGATCCCAAATGGAAAGGCAAGCTGGTCAAATCGCATCCGGGTTACAGCGGCACCAGCCTGACCGGCACCTACGCGATCGTCAAGGCGCTTGGCTGGGACTATCTCGACAAGCTGTCCAAGCAGGGGGTGCAGCAACTGCAGTCGACCACGGCGACGCCGAAGAGCATCGCCAGCGGCGAACGGGCGGTGATGGTCGACGGCAACGAATACAACATGTTCATCGAGATCGATGCCAAGAGCCCGGTGGCGATCATCTACCCGAAGGAAGGGACGCCTTTCGTGACTTCGCCAACGGCGATCTTCGCCGATGCACCGCATCCCAATGCCGCGCGAGTCCTGCAGAATTTTCTCTACACCGCCAAGATCCAGCAACTGGCGGTCAACGAGGGCGGTACGCGTTCGCTCCATCCCGATGTCAAGGACCCGCCCGGGCGAACACCGCTCGCACAGATCAAGATACTGCCCGACGACCCGGCGGCCATGCTGCCGCTCGTGGCTGAGATCAAGAAGCGGTACACGGCGCTCTTCGGCAACTGACTTCAGGCCGCCTGAACGACAACACTGGGCGACACCGATATGGAAGCCATGCTCTCGAGCCCGGTGGCGACACGGCCGCGGTTCTTCGACTGGACCGCGCCTTTCGCGATCGCGCTGGTTCTGCTGCTCGCGGCACTGGTGCTGCTGCCGATGTTGCGCCTGTTGATGACGAGCCTCACCGGCGACGCGCGGCAGCTGACCCTCGAGCACTATCACCAGTTGTTCGCCGACCCGGCGTTTGTGAAACCGCTGCTGACCACGCTGTGGACATCCGCGGCCGTCGGTGTGCTGTGCGTTCTTGCGGCCGCGCCGATGAGCTGGCTCGTGTCGCGCACCGATTTGCCGGGCAAGCGTCTGCTGCGCACGCTGATCCTTGCGTCGTTCGTGACGCCGCCGTTTCTCGGCGCCTTCGCATGGGTGCTGCTGGGCGGCCCGAACGCCGGGCTGATCAACCAGTGGTATTACGCGCTGTTCGGACTGAAGCCGTTCGAGGCCACGCCGCTGATCAACATTTTTTCCGCGGGCGGCATGGTGTTTGTCATGGCCTTGTACACTTTTCCCTACGTGTTCACCTTCGTCGCGAACAGCCTCGACGTGATTCCCAGCGAGCTCGAGGAAGCCTCGGCAATTCTCGGCGCGCCCGCGTGGCGCACCGCTCTCCATATCACGCTGCCGCTGGTCGCGCCGGCGCTGCTGGCGGGCTTTCTGATCGCCTTTCTGCAGTCGATGACGCTTTTCGGGACGCCCGCGATCCTGGCGCTGCCCGCCGGCATCGATACGATGACGACGAAAATCTGGAGCCTGTTCCAGTTTCCACCGCAGCTCGGATTGGCCGCCGCCGTGTCCTTGCCGCTGTTGCTCATCACCGTCGTATTGCTCAAGGCACAGTCGGCGATCATGGGCCGGCGCGGTTACTCGGTGATCGGCGGCAAGAGCACGGGCACACGCCAGATTCGCCTCGGCGCATGGACGACCCCGGCGCTGGCATTGTTTGCTTTGGTGCTTGGCTCGTCGATCGTGCTGCCGTATGGCGTGCTGGTGCGCACCGCATTCGTGAAGAATTGGTCCGGTCCGGTTGCCGGCAATCTCTCGCTCGAACACTGGCGATTCGTGTTCTTCGAATTCAGCCAGACGCGGCTCGCGCTCGAGAACACGTTTCTGCTGGGTATTGCGGCGGCGACCGCAGGCACCATCCTGGTAACGACCGTGGGTTATTTGAGCCTGCGGAAGCTCGTCTGGGGACATCGCTATCTCGGTTTTCTGGCGACGGCGCCAGTCACCATTCCCGGCATCGTGCTCGCCGTCGGCCTCTTTCTCTCCTATACGCAACCCCCTTTCGTTCTCTACGGGACGCTGTCGATCATCTTCCTCGCCTATCTGACGAAGGAGCTTCCGGTCGGTTATCAGCAAATAGCCGCATCGCTCAAGTCCGTTCATCCGGAGCTCGAGGACGCGAGCCGCATCTTTGGCGCCACCAGGCTGCGCGCTCTGTTCGATATCACGGCGCCGTTGATACGAAACGGCGTGATCGCCACCTGGATCTTCATCTTCATCGGATCGATACGCGAGCTTTCCGCCACGATACTGTTGTTCACCGCGCGCACCAAGACGATTTCGGTCACCATGTTCGACCTGCGCGAGAGCAACGATTGGGGGCCGATCGCGGTGCTTTCCATTACCATGTTGCTGATCACCTTCGCGATGATCCTGCTGATCAACCACTTTACCGATCGGAGGTCGACATGAGTGGCAGCGAAACCCGAGGCTTGCCTTTGCTGGGTCTGATGCTCGGTGACGCTACCGGTATCGGTGCCGAGCAGTGTGCGCGCGTGCTCGCGGATCGACGCCTGGCGGACGCCGCGCGCCTCTTGGTCGTCGGCGACGCACGGGTGCTCGAACGGGGTGCTCGTGATGCGGGCGTCGGTGTCGTGTGGCGGAGCTATCCGGCACCCGAGGACGTCGATTGGTCGCGCACCGAAATTCCGATCATCGACCTTGGCAATCTCGACCCGTCCGCCCTGCCCCGCGGAAGCGTATCGGCGGAGTCGGGTCGCATCAGCGGCGAGACTCTTCGCTGCATGATCGATCTAGCCCTCGCCGACCGGATCGCTGGCATTACTTTCGCGCCGCTCAACAAGGCCGCCCTCCACGCCGGAGGCTGGCGCTTCAACGACGAGCACCAGATGTTCGCGCATCTCACCGGGCACCAGGGCTATTTCGGAGAGATGAACGTTCTCGACAACCTGTGGATGTCGCGGGTGACCTCGCACGTATCGCTCCGGACGGCGCTCGACCAGATCACGCCGGGCCGAATCGATGAGGCCATCACGCTTGCGGACCGCACCATGCGCGGCGCCGGCTTTGAAGCGCCACGCATCGCTGTTGCCGCACTCAATCCGCACGGCGGCGAGAACGGCCTTTTCGGCCGCGAGGAAATCGAGATCATCGCGCCCGCGGTTGCGCGGGCGGCCGAGCGTGGCATCCGGTGCCGGGGTCCCTTTCCCTCGGACACCATATTCCTCAAAGCCTTTGCCGGCGACTACGACGGCGTCCTGACGATGTATCACGACCAGGGTCAGATCGCCACCAAGCTGAAGGGCTTCAATCGTGGCGTAACCGTCACCGCCGGACTGCGGACGGTGTTCACAACCCCCGCGCACGGCACCGCGTTCGACATCGTCGGCAAGGGCGTCGCTACGACCGGCGCACTGGAGCACGCAGTCCGACTGTGCGCGCGTCTTGCTTCCGGTCGCAGGGGCGAAGCGCTCACGCACACGGCCGCTGCCGCATCGATCCCTTAAACGGAAGACGACTCACCCCATGCCCGTATCGCAAGCAACCGCCGACAATTCCCACGACGCATCCCTTACCG
The DNA here is from genome assembly GCA_035568975.1 of Casimicrobiaceae bacterium. Classification (GTDB taxonomy): domain Bacteria; phylum Pseudomonadota; class Gammaproteobacteria; order Burkholderiales; family Casimicrobiaceae; genus PALSA-1003. The sequence continues at coordinate 75,197 of DATMNH010000028.1, forward strand.
ATTACATTGCCGGCTTCGTCGTCGCCACGCGCGGACAGGACGTCCCTGCCGACGTGGCCCACCTCGGCAAGCGTTCGGTGCTCGACGGCATCGGCTTGGCACTCGCCGGCGCCGCGTCGCAAACCGGTTACATTACCCGGCGCTACCTTGCCGCGCTGGGCATTGCAACCGAAGACGGCAGCACCGTCATCGGAAGCGACATGCGCCTTCCCGCCCGCTTCGCGGCATTCGCGAACGGGATTTCCATTCACGCCGATGACTACGACGACACTCAGCTCGCCGTTGCCAAGGATCGCGTTTACGGCCTGCTCACGCACCCGACGGCGCCGGCGCTGCCGCCGGTGTTGGCGCTCGCCGAAAGGGATCGAAAGAGCGGCCGTGACCTGATGACCGCGTATCAAGTCGGCGTCGAGGTCGAATGCAAGGTGGCCGAGGCCATCCTGCCGCGCCATTACCAGCACGGCTTTCACAGCACCGCGACTTGCGGCGCGATCGGCGCTGCCGCGGGAGCCGCGAAGCTGCTCGGGCTCGATCGCGAAACCACGCGCCGCGCGTTGAGCCTGGGGGCTACGCAGGCGGCCGGATTGCGCGAAAACTTCGGCACCATGACCAAGCCTTTTCACGCGGGACGCGCCGCTGAAAGCGGAGCGGTCGCGGCCGAGATGGCGGCGCTCGGTTTTACTGCATCGCCGAACGGACTGGAGGCCGATCGGGGATTTTTTCGGGCCGCAGGTGGCGGCTACAGCGCCGACATGATCGACGGCAAGCTCGGCAATCCGTGGACCTTCGCTTTTCCCGGTGTCTCGATCAAGCCGCATCCCAGCGGGTCGCTCACGCATCCGGGCATGAGCGTCATGCTCGATCTTATTCATCGTCACGATCTGCGACCGGCGCGGATCAAACGTGTCACGGTCGGTACCAATCACAACATGCCGAATGCGCTCATCCATCATCGCCCCTGTAACGAGCTGCAGGCGAAGTTCAGCATGGAATTCTGCATGGCGATCCTGCTCATCGAGCGCAAGGCCGGCCTCGAGCAGTTCACCGACGAGGTGGTCAACCGCCCCGACGTGCAGGCCTTGCTGCAACGGGTGGACTTCGGCGTCAGCGCCGAAGCCGAGGCCGCCGGCTTCGACAAGATGACGACGATCATCGAAGTCGAGCTCGACGACGGAACCGTGGTGAAAGGCGCCGCGGACTTTGGCAAGGGCAGTCCCGCAAATCCAATGAGCGATGACGAGCTCAAGGAGAAGTTCCGGCAATGCGCTGCGTGGGGCGGCCTCGACGGCGCGCAGACGCGAACGGTGATCGATCTCGTATGGCGCATCGAAACGCTGGAGGACGTGGGCGAGCTCACGCATCACCTGCGCATCAAGCGTGCGGAGCGAGCGTGAACAGGAAATTCAGGATCGCGGTCATACCCGGCGATGGGATCGGCAACGAAGTGGTCCCGGAGGGGCTGCGCGTGCTCGACCGGCTGGCTGCGACAAGCGGCGGCACGCTCGCGTTCGAGTACGAATCGTTCCCATGGGGTTGCGAGTACTACCTGCGTACGGGGCGCATGATCGACGACGACGCGCTCCTGCGACTCTCGCCGTTCGACGCGATCTACTTCGGCGCCGTCGGCTGGCCGGGTGTGCCCGATCACGTTTCGCTGTGGGGATTGCGGCTCGCGATCTGCCAGGGTTTCGACCAATACGCATGCGTCCGTCCGGTGCGCCTGCTGCCGGGAATCGAGCCGCGGCTCGTCGGCGCAACGCGCGAAACCATGGATTGGGTCATCGTGCGCGAAAACAGCGAAGGCGAATACGCGGGCATCGGCGGCCGCAACTTGCGCGGTCGTGGCCGCGGCAAGGAAATTGCCCTGCAGGCCTCGCTGTTCACGGAGGAAGGGTGTGAACGGATCATCAGCTACGCATTCGCGCTGGCGCGCACCCGCAAGCGGCGCAAGGTGACGAGCGTCACCAAATCCAACGCCCAGCAATACGGGATGGTGTTATGGGACGAAACGTTTGCCCGTATAGCCGCGGCGCATCCGGATGTCGAGTCCGACCAAGGGCTGGTCGATGCGATGGCAGCCCGTTTCGTATTACATCCGGAAAGCCTCGACGTGGTCGTCGGGTCGAACCTCTTTGGCGATATTCTTTCCGATCTCGGCAGCGCGCTCGCGGGCAGCCTCGGGATCGCGCCTTCCACCAACATCAATCCCGAACGAAAGCACCCGAGCATGTTCGAGCCGGTGCACGGCTCCGCACCCGACATCTTCGGCAAGGGAATCGCCAACCCGATTGCGGCAATCTGGAGCGCGGCGCTGATGCTCGACCATCTCGGCCTCGCGAGCGAAGCCGCGCGCATCGTGCGCGCCATCGAAGCGACTACGGGTGCCGGCGTGCTGACGCCGGACCTCGGCGGACGGGCCACCACGCGCGAAGTCGGCGATGCGGTGCTGGCGCAGCTCGCCGATCAGCACACTCGCGACAAACCTTAAGAGCGTCCGCCATGTTCGAAGCCTTCATGCATACGCGGATCGACACCTCCGGTGCGCGCATCAATCTGCGTCATGGCGGATCCGGGCCCCCACTCCTGCTGTTGCACGGCAACCCGCTGACGCATGTGATGTGGCACAAGATCGCACCGCGGCTCGCGGAGCAGTTCACGGTCGTGGCATCGGACCTTCGAGGCTACGGCGACAGTTCGAAACCGGACGGCGGCGAAGACCACATCGGCTACTCGTTCCGCGCGATGGCCCAGGACCAGGTGGAGGTGATGACCGCGCTCGGTTTCGATTCATTTTACGTATGCGGCCACGACCGCGGCGGAAGGGTCGCGCACCGTATGGCGCTGGATCATTCGCCTCGGGTGAAGAAAGTCGCATTCCTCGATATCGTGCCCACGCATCACATGCTGAACAACATCAAAAAGGAGTGGGCGGTCGATTCCTACCACTGGTTTTTCATGGCGCAGCCCTACGACTATCCCGAGCAGATGCTGATTGCCTACGGTCTCGAGCGCTACATCCGGAAGAAGCTGGACAAGAAAGGCGTCGGCATGAGCGCGTTCACTCCCGAGGCCCTGGCCGAGTACATTCGCTGCTGCACGCCCGAGAACATTCACGCGGTCTGCGAGGATTATCGCGCGGCGGTCGGCATCGATCTCGTCCACGATGAAGCCGATCTGGGGACCAAGCTATCCATCCCGATGCTCGTCCTGTGGGGAGAGCGTAGCCATGTCAACCGCAGCTACCGGCCGATCGAAGCCTGGCTCGAGCGCGCGGTCGACGTCCACGGAAGGATGCTGCCTTGCGGGCACTACCCGGCGGAACAGGTGCCCGATGAAACCTACGCCGAGCTCCGTGCCTTCTTCGGGTCTAGCGATCGATAGGGTGACGTGCCCGCGTTTTGTCGAGAAGAAAAGCGTCGGTCACGTCACCCAAGTCCGGTCTGGCTACTTGAGTATCAGTTCCTGCATGGTCTTGTTACCGATAATCTCCCGTGTCTCGGTTCGCTTCGTCATCAGCTGGACCTGCTTGTCTTCGGAGCCAATGATCTTGCTCGCGATTGCGTCGTACTTCGCCGCGATGCCATCGAAGGCCGCCCAGTTCTTGTATTCGGTCATGAACATCACGTCCCAATCGTCTCGCCCCATCGAGGTTCCACTGAATATGTGATCGGAAACGACGAGTCCCTGCTTCTTCGCCTCCTCGTTGATCTTCTTACGCAGCGGCAGAACCTCGCGCATATAGACATCCAGCATGCCAGGCTTGACCCGGATCATGCTTATGCTCCAGATGGAGCCCTCCGTGTAGGGTTTTTCCTGCGCGTACGCCGTAGCGCATAGCACGCACAATATCGCGGCCGATGTCAGCCGGAGAATCAGGTTGGCAGTCTTCATCATCATTCTTCCCTTGGTTGAATTGGAATCGGTCCATGGTGGCAACGGCATGATTGGCGCCTGTCGCCCAAGCATCACGGTCCGCCATTACTCTGCCAGAAAGCGGCCCAACCGACAAAGAAATTGGTGTGCGTCGCTCGACGCTCACGCGCCGTCTACTTGCCCGGAGCCTTGCGCCGCTCGAGATCGATGTCGAAATACATCCATGGGTGCGAATCGAAGGTGCTGTATTTGTAGCCCAGGATCCATGGATGAACGACGATGTTCTCGATGCGATAGGCGTGAAGCTTCCACGGGGCGTACGCGGTGACCAGCGCAGACATGCGGCGGAAGAGCTGCACGCGCTTCGGGCCGCTCGGTAGTCGCTTGGCCTCGTCGTAAAGCGCGTTGAACTCAGGGAGGTCGAACCGGGAAAGGTTCGAGACGCCCTTGTGGGGACCGTACAAGAGGTCGAGGAAACCGCTGCCTTCGTCGTTGCTTACGGTGTTCGCAAGGCCCCACATCTGAAGCTGTCCGGCCCGAGCCATCTTGAGCGTGTCGGGAAACTTCTGCTTGAGGAACTCGATGCGGATGCCCACCGCGTTCATGCTTCGCTGCCAAAGCTCGTCGAATTGGCGGTAGATCGCAGACGGGTCCGATGCCAGCATCAGCTTGAGCGGCTTCCCGTCCGGCAGATCTCGCCATCCGTCGCCGTCGCGGTCGATATAACCGAACTTGTCGAGCAACGCCTTGGCACCGGCGATGTTGTAGGGCGCGTCGCCTTTGAAATTCGGATCGTGGCCGATGACATTGGGCGGAATCGGCTGCGTGGCGACCTCCGCCTGATCGACCCGGACGACGTGAATCTCGTCATCGATGTTGTACGCCATGCTGATCGCGCACCGCAGCGCGATCTTGTCGTTGGTATAGCCGCCGACCACCGGATCGTCCATGTTGAAATAGGTGTAGACGATGGCAGGCTGGACTCCCCTGCCTAGCACGATGCCGCGGCTCGCGTATTCGGCCTTGAGCTTGTCGCCTTGCAGAACCTTGGGCACGAGATCGGTGGGCACGATGATGTAATCGAGCCCGCCCTGCTCGAATGCAAGCAATCGCGGATTCGATTCCTCGATGATGTTGATCTCGACCCGGCCGATGGCAGGCAGCTTCTTTCCACGCATTTTGGCAAGCAGGACGCGGTCTTCGGCCTGCGAGCTCTCGGGAAAGCGCACGTCGCGAAAGTTGGGGTTGGCTTCGAGCACGATCTGCTGCCCGCG
>DATMNH010000029.1:0-11966 GCA_035568975.1 Casimicrobiaceae bacterium
GTGGCGCTCGCGGTTTGACACGCCGCACCGCCTCGTCGATGATCGCGACCAGGCACCATAGCCGGTAAACGCCGGCAAGCTCCGGAGGAACCATGTCCAAACGCATTGACCGCAGTTTTGCGGTGCTGCTGGCGCTCGCGCTATGCGGGCCCGCCTTCGCCGACGTTCCCGTACCAGCGCCGGGCGCGAGTCCACGGATCGACGCCATCAAAAAGGCCGGCGTGCTCCGCATCGGCGTGCTCGCGAACGCGCCCTGGCTGGTGGAGAACACGACCGGGCAAGGCGCTGCCTGGAGCGGTCCCGCGTGGCTGCTCGCCAACGAATACGCCAAGCGCCTGAGCGTGAAGCTCGAGGCGGTTCCGGTAAGCCACGAGACCAAGGTGCCCGTGCTCGCATCGAACCAGGTCGACATTTCGGTGACGCCGCTCGCCGAAACGGCCGACCGGCTGAAGGTCGTCGACTTCGTGATCTACTCCAGCACCAGCGTGTGCATGTTCGGTCTTGCCTCGAATCCGAAATTTGCGAGCGCGAAGAGCGTCGACGAGCTCAACAAGCCCGAGATCACGATTGCCTACTACACCGGCGGCGGCGAGGAGGGATGGGTCAAGGAGCGCTTCCCGAAGGCACAGTTGCGCGGTGTCGCCGGCTCGGGCGTGGCGCCGGTCGAGGAAGTGATGGCCAAGCGCGCGGATGCGGTGCCCATCAACCGCGTTCCGTGGGTGGCGATGGGGCGGAAGCTCAAGCAGCTCGCGGTGCTTCCGAAAGAGAACAACTGCCAGAACAGCACCGAGAAGGCGGCGCCGGTCGGCATGGCCATCGACAAGAACCAGCCGGCCTTCCTGCAATGGACGCGCGCGGTAGAAAAAGAAATCGAGCCGCAGCTCAAGAAGGATGAGGCGCGCGTCATCGATACGATGAAGTAGGCGGCGCCGGCGACTCCGCCGTCATCCGATGGAATTCGACCTCGCCGTTATCGGCGACAACTGGCGATTCCTCGCCTACGGCGTCTGGATCACGATTCTCTTGTCGGCGGTCTCCGGCTTCGCGAGCCTCGCCGCGGGCCTGTTCATCGCGCTCCTTCGCCTGTACGGCCCTCGCTGGTTGCGCGTGCCGATCGTGCTCTACATCGACTCCATGCGTGCGATTCCGGTGCTCGTGGTGCTGGTATGGACCTTCTTCGCATTGCCGATCGTCGCCGGCGTCACGATGTCCCCCTTCACCGCCGCGCTGATCGGCCTGACCATTCATCTAGCGGCCTATGCCGCGGAGATCGTGCGCGCCGGCATCGAATCGGTCCGGCCGGGACAGACCCGCGCAGCGCTGGCGCTCGGCATGTCCCGCGCCCAGGTCGTGCGACGGATCCTCCTTCCGCAGGCGATCGTGCGCATGCTGCCAGCCTTCGGCTCACTGCTGTCGATCACCATCAAGGACACCGCGATCGCTTCCGTGATCGCCGTCCCGGAGCTCATGCGCCAATCCGAAACGGTAGCGGGGCAGAGCTTTCAGCCGATCGAGGTATTCAGTTTTGCGATGCTGCTGTACTTCCTGATGCTCTTTCCCGTCACGCGCGGCGTCGACCGCTTCTACCGCCGCGTTGCCCATCTGGGGAGGTCGTGACATGGGCAGGCGCTGCCGGCGATGACGCTCGATTGGTCCGTGGTGTGGCAACACCGCGATGCGCTGATCGCCGGCACCGCGACGACCTTTCTGCTCACCATTGCCACGATGGCCATCGCGGTCCCCTGCGGGATCCTCGTCGCCGTTCTTCGCCTCTACGCCTGGCGTCCGGTGCGCGCGCTTGCGACCGGTTACGTCGAGCTCTTTCGCAACCTGCCCCTGATCCTGGTCGTGTATTGGGCGTTCTACGTGCTGCCGATCCTGACGGGCCTCGGGCTCTCGCCACTCGCAACCGGGCTCGCGGCGCTGTCGCTGAACGTGACGGCGTACAACGCCGAGACCTTTCGCGCAGGCATCAACTCCATTCGCCGCGGGCAAGTCGAAGCGGCGATGGCGCTCGGAATGACGCGTGCACAGGCGTTGCGCAGGGTCATCGTGCCGCAGGCCCTGCGACGAATTCTGCCGGTGCTCGCGAGCACTTGGGTGTCGCTGTTCAAGGATACGTCGCTGGTGTCGGTGATTGCGGTGACCGAGCTTGCCTACGTCTCGATGCAGGTGCGAGCGCAAACGTTCCGGGTGCTGGAAATGCTGACCGCCATGGCGGTGCTGTATTGGCTGCTCGGGTATCCGCAGGCCAAGCTCGTCGACTGGATGCAGCGGCGCATCAGGGTGACGGAATGAACGCACCCGGTGCGGGACGCGCGAAGGCTGCCGGGGCGAAGATCATTCGCTACTTGGACGTGGTGAAGCGCTACGGCGATTTTACGGCACTGCTGGGCGTGTCGCTCGACGTCCATGCCGGCGAGGTCGTGTGCCTGATCGGTCCCTCGGGCTCGGGCAAGTCGACGCTCCTGCGCTGCACCAATGGCCTCGAGACGATCGACGGTGGCGACATCGAGTTCGAAGGCGCGCGCCTCCCGCGCGACGAGCGCGCGCTGCGCGCCGTGCGCCAGCGGATGGGCATGGTATTCCAGAGCTTCGAGCTCTTCCCGCATCTCACCGCGCAACAGAACGTCGCCGAAGGCCCGCGCACCGTGCTGCGAAAGCCAGCAGCGGAAGCCGATCGTCGCGCGACCGCGATGCTCGCGAAAGTCGGGCTCGCCGACAAGGCACCCAATCTGCCCGCCGCGTTGTCGGGTGGGCAACAGCAACGCGTGGCGATTGCGCGCGCCCTCGCAATGGAGCCCGACGTCATGCTTTTTGACGAGCCGACGTCCGCGCTCGATCCCGAAACGATCGGGGAGGTGCTGAACGTGATGAAGATACTGGCCCAGGAAGGTATGACCATGGTCGTGGTGACGCACGAGATGGCCTTCGCGCAGCGCGTGGCAGATTGGGTTGCGGTATTCGACGCCGGGCGGATCGTCGAGCAGGGCCCGCCGCGGCAGATCTTCGAATCTCCTGCGACGGACCGCACGCGCGACTTTCTCAGCCACCTCGGATGGTCGGGCTGATGTGCGCCCGGAGGCCTGCGCCGATGCGTCGCCAGCTGCCAGAGCCCATCGATACTCGCGCCCAGGGGATGGTAGCAATCGCCTGCGGCCCGAGCAGCTTGCGCAACGCGCTTATTCGAGCCTCGGGCAGCGATTGCCGCGAACCTACTCCGACGTCCGCGCCTTCAGAACGTGTTTCAGAACGTTTAAGCCCGGCTAAAGGACTGAAGCGGCCCGCCAGTAGGAAGGTACGTCCGAGCAGCACCGGACCCCGACCGAAACACGACCGTAAGGAGACTGCCATGAACGCCGCCAAGCCCACGCTCGCCCGCCCCCACGTTGTCAGGACCATCGTCGCCGTCGCACTGTCGGCCCTCATCGCCATCGGGCTTCTGGCAGGCGTCACCGAACTGTTCCAGCGCGACGGCACCCCGTTCCAGCAAGTCGTGATCGCCGAGGATGCCTGCGCCAATTATGCGTTCGTTTCCGAGCGCGAGACCTGCGTGCGTCTATACCTTGCCGCCTCACGCTTCCGGAACGTCGCGAGCCGCTGAAGAGCCGATACCGCTGATCGCGGTCTTGACGGCAAGTACTTTTACAACTTCTGGCGACTGGCCACGGCGATTCGCAACGGGGACATGGTGGGAACTGCGATGGGAAAGAAGATTGGCGCATTGACTAGCCGCCGCCGCTCGGTGCACAGTAACGGACGCGGGACATTCCCTCTCACCCCATCACAGGAGGGCGCCATGAAACTCCGCCTGTTTCATCTTGCAATCCTTTTTGCTCTCGCTGTCCACGGCCTCGCCCAAGCGGACGATACGGCTTCGCAAACCGGCCCGCTGGGCAAGGTGTCGTTCCCGACCAGTTGCGATCCGAAGGTGCAGCCGGCGTTCGAGCGTGCCGTGGCCATGCTGCATTCCTTCTGGTATTCGGCCGGAGAAAAGGCCTTCCGCGACGTGCTCAAGGACGATCCGCAATGCGCGATCGCCACCTGGGGAATCGCGTCGATCCTGATGTCGAATCCACTGGCCGGGCAGGGCGCATCGCCCAAGGGCGCCGAGCAGGCACAGGCGGCGATCGATGAGGGACGCCGCATCGGCGCGAAGACCGAGCGCGAGCGCGGCTACATCGAAGCCGTCGCGGCCTACTATAAGGATTTCGCGACGCGCCCCGAGAAAGAGCGCCAGGCCGCGCGCGCCAAGGCCTACGAGGCGCTGGCCCAACGCTACCCCACCGACGACGAGGCACAGATCTTCTACGCGCTCTACACCGCCGGGACACAGACGCAAGCCGACCAGACCTACGCCGCATACCTCAAGGCGGCCGCCATCCTCGAGGACGAATTCAAGAAGTATCCCGACCATCCGGGCGTGGCGCATTACCTGATCCACAGCTACGACGCCCCGCCCATCGCCGACAAGGGGCTCACCGCAGCACGCCGTTATGCTGGCATCGCGCCAGATGCGCCGCATGCGCTGCACATGCCCTCGCACATCTTCACGCGCGTCGGCGCCTGGCAGGAGTCCGCCGCCACGAACATGCGCTCGAGGGAAGTGGCCAAGGCGGGCAACGAACCCGACGAGGCCTATCACGCGAGCGACTACATGGTGTACGCAGACCTGCAGCTCGCCCGCGACGCCGAGGCTCGTCGAGCCATCGACGAAGCGATGAAAGTGAGCGGCGCCAGTACGCGCTTCGTGGCGCCCTATGCCATCGCCGCGATGCCGGCGCGCTATGCCTTCGAACGCGGCGCTTGGGCTGAGGCGGCGAAGCTGCAGCCAATCGGCAGCACCTATCCCTTCGTCGAGTCGATCACGTATTTCGCGCGCAGTGTGGGCGCCGCGCGCAGCGGCGATCTCGCAGCGGCCCGCAAGGACGCCGAACAGCTCGAATCCTTTCACCAGGCGCTGCTCACCGCGAAGAACACCTACTGGGCCACCGAGGTCGAGGTCCAGCGGCTGGCCGCGGCCGGTTGGATCGCGCTGGGCGAAGGCAAGTCCGAGGAGGCGCTCAAGTTCATGCGCGCGGCCGCCGACCTCGAGGACAAGAACGAGAAGCACATCGTCACGCCGGGCCGCATCGTTCCCGCGCGCGAGCTGCTGGGCGAGATGCTGCTGGAGGTCAAGCAACCCGATGCGGCGCTCAAGGAGTTCGAAGCCTCGCAGCGGCGCGAACCCAACCGCTTCCGCAACTACCTTGGCTCCGCGCGCGCCGCGGAAATGGCAGGCGATCGCGCCAAAGCCGCCGGCTACTACCAGAAGCTATTGGCGCTCGCGAAGGATGCCGACACCGCGCGACCGGAGCTGGTGAGCGCGAAGAAATTCGCGCAACTTTGAGCAGGTTCGCCGGACTCATTCGCGCGACCCTGTTGTGCGCGGCGATCGCGACGTTCGCTCCGGTCGCCGCCGCCGATCCGTCCGAGGCGGATCCCGATCTCGCAACGCGCGACGAGGACTACGCCGCGGGCAAGCGGGCGGTCGAGAAGAAGGACTGGGCGGAGGCCGCGCGCCTTTTCCAGCGCGCGGAGGTACGCAATCCCGACCACGCGGACCTGCAGAACAGCCTCGGCTTTTCCTACCGCAACCTGAAGCAGTACGACCTCGCCTTCAAGCACTACAAGCGCGCCATCGAGCTCGACCCGCGCCATCGCGGCGCGCATGAGTACATCGGCGAGACGTACCTCATGACCGGGGACCTGGCAGGCGCGGAGAGGCACCTCGCGGCGCTCAAGGAGATATGCCTGCTGCCCTGCGAGGAGCTGAAGGATCTCGAGCGCGCGATTGCGAAGTACCGCGGCAGCAAATAATCGCTGTCGCGAAGCAGGTATTTCTTATCCCGCAGCGATCCGTACGCTATGTTCGTGACTGCGTTCGGCACACGCCCATCAATGCAGCCCACGCTCTCGTCGCGCTTCGTAAGCCTTGAGATGGATATAGACGATTCGGAGCATGGGCAGGTCAATCGGCGTCTTGCCCTGCACGGCTGCACGACTGATCAAGTCACCGATGATATGGTCGGCTTCGATCCTCGCGTTGCCTTCGATGTCGCGCAGCATAGACGCCGTTAACGGGCTCGCAGTGGTGAGGGTCTTGCGCATGCGTTCGCTCACGTCGGTGCGCAGCGGATACCCGCTGGCGTTTGCAACCGCGTGGCACTCTTCCAAGAGATCCAGCATTCGCTCCGCGCCTTGCGGCGCCGCGAGAATATCGCCGATTGATCCACGGAACAGGCACGTGGCGCCCGCCAGCGTGGCCAGGAACACCCATTTGTCCCACATTTCCTGCACGATTTTTTCGCTGGCGTGGACCTCGAACTTTGCACCCTGCATCGCCGTGGCAATGGCCTGGATGCGCTCGGAGATCCCGCCATCGCGCTCGCCAAACGAAAGCGCGTGCATGTCGTTGAGATGCACGATGGCGCGCTCCTTGTTGAGCGTCGCCGCGATCACGCACTGTCCACCGAGCACGCGTGATTTTCCGAACTTGCGGTCCAGCTCGTCCAAGTGCCGCATGCCGTTCAGCAACGGCAGGATCGCGGTGGAAGGTCCGACCGCGGGCGCGAACGACAGGATGGCGCTCCCGAGATCGTAGGCTTTGCAACTCAACAACACCAGGTCGAAGGCTGGCGTGATGCTCTCTGCGAGCACCGTCTTTACGTCACGCAGCGTTGCATTGCCGGCCGGGCTGATGATCACGAGGCCTGATTGCGCGAGCTCCCTGGCGCGTTGGGGGCGCACGAGGAAGCTGACATCCCGGCCAGCCTCGTGCAATCGGCCACCGAAATAGCCACCTATGGCGCCGGCACCGACGACTAGAATGCGCATTGCCAGTTCCTTGCAATCGCTTGTTGTTTCGATATTTCTGGCGTTAGAGCGGAATTGGTATTATGCGGTTCCGGCTAGAATCTCTGCACAAGGCTGTAGGAGAATCGGACGGCAGAACCATCCGGGTCTCCTTGTCGGGCACTTGTCTTCAGTTCAAGGAGAGGGTCAGTAGTTGTTCGCGGCCGCGAGCACGACGTCGGCGATGCGACGGAAGCCTTGGCTCATCTCGAGGCAAGCCGGCGAGTGATCGAAGCGCTCCAATCGCGCACCCTGTCCCACGCGGGCACGGAACTGTCGATCATGTCTTCGCTTGCCTGAAACACCACGCTGAACGGACGCTGGACGGCTTGCCTATCTGCCACGATGCGCACGACGATGAAGGAGCTGACTGCATTCACCGCCATCAGGATCTCACGTAAGCCGTCGCTTTTGTTCAGCGAAGGTTTCGAACGCCGTGTCCGCGCTTTCGGACGCGGACGTAGAACCACCCACAGCGAAAGTTCCGGAAGCTGATCGCGACGGCTCATGTAGCTGCCGGACACCGCGAGCGTCTTGATCTGGAAAGGATTCCGAGCCCAGTCGGCATTGATGCGTGCGGCCAGTTCACACGCTGTGTCGATCAGCCGCTTGGCACGCGCACGCAACAACGGCGCGACCACGCAAGCGAGCGCATATTCGCGCAAACGCTCGCTCGGGCGATAACCGCCAGTACCGTCCGGGTGCAGCAATCCGCCCGCGAGCAACGCTTGCAGCAGCGGCCCGCTGGCTGCAGCATCGAGATGAAAATCCGAGCCCAGGCTGCGGACGTCGATCCGCGCCTGTTCTGGGCCCTGCGCAGCCATACGTGCGAGCACGCGCCCGGCGCCGGCGCGCAGCGCTCGCGCTTCAAGCCCGAAGTACCGTTGATCGGCAACCAATCTGCGGACGCTCGTGGCGGCGTGTGATGCGATCAACTTGTCAGGCGCGCGGACACTGGCGGCGGAGCGAGCCGCGGGAGCGGCCGCTGGCCGATGCGGTGATCGAGATGAGTCGTTGCTTCGCGCTGGATCGTGCGAGGAACCAGGATCGGATGAGTCCACGTCTCAACGCCTCCGTAATGACGTCGCGGGACAGTGACGTGGATTTGATGCCGCGCGGCACGCTGCGCGCCATCTTGCGTGACGGCGGAAGTCCGCCGGCAACCCCGCTACCCCGCAACTACTCGCTGGGCCGGAGGCTTTGCGTCACTGCCTTGCGACAGGTTTGCCAAACCAATTTCTGTACTGCACACGCGGGCAAGCCGCGTGGCGTTCACTTCAGCTTCCTGCGCTTCCAATGCTTCGCGCAAAGATGCGTCGTGTCAATAGCCCCGCAGCCTGGATGTTACGTTAGTTTGCGATATTCAGGCCTATCTCCGACAATAAGTAGCGGTTCGCGGTCGAGCGGGCTTTTGACGGAAGGTTCTTGCAGGCGCTCCCGTTGCGATTAATTACCGGGCGCATTAGCATGACCCCGATTGGACTGTGCCCGTACCAGATCCCGCGCCGCTTTTTGGGAGTACCGATGATGAAGAGCAGAATCCCCGTGGTCGCCAGCCTTCTCGCTTTCGCCCTCGCTGTCGCACCCGCGTCTGCTCTTGCTGGAGGGCGACATCACGGCGGTTATTACGGCGGTGGTTTGATCTGGGGTTTCGCCGGCGCCGTCGTCGCCACCGCGGCAGCCGTGATCACCGCGCCGATTGCGATTCTGGCCGCGGTTGCGCAGGCCCCGCCCTATTACGCGCCGGGCCCCGCGTATGCTGGTGCCTCGCCCGGTTATGAGCCGCCTGCCGGCCCCAGGTACTACGGGAGGCCTGCCGCGCCCACGTACTATGGCGCGCCGCAGACGGCGCCCTACTATGCGCCGGCGACAGTTGCTGCGGATTACGCTCCGCCAGGCGCGACGTATTACGCCCCCCGGGGCGCCGCGACGTCTTACGCTCCGCCTGCGGGAGCGCGATACTACGCGCCGCCCCAGGTTTTCTCCGCGCCGCCTCCGGACTACCGTCCTCGCTACAGCTATTACGCACCGCCGCCCGGCGCCAACTACTACCCACGTTAGGCGCGCTGTGGGACCGCGCGTTCGGCTCTGACCGGATCGGCTCGGCCTGTAGGCGACTACGAAGCAGCAGCGGGCAAATCCGACGGTGTTTCGCGTCGTGGCGGCCGCCCGTCGCGGGTAAGATCACAAACAAAAAGGGGCACTTGCGTGCCCCCGGAATCGCCGCCGGATCGAAAACAACCGTGACGACTACCTTTCCCGCCGGCGGATCGCTACAAAGCCCGCGATAGCCAGGAATGCGACAAGCAGAACCATCGCCCATTCGGAGAGTGTGGGGATGGGATTGAACCCGGGGGGAGGCGAGGAAGTCACCACCACGAGCTCGTTCGCGGCGTTGCAGATATTTGCCGTCGGCGCGTTGTTGAGGTCACCGCCGTAGTTGGCAATCCAATGATACGTACCGATCGCCGCAGACGTGAAAGACGCGGACGAATAGGCACCGTTGCCGTTGACTGGCGCCGTCGATGTGAAGATCGCCGCGCTGGAGCACGTCGGATCACTGGGAGCGTACAAGCTGAAGGTAATCGTTCCCGTTGGAGCAGCGGCGCCGATGCCGCCGCCGCTCAACGTCGCGCTGTCACTGATCGTCCCTCCGAGTGCCACGCTGGGTGAAGCCACTGTGCTGAGCGTTGTCGCAGCCAACCCGGGCCCGGGGGCGCTGCACCCTCCGACGGTATTGGTCCCCGCCATCGTCACATCGCCAGCAGCCGCGGCCAAGGCTCGACCGGTCAGACTTGCGCCGCTACCCAGGTGGACGCCCGTCTGGGCAACAACATTGCCCGCGAACGTGGCTCCATTGAGAGTCGCCAAACTGGTGACCTGCCAGAACACGTTGCAAGGGTTGACGCCGATCAGAACAACGTTCGAGCCGACGTTGGCGGTGAGCGAGCTCGTTACCTGGAAAATGTAGGTCCCTGCGCCGTTGAGAGTGAGGGTCCCGCCAGCCGCCAAAAGAGCCGCCCCCGTCGTGTAGGTCCCTGGCCCAAGGTTTTGTCCATCCAGTGCGGGAAGAATAGGAGTGGCCCCCCCCGCGGCCGCTAGGAAATTGTACAGAGTGAGCGTAGAAGCCCGAGCGTTGTTCGCGGGTCCATCAGCGCTGTGTGCAAAGGAGAATGGTGGAACCACGTTCGCCTGGGCCGGAAAGCCGGTGATCGAGCTGCCTGGCGAGACACCGACATCTCCGTTGACGGAGCTACCGGCTCCGTTCGCGTTCACGGCCGATCCACCCAGGATCGCGAAGCTCTGCGCCGTACCCAGCGATTGGGCCAGTGCCGGGGCGGAAACCAAAAGTAAGGCCGCGAATCCCGCGCTTGCCAGCAAGCCCAGATAATTTCGACTGAACCTGGAGTTCGCTTCGGCGATCCCGTGCGCAACGTGCTTGGATCGAGTGACCGAGGCGGTTTGAGCGTTCATGGCGTTGTCCAATCGTAATGGAGTGAGTTACCTGATTACACAGAAATACATATTGCTACCCCGGCCGGCTTAAGCGGCATCCCCAAACCTGCCCGAATGCAAGCGGCCTCCTCTATGGAAGCCTTGGATTCTGCCTGATATCAGGGGGAAACATCAATCGGAACCCAATTTCCACTGCGCGAGCCTCACTCCATTCTCAATTGGTCGCTTCATTTCAGATGAAAGCTGCCGCCAAAAAGCCCGAGCAAGCCGATGATGATCAAATAAATGGCAACGATATAATTCAACAGCCGGGGAACAACCAGAATGAGAATGCCGGCGATGAGCGACACAAGCGGGCCGATACTCAAGTTCAGATTCATGGCGCATCCTTCTTTCGTCGGGTGAAACACAGACGAGGAACATGAGAAGCACAGCTCAAAAATAGAGTGTCCCAGCACTCGACCGGGGCCGTCTGTCTGTTGCCCTACATACAACCGAGTATCAGCCTGCCTGAAGGCGAACCTGTGGCGTAGGATCACCGGCACCATTGCCGGCCAGAAGCCAGCATTCTCCTGGGACCTCCAGTTCGACCTCGTGCTGCCGCAACGGGCGGCTGGAGCGGGTCCGGGATGTTAGCGGAGGTGTAGGTCGCTGCTCACGGCGCCGGCTCCTTGCGCGCTATCCGAAGGAAATCACGCCGTCCGAGCATGGACGCAACCGCAGCGTTGTCACCGGACCCGATCGCCTACTCGCGTTCCTGCAATCGTAATTGGCGGGCGGCTTCCTCGAGCCGCGCGGAGTCGATCTCGCGCATGATGCCGTCGAGGTCGACTGTCGTCTCGACGCGCTCGAAGCGCCCGGTGAGCTCGACGTCCGGGTGGAGGCCGCCCGACTCGTAGAGCGCCCATATTTCCTTGCCGTAATCGGTGGCCAAAAGCTCGGGCGCAAATCCCCCGAAGAACCGTCGAAGATTGTCGACGTCGCGAACCAGCATGCGCGGCGCGTGGTTGTTGCCCGCCGCGTCCACCGCTTGCGGCAGGTCGATGATTACGGGCCCGTCGGCGCCCAGAAGAATGTTGAATTCGCTAAGGTCGCCGTGCACGATCCCGGCACCGAGCATGCGAACGACTTCGCGCATGAGACGGCGATGCAGGTCGATCGCGATCTCCGGCGTCAGCTTTACGTCGTTCAGGCGCGGCGCTGCGTTGCCCTCGTCATCGGTAACGAGCTCCATCAGCAACACGCCAGCGTGGAAATTGTGGGGGCGGGGCACGCGCACTCCGGCCGCCGCAAGACGAAAGAGCGCGCCCACTTCCGCGCTCTGCCACGCCTTCTCCTGCGCCTCGCGCCCGAAGCGCGTGCCCTTCGCAATGGCACGCGCCTGCCGACTGTTCTTGGTCTTGCGGTTCTCGGTGTAGTCGACGGCCTGGCGGAAACTGCGTTTGTCGGCTTCCTTGTAGACCTTGGCGCAGCGCGACTCCGCGCCGCATCGCACCACGAAGACCATCGCTTCCTTGCCGCTCATGAGCTGACGCACGACCGAGTCGATCACGCCATCGTCGACGAGCGGCTGCAGCCGCTTCGGGATTTTCATGCGCCTCAATATACCTTACAGC
>DATMNH010000030.1:0-9154 GCA_035568975.1 Casimicrobiaceae bacterium
GCAACGAACGGATCGTCGGTTTGAATCGTGGCGGGAAAGAACCGCTTTCCGGCGAACCCGTGCGCCAAGGCCGGATCGGTCGCAACAAGGAAGGTACTTGCGGCGAGCAAGATCAGCGGAATCCAGACGGGTATTGCGCCCTGGCGCGCCGAACCCGTCGGGGGAGTAGCAGGTGCTTGCCATGAAGGCGGCGAGTCCGATGGCTCGCCTGGTATCGTGCGTGACACTAATGCGAAGCATGCTGGCGACGAAGTCATTGCAGAACCCTCCCGATGAAATCGCAACAGGGTGGCTCGAGACGACGATGCTGTCGTCGCCGCGGCGGCGGGCTAAACCCACCTGTCTACAGCGACGACATTCGACGGATCAAGCCGCCGACTGGAACTGCTTCAGGCGACTTGGAGGGGTGGGCCGCGAACGGGAGGGAGAAACGCAATGCGGCCCGCGTGTTGCGGCTCTGCGTGGACGCGGGGCTGAACCGGACAACCCGATGGTAATGGGATTGTCGGCGGAACGATCTGGGGAACGACGCATCGCGACAGGTGCTTGAGCACCTGGCACTGGAAACAATCGTGATCGGCCGGGTGGGTCGGGCTTCCCGGGATGTCCGAAGCATCGCCATGCTCGTGGTGCGCCGTGGAAGACTGGTCCGCGTCGAACGCGGCCTCTTGATACGCAGCGCTATGCTGATGTGGTGCGAAGTCGACTGCGATCCATGGCAAGAGCCCCAGCGACGGCCATGCAAGCGCGACGAGCGCGTACGACGCAACCCACGAACGCCAGCCAGCGCTGCACGCTCGGCGCTGCGCTGATTTATGTACGAGACGCTTTAGCTGCATAACTGCAGGGAATCCACGGACTCGCCGTTAACGATCAGATCGACGATAAAGAATATCACTTTGCCGCATTTGACCGATAGGATGTGGCGATTGCCGTAGGTCACGCTGGCAGCTTTCGTTGACGCACCAGAAGCGCAATCGCTCGGTCGATAACAAATGCCGCGATAAGCGACAAGCCAACAAGTGGATAGAAGATGCCGACTGCGACAACGATGGCGATCAAGCCTCGCGCGACCCGCGGATCGATCGGACGGGGAGGCACGCCGAGCGAGCCCTTCGGCCGCCGTTTCCACCACATCGTCAATGAAGAGATGGCGAGCGTGAGGATGGCGAGGCAACCTGACAGCATCACATAGCGGTTCACCCAGCCATATTCCTGCCCTTGATGTACTGCGATGCCCCATTCGATCGCCTTGGCGCCGGCGCCGAACCGGTCGTAGCGGACATCGTCGAGGATCCGTGCAACGTATTGGTCGACGTAGACGATGCGCACGTCCTCGACTCGGGCCGGACTGTACGAGCCCGCATACGCGCCTCGCGGGCCTTGAGGAAGCGTCACGCTGTACGGTCGCGGAAGCGCGGCCTGGTCAAACGTCGCGAGCGCGACATCGAGATCGATCGGCGACTGATTCGGATTCGCGTCGGACTCCGGTGGCGCCGCTTTCTCGAGCGCCCACGGGAGCGGCGGCTTCACGATCTCGTGATGATGGCCGCCGACGGGGGCGGACGACGGCGGGACGTAGGCTTCGAGTTGCCAGTCTGGCACTACTTCTGCCGGCGGCGCGGGCCGATTGAGCCCCGTGGCGGTCGTCCAGGCCTGGACCTTTCCGCCCCAGACATCCGACCAAGGCATGCCCGTCACGGCCAGAAACAGGATCACCGCACCGGTGAAAATGCCGGTCACCGCATGCAGGTCGCGCCAGAAAACACGCTGGCGAGGAGCGCCGCGAATGGTGACGAAACCGCCTTTCCTTCCACGCGGCCACCAAAGGTAAATGCCCATGCCCACGAGGACGATCGTCCATCCCGCAGCGATCTCGATGAGCCAGCTAGCAATAGGACCAAAGTACTGCAGGCTATGCAGCTTGCGCACAATCTGCATCACGCCGCCGAAGCGCGTGGTACCAAGCACGCGACCGTCGTAGGGATCGACAAATGCGGTTCGCGGTTCGCCATCCGGCGTCCTAACGATCATGCGCATGGCCTCGGTGGGAAGCTCGGGCTGCGTGAGTTGCAACACCTGGCTTCCGGTCGCCGCTTGCACGCGGGAAACGATCGCACTTGCCGGCAAGACTTGCGTTGCGTGCGGCGGAACTTCGTCCCATGCTCGATAGATGGCGTGATCTAGCTCGTCCTTGAAAAGATAGATTCCGCCCGTGATGGCCATGAGAATCAGAAACGGCAGGACGAGAAGCCCAGCCACAAAATGCCAACGCCACACAGCTCGGTAAAGCGAGCTCTCGTTGCTCGAACCCTGTTTGTCCATTTCAACCTCCGCGACTTGGGTCTATCTATTTCAGCGCCACACGCACACCCGCAAATACGGTAAATGGCGTGCCAAGGGATGGTGTCGGGTTGCCGGAGTTCTGTGCGATATACGTGCGGTCGAAAAGGTTCTGGATCTGCCCGTAGACCTCGATCTGCTTGGTGATCGCGTACGAGGCCGACAGATCGACGATGGTGTAGCTATCGATCGGCAGAGTCCCGGCGTTGTCGGTAAAGTAGCCCTGCACGTAGCGAACGCGCGTGCCCAGCTTTAATCCGTTGCCTAGCTCGTGCGTCAGTTCGACGCTACCCGCGTTGCGCGGGATGCCGCCTTCGGTGTTGCCGACCGTCGTCGGATCGGCAGGATTGTCGAGTATCTTTGGATCGTTATAGGCGTAAGCCAGGATCATGTTCCAGCCTTGCGCAATCGCCCAGTGCGCCTCGATCTCTGCCCCACGAGTGCGAGCCTTGCCGGCGTTGATGTTGCGCGTACCGAAGAAGAATCCCGGCGGCAGCTCGTCTTGCGCCAAATTTCGAAACGTGAGCAGGTCGCGGATCGTATTCTCGTAGACAGTGATCTGCCCGCGGAGGCGCGGATAATCGAAGTCGACACCCACCTCGCCGCCGGTAAGTCGCTCGGGCTTGAGATCGGAATTGGGCAGGAATGTGCCGCCCGGAATCGAGTAGCCACGATAGAGATCGGCGAGGTTCGGCGCTCGAAACGCCTTATAGCCCGCGGCACGCAGCGCCCAATTTTCAGCGAGCGAATAGCGGGCCGACAGGCGCGGATCGGTGCTCGATGCGCTTCGGTCCGGCGTAGGCCCTATCCCCCCCGGGTTGCCATCGAAGCCATCGTAGTTATCCCAGTTTTCATAGCGAACAGCGGCGGCGATTTTCAACCGTTCTATAGGCACGAACTCGGCTTGCGCAAATGCACCCAGAAAGCGCTGCTTGCCACGGCCGAGGTCGGTCCTGATCTGGTTACCGCTTTGGTCGAAGATCTGGGCCACATCCTGGCCGTCGATGTAACGGAAGTCCGCACCCGCGGACACCAACGGGATGCTTTCGCTGAGACGCTTCGACCACACCGCCGAGATCCCGCTGTCCTTGACCGGCGTGTTGTGCAGATTCTGCACATATTCCTCGAAGCCGCGCGGAACACCGTCCGGTGTGCCGGTATTCGCCGTCCAGAAATGCTCGTCAGTGTGATATGCAGTCAGGGTGAGGTTGCTTCCGTCCGCGAAGTCCTTGCGCACGCCGGCGGCGTAGTCGATGTTTCGCTGCCAGTTCGTACTCAGTGGGGTACCGAGCACCTGATTGTCCTCGTGGTAGTCGACCCGCAGGAATCCGTCGAGCGTCGAATCAAGGCGGCTGTTGGCTGTAACTTCGGCAGTCCGGGCTCGGAACGAGGTCCGGATGTCAAGCGGCGCGCGTAGCTCGAAGGGCACCTCGTTGTAGCCATTCGTGCGCCACTCGCTGAGATTGGCATCCAGCCGCAATGTATCCGATTGCGCCAAGGAGCCATTCAGATTGACTCGTCTGGTGTCTTTCGATCCGTAGCCCGCATCAATCGAGGCTTCCGTTCCCTGCGGTTGGCGCGAGACGATGTTGATGACACCGCCCATCGCGTAGTTTCCCCACGTGCTGGAATAGGCGCCGCGTATGACCTCGACACGGCCGACCGTGTCCAGCGGAACCCGGTTCCACTGGACATACCCAAAGAACGGGTCGTTCAGCGGCACGCCGTCGCGCAGCACCAAGGCCCGTGCATAGCCACCCAAGCCACGCATCGATACCAAATTCGCCGTGGGGTGCTGTGCATAGGAAGCGTAATCCGGCAGGTTGACTCCCACGACCGTCCGAAGAACGTCGTCAATCGCTTGCGCAGGCGTCGAGAGGATTTGCTCTCTGGTCACAACCGACGCGCTGACCGGTTCGTCCGCCGCACCCAACTCGCTACGCGTCGCCGTAACTCCGACCGAGAGCCGTTCCGGCGGCGAGTTCGGTGCCTGGGCCTCGGCCACACCGATGCCGAACAAGGTTAAAAAAAATTGATGTCCCAGGGCAAACGCCAGCGCCGCGGGCTGGAACGCACCGCTTCCGATTCTTTGTGAGCATGTTGGTTTTATTGACGGTGTCGGCAACGCTGGCGCGACACCCGTACACGACGTACTCATCGCAATTCCTCCTCCTCCGCGAATGGCCGATGACGGCTCGATCGCGCCGGAACGTCATCGCCCATCGGAAGATGACGCGATGAATACGCCCGACGTGTCAGGCCGTTGAACTAACCTGCTTCAGGCGTTCTGGAGGGGAGGGCCGCGAATGGGCGGACCCGGGGAGATAAAAGCTGGTTGCTGCGCGTCGGCGAGGGTGGCGGGCTGAACCGAACAGCCAAACGCCGCGGGAACGGTCGCCGTAACCGGGTCACTGACGATACATCTCGATAGATGCTTTAGAACTTGGCATTGAAAGCAATCGTGGTCTGCCGGATGAGTCGGGCTGCCCGGGACGTCGGAAGCGTCCTGATGATGATGAGGCGCGACCGAGTGCTCGTCGTCGTGGTCCGCATAAGACGCGACCAGGTTATCGGACGACTCGAGATCCGCCGCCAGCCACGGCAAAGTGCCCAAGGCGGGCCATAGAAGGGCTAATGCAACGT
The DNA here is from genome assembly GCA_035568975.1 of Casimicrobiaceae bacterium. Lineage (GTDB taxonomy): Bacteria > Pseudomonadota > Gammaproteobacteria > Burkholderiales > Casimicrobiaceae > PALSA-1003. The sequence goes on from DATMNH010000030.1 coordinate 4,987, forward strand.
ACCACGCGATTCCAGCGCGCCACCGCCGGCCGCGAAGACGACCCGGATTCAAGGTGTAGATGCGCGAGGTCATCGCTTTTGGATCGGTCTTAGCATCGGCACAGGGGATTGCCCGCAGTGTATCGCATGGAGGATCGCAGTCAATCTGGTTTGGGTGCTGTTGCTGTCGAACTCGGCGTCAAAACGGCTGGATACGTTCCGCCGCCGAGGGCCTGATCGTTCAACGGCAGACGTCAAGCCAACCGGCCAGCCAAGATCGTCAGGAAGAATGCCGGCGCGGAGGGTATTTGAACCCTTGCCCGGAGTCGAACCGCCAACCTCGATCGAATAAGTGGACCCTGCGCGGCTGTAGCCCTGCGCCGCGGTCGATCAAATAAGAGGAATAACAGCCGCAGAACCGGTGTTTGCACAAGTCCCCAGGAATGGGACGTGTTTCGGCCGATAGAAGTGCCGCCGTCTTAGGCCGAGAGTTGTGCGACCTGGATCGCGAAAGACTGCGACGCGGGTTTGGGGTTTCGTGGGAGCGGCATGTTGCTCGAGTTGCTCAAGAGAGGAGCCTATGATGAAAAGAAACAATAAGTTTGTCGCGACAATTGTAGCGTCGATAGCGGCGATGTTCGTTACACCGGTCCTGGCCCAAACGCCGACGCCCTATTCCGTCCACCTCACGGGTTACGAAGAAACGCCGCTGACGCTCAATACGACGGGCAGCGGAGATTTCAAGGCGGTGGTGAGCGCGGACGGTACCTCTATTCAATATATGTTGAGCTACCAGAACCTGTCGTCGCCGGCGACGCAATCGCACATTCACTTCGGCAGGCCCGCAATTACTGGCGGCATCGTGCTCTGGCTGTGCGCGAATACCCCGCCGATTACTCCGCCGACTACGATCCCGACCCCTCAGCCGTGTCCTCCTTTTCCGGCGACCATCTTCGGCACGCTAACCGCCGCTGACGTCGTTGCGGTGGGTGGGCAAGGCATCGATGCCGGTGCCGCGGGGTTCGCCGAAATGGTGGCAGCGCTGCGCACCGGTTCGGCTTATGCGAACGTGCACACCACTGTACGACCGAGCGGCGAGATCCGTGGCCGGATAGGGCCGTTTCCCGCTACGGCTACCACTGACACCAGCAACGACTGAACTCCGCGGTTCCAGGAGCTCTCCCGACGACGAGCGCAAACGCGCCGGGAGAGTGCCAGTAGGTGTCGTCCGGGACCGTGATGCGGCCGTTGTGCGAACGTCGCTACGTCGTCGCGGCCTGCTTCACGGTTGTTTCGGGTGCCTCCCACGACGTTGACGCTAGAGGGCGCTTTGGGCATGATCGCTAGCGTCACGCGGCTGTCACGAACGGCTGACGTGACCTCTGTACCGTCGCCCTGTGCTCGCCTTTATCCTCCGACGCATCCTGCAATCGGTCGCGGTCTTGGCCGCGGTGGCCTTTATCGCATTCGCCTTGTTCACCTACACCGGCGATCCGGTCACGTTCATGGTCGGCCAGGACGCGACCCAGGAGGACCGGGCACGGCTGCGCGCGGATTTAGGCCTCGACCAGCCGTTCTATATTCAGTTCGGGCGCTTCGTCGGTCGAGCGGTTCAGGGTGAGTTCGGGCTTTCGCTGCGCCAGGGCCGCCCGGTGTCGACGTTGCTCAAGGAACGGCTCCCCGCCACGCTCGAGCTCGCCTTCACCGCAGCGCTGCTTGCGCTCGTGCTCGGTGTCCCGGCCGGCGTCTATACCGCGCTCAGGCGAAACTCGTGGCTGTCGCACATCCTCCTTGCCGTTTCGCTCATCGGGGTATCGCTGCCGACGTTCCTGATCGGCATCCTGCTGATCCTCGTGTTCGCGGTGATTCTTGGATGGCTGCCGTCGTTCGGTCGCGGCGACACCGTTGCCCTGGGTTGGTGGACGACCGGCTTCCTGACCAAGGGCGGCTTGAAAGCGCTGATCCTGCCCTCGATCACGCTCATGCTTTTTCAGATGACGCTGATCATGCGGCTGGTGCGCGCGGAAATGCTGGAAGTGCTGCGCACCGACTACATCAAGTTCGCCCGTGCTCGCGGACTGACCGATAGGGCGATTCATTTTGGTCACGCGCTCAAGAACACGCTCGTGCCGGTGATCACGATCACCGGCCTGCAGCTCGGCGCGATCATTGCCTTCGCCATCATCACCGAGACCGTGTTCCAATGGCCGGGCATGGGTTTGCTCTTTATCCAGGCCGTCGGATTTGCCGATGTGCCGGTGATGGCTGCGTACCTTTGCTTCATTGGCCTGGTTTTTGTGCTGATCAATCTGGTTGTCGATCTGCTGTACTATGCCGTCGATCCGCGTCTGCGCATCGAGCGGCTTGCAGCCGTGAATTGAATCGATAGGCGATTTCGTCAGCGAGCTCATGAACCCCGTCGAGCACATTCGAGCCGATCACGCCGAGCTGACCGCATTGCGCCGGGACCTGCACGCGCATCCCGAGCTCGGTTTCGAGGAGCACCGGACCGCGGAAATCGTAGTGCGCGAGCTCACCGCGCTGGGCATCGAGCATCACTCCGGCATCGGCAAGACCGGTGTCGTCGGCGTGATCCGCGGCGAGCGCCACGACAGCGGCAGGGCGATCGGCCTGCGCGCCGACATGGACGCGCTGCCGATGCACGAGGAAAACGCGTTTGCGCACGTATCGTGCTTCAAGGGGCGGATGCACGCCTGCGGGCACGACGGTCACACCACCATGCTGCTCGGCGCGGCGCGCTACCTGTCCCGCACGCGGCGCTTCGACGGCACCGTGTATCTGATCTTTCAGCCGGGCGAAGAAGGGTTCGGGGGCGGCAAGGCGATGGTCGACGATGGGCTCTTCGAGCGCTTTCCCGCGGATGAGATTTACGCGCTGCACAACTGGCCGTCGCTGCCGCCGGGAAAAATCGGCGTCCGGCCGGGACCCGCGATGGCGGCGGCGGACAGGATCGAAATTCATATCGAGGGCCGCGGCGGACACGGTGCGCATCCGTACCTGACCATCGACCCGGTGCTGGTCGCGGGCCACATCATCACCGCGGTGCAGTCGATCGTATCCCGTAACGTGAGTCCGATCGACACTGCGGTGGTCAGCCTGTGCGCGATGCACGCCGGCAATATGGCGGCCATGAGTGTCATTCCGCGGGAGGCTCGACTGGTCGGCACCGTACGCACCTTCCGGCCCACGACACAGATCGCGATCGAAAAGCGATTGACCGAGCTCGTGCATTCGATCGCCGCGGCTTTTGGCGCGACAGCAACACTCAAGTACGAGCGCATTTATCCGGCGACGATCAACAGCGACCTCCAGGCGGTTTTTGCGGCAGACGTTGCGGACACGCTGGTCGGCGCCGAGAACGTCGTGCGCGATCTGGAGCCGTCGATGGGCTCCGAGGATTTTTCCTTCATGCTTGAAAAGCGGCCCGGCGCTTATGCGCGTCTCGGACAGGGAGGCGCCGAGGGCGGCTGTTTCCTGCACAACGCGCGTTATGACTTCAACGACGAAGTGATTCCGCTCGGCGCGGGCTATCTGGCGGCGCTGGCCGAGGCGGCGATGCCGATTTCCCGATGAACGCGGTCCCGCATTTTTCGCAGAGCTACGTCGAGGCGCGCGACAAATTCCTCGCCGCGGCCCGCACGCGCGGTGCGAAGCTCATGCACCACGTGCATCCCACCGAGCGCGGCGCCGAGGGCGAAAAGCTGTCGATGGACTTTGCGCTGGTCGGCAGCGCCGATGCCCCGGGCATGCTGCTTCTGATTTCGGGGACGCACGGCGTCGAGGGCTTTTGCGGCTCGGGTTGTCAAGTCGCGCTCTTGCACGACCCGACATTCATTGCCGAGGTCGAGCGATCGGGCATCGCTGTGCTCATGCTGCATGCGCTGAACCCCTATGGCTTCTCGCATCTGCGGCGCGTCAACGAGGACAACGCCGACCTGAATCGCAATTTCGTCGACTTTGGCGGGCCGCTGCCGGTCAACCCCGCTTACGCCGAGATTCATTCCATGCTCCTGCCTGCGACCTGGCCGCCGCCGGGCGACAGCGAGACCCGGCTCAACGCGTGGATCGCGCAGCACGGCCGCAAGACCTACCAGGCGGCGGTGAGCGGGGGCCAGTATCAATATCCCGATGGGCTGTTCTACGGCGGCAGCAAGTCCGCCTGGAGCAA
>DATMNH010000031.1:0-9162 GCA_035568975.1 Casimicrobiaceae bacterium
CTGGCGTACGGACGGTAGTCGATTTTGTCGACATGGATTCGGCGAAGTGGGACGCCTACGCGCAACGCAGGCCGTGGCCGGTTGCAGCGCTCTACCGGCGCGAAGCGCAACGGCTCCTCGCCTTCGAGAAGCTCGTTGCCGCACGGGCCGAGGCGAGTCTGTTCGTGACGCGTGAGGAAGCGCGGCTCCTCTCCCAGGCGGCCCCCGGCTGCGCGAATCGCATCGTCGCGATCGAGAACGGTGTGGACAGCGAGTATTTTTCCCCGTCGCATGTGTTCGAGTCGCCTTTCGCGGCTGGCGAGCATCCGATCGTTTTCACCGGGACCATGGATTACTGGCCCAACGTGGACGCCGTCGCATGGTTCGCGCGGGAGGTCCTGCCGCAAATCAGGCAGCATGATGCGCGCGCCCGCTTCCATATCGTCGGCATGAACCCGAACAGCCAGGTGCGGGCCTTGCAGGGCGATGCAGTAAGCGTTGCGGGTCGGGTAGACGACGTGCGCCCGTACCTTGGGCATGCGCGGGCGGTGGTCGCGCCGCTGCGCGTGGCGCGGGGTATCCAGAACAAGGTGCTCGAAGCGATGGCGATGGGGCGACCGACCGTTGTCACGTCGGCCTGCGCTGCGGTGCTAACCGCCCGCGCGGGCGTCGAGCTGGAGACAGCGGACGACGCATCCGCCTTTGCCGCCAAGGTGCTCGCCGTCATGGACCCGCAGCGTGGCGACGGCATGGGGCGACAGGCCCGCGCCCGAATCCTGGCCGACTATGCGTGGTCGTCGCGGCTCGCGCGCCTGGACGACTTGTTCGCGCGCGCCGATCCGGCGCGCCTGCAGCCGTCGGCACCGGCGCCGTTGCGGCACCTTGCCGCCGCACCGGCGAGCACTCGATGAGCGCGCAGGCCGAACGCGCCATGACGGCGCTGCCAGCGTCGGTGCCCAATGTCGCCACCGATCCCGGCTGGAGGCTCGGGCTGCCTCTTGTGGTCGGCGCGCTCCTTGCCGTCTTGGCGATTCATTGGCGGACCGTCGAGTCCATCGTCGCCATCTGGGAGCGCTCGGAGACCTTCGCGCACGGCTTCCTGATCGTCCCCATTGTGCTCGTACTGATCTGGCAGCGGCGGCATGCGCTGGCCGCGCTTACGCCCAGGCCGGATGCATTGGGCCTCGTGCTGCTCGGCTGCGCTGGCGCGGTCTGGCTCGTCGCCTACGCCGGCGAGGTCCTGGTCGTGAAGCAGCTCGCGTTGGTTGCGACCATCTGGGCCACGGTGATCGCGATCCTCGGCCGCGAGGTGGCAAAGGCGATCATGTTCCCTCTGGGCTTCCTCCTCTTGGGCGTGCCGATGGGCGAGGCGCTGATTCCGCCCCTGATGGAATGGACCGCGGATTTTACGGTGACCGCGCTGCAGCTTTCCGGTGTCCCCGTATTCCGCGAGGGCCTCTTCTTCACGATCCCCTCCGGCAACTGGTCGGTCGTCGAAGGTTGCAGCGGGGTGCGCTACCTGATCGCGTCGTTCACCGTGGGGGTACTCTTCGCCTACCTGAGCTACCGGCGGCCCTGGAAGCGGCTGCTGTTCGCCGGCATGTCGATCGTCGTGCCGATCATCGCGAATGGCATGCGCGCCTACCTGATCGTGATGATCGCGCATTTGAGCAACAACCAGCTCGCGCACGGGATCGATCATTTCATCTACGGGTGGGTCTTTTTCGGGCTGGTGATGCTGCTGTTGTTCTGGATCGGCTCGTTCTGGCGCGATCCCGACGCAGCGTTTGGCCCGGGTCCGGGCGGCGCCGCACCGCGTGCGCAAGCGCCACGCCGCCTCGGTCTTGTTGCGCAGGCGGTGGCGACCATTGCAATCGCCGGCGCGTGGCCGGTCTATGCCGGCTACCTGGACCGCGACGAGGCGAGCGGCACGCCCCTCGCGCTCGCTGCGCCCGCGCCGGCCGGCGGCTGGGTCGTCGATCCGCAGGCGTTGACTGAATGGCGCCCGCATTACGATCCGGCGTCGGCGACCCTCTTCCAGGTCTACCGCAAAGGCGATCGCGTGGTCGCCGTGCACCTGGGCTATTACCACCATCAGCATCCGGGAAGCCAACTGGTAACTTCCTGGAACATCATGGTGGTTCAGAAACACCCGGTCTGGAAAAATGTCGGCGAGTCTCGCGTGGACGCGGCCTTGGGGCCGGGAACGCTCGACGTGCGGCAGACGCGCCTGCGCTCGCCCAGCCAGCGGTTGCTGGTATGGGACTGGTTCCGCATCGCCGGACACGACGTCATCAATCCATATCTCGCCAAGGGGATGCTGGCGTGGCAGAAGCTCTCCAACCAGGGCGATAGCGGGACGGCGATCATTCTCGCCACGCCATACGACGACCAAAGTCAACCGCCCGTCGAGACCTTACGCGATTTCGCGCTCGATATGACCCCGTCGATCATTGCCACCGTGGCTCGCGTCGAGGCGGAAATCGTGGCGAGCGGCCGCTGAACAATGGACATCGCATGAACGCCTCGCGACCGCTACTTGCGCACGTCGTCTTCCGCTTCGGCGTGGGCGGGCTCGAGAACGGGATCGTCAACCTGATCAATCACCTTCCGCGCGAGCGCTGGCGCCACGCGATCGTGTCGCTTACCGATGTCTCCCGCGAGTTCACCGAGCGAATCGCCCATCCGGACGTGCACTACGTCACCTTGGGCAAGAGCCCGGGACACTTGGCGCGCGATTACCCGCAGCTGCGGCGCCTGTTCAAGGCGCTGCGCCCGGCGATCGTGCATACCCGCAACCTGGCGGCGCTGGAGGCGGTCGTGCCGGCATGGGCCGCGGGCGTCCCGGTGCGGATCCATGGCGAACATGGCTGGGACATCCAGGATCCCGAGGGACGCCGCCGCCGCTACCGGCTGGTGCGCCGACTGTATCGGCCGTTCGTGAATCACTATATCGCGCTGTCGCAGCACCTCGCCGAGTATCTTCAAGACCATGTCGGCGTGCCGGACGAGGCGATCTCCCAGGTCTACAACGGCGTCGACACGGAGCGCTTCTATCCGGGCGCCGGCGACGCGATCGCCGGCTGCCCCTTCCGTGCTCCCGGCCACTGGTTGATCGGCAGCGTCGGCCGGCTGGAAGCGATCAAGGATCCGCTGAACCTTGCGCGCGCGTTCATCCGTGCGCTCAAGCTGCACCCGGCCGCCGCGGCGCGTCTGCGACTGGTCGTCGTCGGGGACGGCGCGTTGCGCGAGCAAATGGACGCGCTGCTGGCCGACGCGGGCGTCCAGGACCTCGCCTGGCTCGCGGGCGAGCGCGCCGACGTGCCGCAATTCATGCGCGGTCTCGACTGCTTTGTGCTTCCCTCGCGCGCCGAAGGCGTGTCGAACACGATTCTCGAGGCAATGGCCACCCGGCTTCCGATCGTCGCGACGGGCGTCGGCGGCAACGCGGAGCTGATCGAATCCGGGATGAGTGGAACGCTGGTGCCCGCGGCCGACCCCGATGCGCTGGCGCGCGCGATCATCGCCTACTTTGACGACCGCGCGGTGGCCAGGCGCCACGCCAAGGCCGCGTATCGCGTCGCGATGACCCGGTTCAGTCTGGCGACGATGGTCGCGGCATATGCGGGCATCTACGAGCACGCGCTCGCTGGCGCTGGCTTTCCCCTGCCTCCCTCGACCAGCCGGCCCGGCGAGCCACAGACTTCCGTGCAGACACGGCGGCTTCACAGCGTGTCCAATCCCTAGGGGAAACTGCGATGTGTGGCATTACCGGCATCTTCGATCTCTCCGCCAGGCGGCCGATGCCGCGCGAGCTCGTCTCGCGCATGAACGATAGCCAATTGCATCGGGGGCCGGACGAAGTCGGGCTGCACTTCGAGCCCGGGCTCGGTCTGGGTCATCGCCGGCTATCGATCATTGATTTGTCGACCGGGCAGCAACCGCTGTTCAACGAGGACCGTAGCGTGGTCATCGTCTACAACGGCGAGATCTACAACTACCGCGACCTGATCCCGGAGCTTTCGCGCCTGGGCCATGCCTTCCGGACCAAGAGTGACACCGAGGTGATCGTTCACGCCTGGGAACAATGGGGCGAGGACTGTGTCCAGCGTTTTCGCGGCATGTTCGCCTTTGCCCTGTGGGACCGCAACCGCGAAACGCTGTTTCTCGCCCGCGATCGTCTCGGAGTAAAGCCTCTGTACTATGCGGCCCTGGGCGACGGCACGCTGATCTTCGGTTCCGAGCTCAAATCCCTGCTCATCCACCCCGGGTTCAAGCGCGAGATCGATCCTCGGGCCGTGGAGGATTACCTCGCCTACGGCTACGTGCCCGAGCCGCGCACTATCTTCGGCCAGGCATTGAAGCTGCCTCCGGGCTGTACGCTCACAGTACGCCGCGGCGGCGTTCTTCCCGCTCCGCGCCAATACTGGGACATCCCGTTCGAGCCGGGAGCGCCGCTGACGCCTCTGGCCGCGCAGGAAGAGTTGATCCGGCGGCTGCGCGATGCTGTCAACGTGCGCCTCATCGCCGAGGTGCCGCTGGGTGCATTCCTGTCCGGGGGCGTCGACTCCAGCGCGGTGGTGGCGATGATGGCGGGCTGCTCCGACGGTCCGGTGAACACCTGCTCGATCTCCTTCGGCGATCCGGCGTTCAATGAGGCGGCGTACGCCCAGAAGGTCGCCGACCGTTATCACACGCGCCACCGGGTGGAGCGGGTCGACGCCGACGACTTCGACCTGCTCGACACGCTGGCCGAGGTCTACGACGAGCCATTCGCGGACAGCTCGGCGATTCCGACGTTCCGGCTTTGCGAGCTCGCACGCAAAAGCGTTACGGTGGCGCTCTCGGGCGATGGCGGCGACGAGAACTTCGCCGGTTATCGGCGCTATCGCTGGCATTTGTACGAAGAGCGCATGCGCGCCATGATGCCGCTCGCGCTGCGGGCGCCGGTCTTCGGCCTACTCGGGAGCCTCTATCCCAAGGCTGACTGGGCACCGAAGCTATTCCGCGCCAAGTCCACGCTGGAAGCACTGGCCCGCGACTCGGTGGAAGGCTATTTCCACAGCGTCTCCGTCATGAGCGATGCGATGCGCGACCGCCTCTCGAGCGACTCGTTCCGGCGCGAGCTGCAGGGCTATCGCGCGATCGAGGTGCTGCATAGGCACGCGCGGAATGCGCCGCGGCACGAACCGCTCTCGCTCGTCCAGTACCTCGACATGAAGACCTATCTGGTCGGCGATATCATGACCAAGGTCGACCGCGCCAGCATGGCCCATTCACTGGAAGTCAGGGAACCGCTGCTCGACCATCCCCTCATGGAGTGGCTCTCGGGACTGCCGCCTGGCCTCAAGCTCCAGGGGCGGGAAGGCAAGTACCTGTTCAAGAAGGCGCTCGAACCCTACCTTCCGCACGACATTCTGTACCGGCCGAAGATGGGTTTTTCGGTTCCGCTCGCAAGCTGGTTCCGCGGACCGCTGCGCCAGCGGGTAAAGGAGGCAGTACTCGGGCCGATATTGCTTGACTCCGGATACTTCAACGCCGCATTCCTGCGCGAGATGGTCGAAACGCATCAGTCGGGTGCGCGCGATCATGGCGCGACCCTGTGGTCGCTGCTCATGTTCGAAGCCTTCCTGCGCAAGGTGATGGGCGCACGCGCGTCGCAAACGTTCAAGGTGGCGGTCTGAAAGTGCCGTGCGCATCCTGCATATCCTCGATCACTCGCTCCCACTGCACAGCGGCTACACGTTTCGCACGCTGTCGATACTGCGGGAGCAGGGGCGGCTTGGATGGGAGACATCGCATCTCACCGGGCCGAAGCAGAATAGCGCCGAACGCCTCGAAGAGACGGTCGACGGCTGGCATTTCTTCCGCACGCCGCTCCACGGCACGCGACTCGCCGGATTGCCGGCTATGGCGGAGCTGAGGTTGATGAACGCGCTCACCCACCGTTTGCAAGCGGTTGCGCAGCAGATCAAACCGCAGCTGTTGCACGCGCACTCGCCGGCGTTGAATGCGATCCCCGCGCTGCGCGTGGGACGCAAGCTCGGCGTGCCGGTCCTCTACGAAGTTCGCGCCTTCTGGGAAGACGCCGCGGTCGACCACGGCCGCACGCGAGAGGGTGCGCCGCGCTATCGACTCACTCGCGCGCTCGAAACCTACGCGTTGAAGCGCGCCGATGCCGTGACTACCATCTGTGAGGGCCTGCGCTCGGATATCGTCGCGCGCGGCATCGATCCGCAAAAGGTAACGGTCGTTCCCAACGCCGTGGACGTCGAGAAGTTCACCCTCGGCCGCGAGCCCGATGAAGCGCTGCGCCTGCAGCTCGAGCTCGACGGCGCCATCGTGCTCGGTTTCATCGGCTCGTTCTACGCGTACGAGGGACTGGCGCTGTTACTCAAAGCCTTGCCGAAGATCCTGGCCGTTGATCCGCGCGTGCGCGTCGTTCTCGTCGGCGGCGGCCCGGAGGATGCCAAACTGAAACAGATCGCGGCGAGCCTCTCGCTCGACGACAAGGTCCGCTTTGTCGGCCGCGTTCCCCATGACGAAGTGCACCGCTACTACGAGCTCATCGACGTGCTGGTCTATCCCCGCCTGCCGATGCGCCTTACCGAGCTCGTGACCCCGCTCAAGCCGCTCGAGGCGATGGCGCAGGGGCGCTTGGTCGTGGCTTCCGACGTCGGCGGCCACCGCGAGCTGATCCGCGACCAGGAAACGGGTGTGCTGTTCAAGGCCGGCGACGTCGACGCGCTCGCGGCCAAGGTCCTCGAACTGCTGTCCGACCGGCGGCGCTGGTCTCAACTGCGGGCCGCGGCGCGCAGTTTTGTCGAGACCGAGCGCAACTGGACCTCCAGCGTCGCCCGCTATCGACAGCCATACTACCGGCTCACCGGCGGGGCGGGCGCCGCCTATGGTCGAGCCTGAACCGCGGATCGTGGTCCTTACCACGTTATTTCCTCACGCCGGGCAACCGACGGCGGGCCTGTTCATTCGGGAGCGTATGTGTCGCGTCGGGCGGCTCGTTCCGGTGACCGTCGTCGCCCCCGTTCCGTGGTTTCCATGTCAGGGACTCCTGCGCCAGTGGAGACCACACTTCCGGCCGCCCGCGATTGCCATGGAAACGCGGGATGGCATCGAGGTGCGGCGTCCACGGTTTCTTTCGGTGCCCGGTATATTCAAGTGGCTCGACGGCTTCTTTCTGGCCGTGGCCTGCCTGCCGACGCTCTTGCGCCTCAGGCGCAGCTTCGCATTCAACGTGATCGACGCCCATTTCGCCTATCCGGAGGGGTACGCGGCGACATTGCTGGGACGGTGGTTGCGTGTCCCGGTGAGCATCACCTTGCGCGGCACCGAGGTGCCGCTCTCCCGCGACCCGCGCCGGCGGAGCCGGATGATCGTGGCCCTCCAGCGCGCGACGCGGATCTTCTCGGTGTCCGAATCGCTCAAGCGTCTCGCGACGACGCTGGGGGTGGCCGGCGACAAGATCATGGTAGTGGCTAACGGCGTCGATACGGGCAAGTTTCATCGGCTCGATCGGAAGGCCGCGAGACAAAAGCTTGGCCTGCCGATGGATGCTCGGGTGCTGGTGTCGGTGGGCGCGCTGGTCGAGCGCAAGGGCTTTCACCGCGTGATCGAATGCCTGCCTGCGCTGCGCCGAAGCTTTCCCCAGCTGCGTTATCTGGTGGTGGGCGGGCCGGGGCCGGAAGGAGACTGGAGCGCGCGGCTGCGCCGCGACGTCATCGATCTGGGGTTGCAGGAGTGCGTAGTGTTCCTGGGCACATTGGCGCCGCAAGATCTCAAGGTGCCGCTGTCGGCCGCCGATGTCTTCGTGCTCTCGACGCATAACGAAGGCTGGGCCAATGTATTTCTCGAGGCCATGGCCTGTGGCCTGCCAGTAGTCACGACCGACGTCGGCGGCAACGCCGAGGTGGTGGCGGACGCCAAGCTGGGGATCCTGGTGCCGTTCGGGCACGCGGATAAGCTCTCGCAAGCAATCGCGGACGCCCTTGGCCGCGAATGGGATCGCGACGCCATCGTTGCTCATGCCAAGAGCAACGGCTGGGACCGCTGCGTGTCGATGTTGGTGGACGAATTCGCCGCGATCGTCGCGCGTCACGCGGGCACCCGGGTCCACGAACGTGCTCCTCCCGGCAAACCATCCTTGCTGGGCTGATCCATGCTCCATCCCTGGCTTTCTCGCCGCGTTGTCTATCCGCTTCACGAGCGCCTGCTGAAGCGGCCGACATTCGCGTACCTCGAGAGTCTGGAGCAGAGTCAGTGGCTATCGCGGACCGCGCTCGAGCACATGCAGATGCAAAAGCTCACCGAGCTGTTGCAGACCGCGGCGCGACATTGCCCATGGCACGCCGAGCGCATTCGCGCGGCCGACCTCCACATCGGGGAAGCTTGTGCGCCGCTCACGCTGGATGACCTGCGCCGGCTACCCCTCATGACGAAGCAGGATGCGCGCGCCAACGTCGATCGCATACGTTGGACCGGCGTGCCCGGCGGCGCCGCCCGATACAACACCGGCGGCTCGAGCGGCGAGCCGCTGATCTTCTATTTCGGCCGCTGGCGGCAGGCATCCGATGCGGCGGGACGCATCCGGGCTCGTCGCTGGTGGGGTGTCGACGTCGGCGATCGCGAAGTATATCTGTGGGGCGCGCCCGCGGAACTGAACAAGACCGATAGCATCAAGACCCTCCGCGACGGGCTGCTGAACCAGCTTGTGCTCAATGCTTTCGCCATGTCCGCGCCGAATATGGACGCCTATCTCGATGCGGTACAGGCGTTCCGGCCGAAATGCATCTACGGCTACGCGAGCAGCGTCGCGTTGCTCGCCGCGCGCGCCAGCGCGCGCGGGATGCGGCTGCGCTTGCCTGAGCTGCGCGTGGTGTGCGCGACCGGCGAGCCGCTGTACCCGCATCAACGCAAGCTCATAGAGGACGTGTTCGGCGTCGGCGCTGCCAACGAATTCGGCAGCCGGGACATCGGCTTCACCGCCCACGACACGCCGCACGGACAGATGCTGCTGATGGACGAGAGCATCATCCTGGAAGTGCTGGATCGGGCGGGGTGCCCGGTGGAGGCCGGTGAGCTCGGGGAAGCGGTGATGACCGGACTGTGCTCCGACGCCCAGCCGTTCATCCGTTACCGGACGGGTGACATGGTGCGCATGAGCACGCA
>DATMNH010000032.1:0-54207 GCA_035568975.1 Casimicrobiaceae bacterium
CCGTATCCGGCCATGGCGTCCACCATTGCGGGCCTTCGGAGCCCATCTGGTAGAGCTCGAGCACGCCGTCAGGCTGTCCCCAGCGCGAATTGTTGGCGACGCGCCTGCCGGCAATGATCGGCCAGGCGCCGTCGTGCACGATTCTGCCGGCTTCGTCCTGATTCATTCCAAGAAAAATGTAATGGCGCGTGAAGTTGCCCGACTGCGAAACGCCGCGGATCACTTCCTTGCTTATCGTGCCGGCGATCGGGTTCGCCGTTCCGAAGTCGTCGGCGGCTGCGTAGCGGAAGAACGAGCCGACATCGCGGAAGGCGGCCGTACCGGCACCGAGTACGTACGGATCCTTCACCTGATAGACGAGTTGATACAGCAGGGTGGGATCGAAGCCATTCTTCAAACAGATATGCACTGGCAGGCTGCCCGGAAGGCTGGCGGGGTTGAGGTCCTGCGGAGTACCCGGGAAGGCAGGCGTCGTCGGGTTCGTCGTGTTGCAGTGAGCGAACGTCCAATCCGTATTGGGAATGACCGATCCCACGCTGATGGTGCCGTTCAGCGTCTCCTTTGTGTGCGTCGTCAAGGTGATGCCAGGTGTGGTGTTGTCTAGGGACGCCGGGAGGTACGGAATCGGGTTGCCCATCACGTTGAGTGCCTGCGAAGCGGCACCGCTGCGATTGACGATGCGGCCAAGCGTGAACCCGGTGGTTCCCGACGCTATCGGCGTCTTGACCCATTCGTTGCCGACCAGGCCGGTGGTGACCGGAGACGTGCTCGACGCGTAGCTGGGGACTGCCGTGCCGCCGGCGTTGTCGCCCTGCCAGGCGCTGCTCAAACCTACGTCGCCCAGACCACGCTCGGCGACATTGATGACGATCCTGCCGCCGCGGTTGGGTACGTCATGCCACAGGATCCCGCTGATGTCGCCGCTGCTCGCCGGCTTTACGATTGAGAAGCTGGCCACGTACTGCACTACGGTCGCGCCAGGCGTCGCAGGGCTCGTACTCGGGACCTGCGGCGCCAGATTGAGATCGGTGATGATCGTATTGTTCGCAGCACCGGCACAGCCGAGAATGCAGAGCTCCCCAAACGCACGCCCATTGATCGTCTGGTACGCGACTGTCTGGGCACCGCCGACAGCGGGCGTGTTGTTGAGCGTCTGATCGATCACGATTCGGGTCACCCGCGCTTGCGTGGGCGACGCACAAGTCAATATTGCAGCCGCGACTGCCACCGCGACCATCGCGCGCCTTTGAAGCGCATGAGGCGTGAACTTCATGTGATTCCTCCTAGAAGCAGCTTTGTAATCAACCGCTCAACGCCGCTCGCTGCCGCAATCGACCTAAGCAGTCCTTGGCTTCGCGCTTCTGGCCCAATCGACGAGTCCTCGCCGGGATGAACGAAGCACGCATCAAGATATGGACTCCTGATGTATACAAAATGCTGTGCACTGTACGCGAAGTGAACCGCTTTTTGTCCGTATAACCGATCTACATAATACTTGACGCACGAATGCATGTTTCATGCCGGGTTGTCTTTGTTACGTGTGATCAATGTGTTGTGTTCAAGCGCCGCAAACGCGATGGGGCCGACTGTAAAAAAAAGCGACTACCCGGTGCTCCTAGCTAGCCCAGGCGCGCCGAACTCAAGGCAACAATAAGCAACGCCGGTTGTCATCGGAGTTCGCGTTGGCCCACAAGCCCTACATTGATCCCAAATTACGCGCCGGGCGGCTTATCGTATTACAAGTTATCCAATAAGAGCACAGAACTCGACATTTTGTATACAAGAGAGTACAAGAGGGGCGTCCCCATTTTTGCGTAGTGCCAAGGTTCGATGATTGCGGGGGCTGATCCCTTGAATTTCCGGCGAAAGCCACCAGAACCACCCAGGTCGTCGCACCGCAAATTTGCCTTTAGGCGAAGCAACAGCCAAAGCTTTTCAAAGGAGGAATACACAGTGGGCATCACAAACATGTTGCGCAAACCCGCGTTGCTAGGGATCGCTGTCACCGCAGCGCTGCTGGCTTGGACGCCACCGACCCAAGCGAGAGTGACCAGGATCATTATCGATACCAAGGTATCGCCTGCTTTCTCCGGTGCAACGTTCGGTACTGCCGGACAGTACGAAACGCTGGCGGGTCGTGTCTTTGGCGAGCTCGATCCCAACGATCCGCACAATACGATCATCCAGGATATCAACCTGGCACCCAGGAATGCGAACGGCAAGGTCGAGTACACCGCGACCTTCCTCCTGGTGAAGCCGATCGACATGTCGAAGAGTAGCCATCTGATGTGGCAAGACGTGCCGAATCGCGGTGGCAGGATAGTGATCGAGGCAGCAAGCCGTACCGATGGCGACATCGGCTTGAGCAGCGGCTGGCAAGGCGACAATTCGGGCGGTACGGCTCAGGCACCCGATGCCACCGCTCTGGTGCCCATTGCCGACAACAACAACAATGACTACGCCGTGGTACCGATCCCCAAGAATCCGGACGGCTCGTCGATTACCGGCGTCGTCATGGGGCGGATCATGAACGTCGGTGGCGTCAACTCGCAGCAGATCATCGAACACTCCAACCCGATACCGTATAAGCCGACAACGCTGGATACGACGCAGTCGACGCTGGAGTCGCATGACCACGAAACCATTGACGGCATCGTCAGCGGGGTCACCAGGATCGCGAGCAGCGACTGGGCGTGGGCTCGCTGCAGCGCGACGAACCCGTTTCCCGGTACGCCCGATGCGACCCAGCTTTGCGTGAGGGGCGGCTTCCTTCCGAACAAGCTCTATCAGGTCGTATTCCCGTCGAAGGATCCATACGCACTCGCCGTTGGCACGGCTGCCTTCCGCGACGCCGCATCGTTCTTTAAGTACTCAACGCAGGATGATTTCGGTAACCCCAACCCGGTGGCCAGCCAAATCGCCTGGATCATCACTCGGGGCAGCTCGCAATCCGGCACGTTTGTAAGACAGCTGATCCACTTCGGGTTTACCAAGGATGAGGCCAATCGCACGGTCTACGATGGCGCCTGGCCTATCGTCGCCGCGCGTCGCATCGGCTTGAACTTCCGCTTCGCGAAGCCGGACCTGGTGATGAAGCTCTACGAAGCTGGCAGCGAAGGTCCACTTTGGTGGTATCCCTGGCCCGATGTAGCCCGCGGTCTGCCCGCGGGCGGCATCCTCGATCGTTGCACCGTCAGCAATAGCTGCCCGAAGGTTCTTGAGCACTTTGGCGCGGCGGAGGTATGGGGTCAGAAGCTGACGGCGGGATGGGTGGGCACGTCAGCCGACGCGGATATTCCATTGCCGCGCAACGTGCGCAGGTACTATTTTGCGGGAAGCCCGCACGGCGGCGGTAACGGCGGCTTCAGTACCACTCCTGGGTCCCTGCCCGGCTGCTCAGGCACCAACTACGGCACAGGCACGTTCTCAACCAATCCTATGCCGCAGACCGAGACCGTCAATGCTCTCCGGTTCTATTTCCGCCGCTGGGTCATGACCGGGACACCGCCACCGCCCAGCCGCTACCCGACATTGGCCGGACACAACCTGGTGCCACCGACGCAGGCGGCGATGGGCTTTCCCAATCTTCCGGCCATACTTGCCAGTTCGAACCCCAACGCTCCGTTCCTGGACGTAGGCAGCACAACGAGCAGGTTTGTGCAGGCATTGATGCAATACAACTGGGGCCCGACGCTTAACTATAGCGAGAATATCGGCTTCCACTCATTCGAGCCGCCGATCGTCACGCAAGTGCTGCCGCAGGTTGTGCCACGGGTGGATGCCGACGGTAATGAGATCGGTGGTGTCCCGGTCGTGTTGGCGCTAGCGCCGCTCGGTACCTATCTTGGCTGGAACATCACTTCGGCTGGATTCCATCAAGGCCAGGTATGCAACTACACGGGTGGCTGGATTCCGTTCGCAAACACCCAGGCTCAACGTCTGGCCACCGGCGATCCGCGCTTGTCGCTGCAGGAGCGATATGGCAACCACGCAGGTTACGTGGCAGCGGTAACGGCTGCCGCGGACAACGTGATGGCGCAAGGCTTCCTGTTGCAGGCTGACCACGATGCGCTCATCGCGGCCGCGGCTGCGAGCAACGTTCTACAGTAACGGAGGAGGCGAGGGAGCCCGGCAAGAGCCGGGCTCCCGGCGAGCCGGGTTTTCGCCGGAAACGTAACTTCAGTTCAACGGCAGATCCTGGAACTCTGGTTTGCGTGCCGCGAACCGCCCGAGGTTTTTCGCGGGTGGTGATTCCACAAGAATGCCCTGCCATGCGGTCCCAAGAAGGAAGCCAAGGTGGACCTCGTGTGGTCGGCCGCAGGCTGCGAACACCTGCCGAGAGGCTTACAGCCGAAAGATCGGCGACGCGCTCCCCTCTGTGGCCTGCGCCTCGTTCTTCGCGCGGAGGCTCGCGATTGACGCCAGAAGATCGGTAAAGCGTTCGCCCTGAACGAGGATGTGCTGACGCAAACGCTCCGATGCAGTCTCCGCATCGCCCGCGATGAGCGCCTCCACGATGCCGTTATGCTCGCTGAACGATGTCGACATCCGATTCCTGACTCGGAGCTGAAGACGCCGATAAGGACGCAGCCGCCGGTGCATCGCCGTCGTCTGCTCGATCAGGAAGCCGCTGTGGCTGCCGGCGTAAATGGAATAGTGAAATTGTTCATTTTCATGGTAATACGCATCTGGATCCTCGGTGATACAAGCGGCTTCGCAAGCCTTGTGCGCGCTCATCAGGAGCGCATGATCGGCCGCGGACATGCGGCGCGCGGCAAGCCGGCCGCACATCGCTTCGAGCTCGGCCATGACTTCGAACATCTCGAGGAGCCGCTGCGGCGTGACCTCGGCGACGACCGCGCCGCGCCGAGGCCGCAACACGACGATGCCCATCGATGAGAGTTGAATCAACGCCTCGCGCAACGGCGTGCGGGACACGCCGAATCGTTGCGCGAGCTCGGTTTCGTCGAGGTGCATTCCGGGCGCGAAGGCTCCCGTCGCGATGCTTTCCTCGATCGCTTCACGCAGCTTTTCAGCGCGGGTTCCGGATTTGATTTTCATCGACGCGGGTTTTCTGCCTGCCCGCGCGAATTATACCGGTTGCGCGCGTTTGACACCCGATTGGGAGGTCCGTATTGTATACAAAGTTTGCTTTTTCGTATACCAAGCCGATAACTTGATGGGTTCGCACTTACACCGGCGGTTCGAGCGCGCCGCTTTGGCGGAGGTTGGCCATTGAATTCGCGAAGCGTCGCGCCGCGGATCTGGGACGCCCAGATGCAAGGCCGGCGACGCCGTCTCGAACGAGCGACGGCGCGCCTGGGCAGCGGTATTGCTGGCAAGCTTGTCGACACCCGGGCGATCGTCGGATTGTTGGAGGCGGTCATCGAGCCCGGCGATCGCGTCTGCCTTGAAGGCAACAACCAGAAGCAAGCCGACTTTCTAGCGGCGGCGCTTGTCCGCGTGAACCCGGCACTCGTTCACGATCTGCATATCGTGCAATCGGTGCTGGCCTTGCCCGAGCACCTCGATGTTTTCGAAAAGGGCATCGCGACCAGGCTCGACTTCTCCTTTTCCGGCCCGCAAAGCGCACGCCTCGCGCAGCTCGTTTCTGAGCGTCGGATCGCCATTGGTGCAATCCATACCTATCTCGAGCTATTCAGCCGGTATTTCATCGACTTGACGCCTGCCGTCGCGCTGGTCGCCGCGCAGGCCGCCGACGCGAGCGGCAATCTTTATACCGGGCCCAATACCGAGGACACACCGATCATCGTCGAAGCCACGGCGTTCAAGGCCGGGATTGTCATCGCGCAGGTCAACGAGATTGTGGATGTGCTGCCGCGGGTCGATATCCCCGCGGACTGGGTCGCGTTCGTCGTGGAGAGCCCTCGGCCGCACGCTATCGAGCCGCTGTTTACACGGGACCCTGCGCGAATCTCCGAAATTCAGGTGCTGATGGCTATGATGGCGATCAAAGGCATTTACGCCGAATACGGTGTGCAACGCCTCAATCACGGCATTGGGTTTGATACGGCCGCCATCGAGCTCTTGCTGCCGACCTACGCGGAGAGCCTGGGACTCAAAGGCAAGATCTGCAAACACTGGGCGTTGAATCCCCATCCGGCGCTCATTCCGGCGATCGAAGCCGGTTTTGCCGAATCCATCCATTCTTTCGGTTCCGAGCTGGGCATGGAGAAGTACATCGCCGCGCGTCCGGATGTCTTTTTCACCGGTCCCGACGGATCGTTGCGTTCCAACCGCGCGTTCTGCCAGATGGCCGGACACTACGCGTGCGATCTGTTTATCGGCTCGACCCTGCAGATAGACCTGGCCGGAAACAGCTCCACCGCGACTATGGGCCGCATTGCGGGATTTGGTGGAGCTCCCAACATGGGCTCGGACGCCCGCGGCCGGCGTCACGCTACGGGGGCATGGTTGCAGGCGGGACGCGAGACAGAGCGTCGAGGCGATGCGCGGCGTTCCATGCCGCGAGGGCGGAAGCTCGTCGTGCAGATGGCGGAAACATTCCGCGAGCACATGCAGCCGGCTTTTGTCGAGAAGCTCGATGCCTGGGCGCTGGCGGAGAGCGCGGACCTGCCACTGCCGCCGGTGATGATCTACGGCGACGACGTGACGCATGTGCTGACCGAGGAAGGCATCGCCAATCTGTTGCTTTGTCGAGACGATGACGAGCGCGAGCAGGCAATCCGCGGCGTCGCCGGCTATACCGCGGTCGGGCTCGCGCGCGACAAGCGCACGGTCGAGAACCTGCGCGATCGAGGCGTGATACGACGTGCCGAGGATCTGGGCATCGACAAGCGGATGGCGACACGCGACCTGCTCGCGGCGCGATCGATCAAGGATCTCGTTCGCGCCTCGGCGGGCTTGTACGATCCACCCAAGCGATTTCGCAATTGGTGACCCCCGCATGGAGCATCTCCACTATCGTTTCACAGGCGGCCGGAAGACGCGCGCGGCCGAATCTCGCATTGTGGGCGTTGTTGCCTCAGGCAATCTCGAGGTCCTGATCGAACCTGCGCCGCTCCAGGGCGCATGCACGGTCGACATCGACACCGCGGCAAACGGCTTCGGCGCGGTCTGGGAAGCTGTCGTTGCCGATTTTTTCTCGCGCCATCCGCTTGCGGATGTCCGAATCTCGATCAACGACAACGGCGCCACACCGGCGATCGTCGCGCTGCGGCTCGACCAGGCCGTCGAGGAGCTCGCCGCCGCGGTGCCACCGGAGCCGAGGGCATGATCCGCAGCTACTACGAGGCGACCGCGCGGGAGCGCATCGACGCCATTCTCGATGCGCGTTCGTTCCGCGAGCTGATGCCGCCGACCGAGCGTGTAGTCAGCCCGCACCTGCAAGCGCTGAGTCTGCCTGTCGCCTTCGACGATGGAGTCGTCGTCGGGCGCGGCGCGATCGAGGGTCGTGAAGTGCTGATCGCGGCGCAGGAAGGTGGATTCATGGGAGGCGCTGTCGGTGAGGTTCATGGCGCCAAGATCGTCGGCGTGCTGCAACGTGCCATTCGGGAACATCTGCCAGTCGTACTCCTCGTCGAGTCGGGCGGGGTACGTCTACAGGAAGCCAACGCGGGCTTGATCGCCGTGTCGGAAGTCATGCGCGCGATCCTTGCTGCGCGAAGCGCGGGTGTTCCAGTCGTTGCGGCGATAGGCGGGCAATACGGATGTTTCGGAGGTATGGGCATTGCGGTGTCGTGCAGCAACGCGATCGTGATGAGCGAGGAAGGCCGCTTGGGTTTGTCGGGTCCGGAGGTGATCGAGACGGCGCATGGCGTGGAAGAATTCGATTCGCATGACCGCGCACTGGTATGGCGCACGGTCGGCGGCAAGCATCGTTATCTGCTTGGGGATTGCATGACCATTGTCGACGACGAAATGGTTGAATTTCGCGGTGCGTTGGCGGCGTCCATCGAGGCCGCCGGGCCGTTGACGCTCGAGACGGTCGAGGCGGAGCATGCCAAGCTGTCGCGCCGTCTGGAAAGGTTCGGCGACGCCACAGACGGCGAGGACGTCTGGCGCGCACTCGGATGGGCGGACCCTGCCGTAGTACCCTTGGCCGACACCGATGTTTTTCTCACGCAGGCGCGATTGCTGCGCGCTGCCTGATGGTTGGCAAATCGTTCTCCGAGGTGACGATGAATTGGCAGACTCTCGCCGGGTGCCTGTTTCCACAAGGGCACACCATCGTTCTGCAAGGCGATCTTCTGATCGGGTCAGGCCGCTGCGGAGAGCAGGATTTTGCGGTGACCGGAACCGCGAATCACGCCGAGGTCGGCGTCGAAATCACGCTTGGAATGGCGCGCAAGGTGCTTGACACGATCAGAAAACACCCTCGCCGGCCAATCCTCTTCCTCACTGACACGCAGGGTCAGCGCCTTCGCCGTCGTGACGAGTTGCTGGGCCTCAACAGTTACATGGCGCATCTCGGAAAATGCGTCGAGGTCGCGCGAGCGCACGGCCACCCCATTATCGGATTGGTATACGACCAGGCGCTTTCCGGCGGGTTCATCGCAAGTGCCATGGGTGCGGATATCTGCGGCGCGCTGCCGAACGCCCAGATCCGCGTCATGGGTCTCGCCGCCACGGCTCGTGTGACCCGACTGTCCGAGGAAAAGCTACAAGCGCTCTCGCAAACTTCTCCGGTGTTCGGGCCCGGGGCCGACAACTATGTGAAGATGGGCGCGATCGATGCGCTTTGGTATGGCGACCTCGCCGCCAGCCTGGAATCGGCGCTCGCGAATGCGGATGGACGAGACCATCGCAGCGAGCTCGGCTTGCAGCGCGGCGGAAGAAAGTTGGCGTATCCGGTCGCACAAGACGTTGCCGGCGATGCCTGAATCGTGTTTGCCGCCGTTTTCGCGCCATGATCTGGTGTGGATCGACGGACAGGCCGCGGCTGCCGCGGTGCTCGCCGCGTCGGCAGCGCAAGCTTATCGACTTGCGCAGCGGTGGATCCGCGCGGGCCGTCCGCTGGTGGTGTCCCGCCAGCCTCCACATTGCGACGATGCGCGTCGCCTGGCCGTCGGGTTGGCTTTGCCGCTCGCTCTGACGAGACAACGCTTCGCTCTCGAAATCGATCCCTGCACGATCTCGCGTTGTCGGCCGCCACCGCCACTATCGAGTGTCGCGCCCGGCCTGCCGTCCCCGTGGCACGTTGCACTGCGGGCGCTTTGCACGGCTGCGCAGCAGATCGGCATTGAATACCGAGTCTTTGGTTCGGCGGCGTGGCAGTTCTGGACCGGCCTCGGATATCTCACGCAGCGCTCGGACATCGACTTGTTGTGGCGGCCGTCGGGCGAATCGCAGCTGGCACAAGGTGTCGCGCTCCTTGATGCATGGGAGCGGAAGCACGGCATTCGCGCGGATGGGGAAATTCTTTTCGGCGAAGACGCGGTTTGCTGGCGCGAGTGGATGCACTCGGCGAGGTCATCGAGCGTTCTTGCCAAGAACCGCCGTGGCGTGTCGCTTCGTTTGCGACGGGATCTCGTCGAGTATCTTGCTTCGCATGGCGCGCCGGCGCCGCGGCCCGTTACGCCGATCGCGACATGCGTCTGAGTTTGCTTCCGCTGACCGAACGCGGGGAAAGTCAGCGGCACGCGCTGGCGCATTCCATCGCACGATGCGCGGTCGCCAGCCTCCACGCCGAGCTCGTGCTCCATCCCAAGCCCGGGATGGTCGGCCCGCGCGACAGCGGTGCGCACACCGATATGGACGCGATGACATTCATGCGCAGCCTGTTCGCACTGCGCCACTACTTTGTAGCGACCGCGCGCGCAGGGACGCGCCGTGCCTCGTTCGCCGAGTTGCGCGCGCTCGGGCTTGCAGCCGAGGCGCGAATGCTGGCCGCAACTGCCGGCGTGAATACTCATCGCGGCGCGATTTTTGCGCTCGGACTGCTGAGCGCGGCGATCGCCCGGGTCCGTGCAAGCGGACGCACCGTAACCGATGCGCGCTTGCAGCAGGCGCTTCGGCTCTGGCGCGGCGGACTTATCGCGGCCGAGGCTGGCCGACCGGGCGAGCCTTCACACGGCCGCATGGTCGCCATGCGCTATCGGACGGGCGGCGCGCGAGCCGAAGCATTGCTCGGCTTCCCGGCGGTCTTCGAGATCGCACTGCCGGCCCTGAGACAAGCGCTCGAGCGCGGCGCGGACCCCCAACGCGCGCAGGTCCAGGCATTATTTGCGTTGCTCGCTCAGGTCGCCGACACCAATGTCTTGTATCGCGGCGGCACGGTGGCGCTCGCATACGTTCAGAGGACCGCAAACGATTTTCTCGCGCAAGGCGGCGTGTTCGACCGGCGCTGGCCGCAGCGCGCAGAGGCGATGCATCGCCAGTGCTGTGCGCTGCGTTTGTCGCCGGGCGGTTGCGCCGATTTGCTCAGCGCCAGTTTGTTCGTGCACCGTGTTCAAACCTGCGCACAATGACGTTCGCGGTGCTGTGCTCCGGGCAGGGCAACCAGCACCCGGGCATGCTGTCCCTGCTCCAGAACGAGGTAGGCGCGAGCGAAGTGCTCGACGCCGCGGCGGGAGAACTGGGATTCGACCTTCGTGATGCGGTGGCTGGGTCCGCGGATCTGTTTGACAACCTTCTCGCCCAGCCGCTGATCTGCGTCGCCCAAAGCGCTGCCTGGCATGCCATGCGCGAGGCTTTGCCGCCGCCTTTGGCATTTGCCGGCTACAGCGTCGGCGAGCTTGCAAGCTACGCCTGCGCCGGTGCGCTCTCCGCACGCGCGCTTGCGCAGCTTGCGTCCGAGCGTGCGCAGATCATGCAGGCCGCTGCGAAAACACCGGGCGGACTCGTCGCTCTGCGCGGGCTGTATCGTCCTCAGATCGACGCACTTTGCCGCGACAAGGAGCTTTGGGTTGCGATCGTCATCGACGAAGCCGGGTTTGTTCTCGGCGGCTCGCAACGCGCGATCGACCGCTGCGTCGACGAGGCTCGATCCCAAGGGGCGCAAATTACCTGTCTTCGTGTAGGCATCGCATCGCACACACCATTGCTTAAGGACGCGGTCGAGCGCTTCCGCGGCGCGCTGGAGCGCTCGTCGCTTTCCGATCCTCCGATCGCAGTCCTGTCGGGTACAGATGCTTCCCTGATCAGCGAACGCTCGGCCGCCATCGACGCCTTGGCGCGGCAGATCGCACAGACGATCAACTGGGCGCTGTGTCTGGACTCACTCTACGAACGAGGCGCCCGTGTGTTTATCGAGCTCGGGCCAGGGAACGCTCTGGCGCGGAATGCGCAAGCACGATTCGAGGGCGTGGAATCGCGCTCGCTTGACGACTTTCGATCGCTGTCGGCTGCGGTCGATTGGGTAAGGAATCGAGTAGGGTGCAGCTGATGTCCGCGTGTCGCGTTGCCGCCCCGCTTCATGTAACGCGCTCTCGCAGCGCTTCCTCATAGCCTCGAGCCGCCCGCTCGGCGCGATTGGCGCGGAGTCGCGCTGGATTGATAGAATTGAACTTCACCCTGCTGGCGCTGGTCTGTATCCATGCCGCGGCGGCTCTCAAGCACCATTTTGTCGATCGCAACGCGGTGCCGATCCGAATGCCGCCGCGATGCTGGCACCTCCGAGGTTCTGTGAGGTTTCCTTAGTGAAGGGCTCCAGATGATGCGGTTTCGCTCGTTCATTCCCCCGCTCGGGATGATGCTCCTTGCCGCCGGTCAGGCCGGCGCGCAAGGCGTGCTCATCGACAAGAGCGAGATCCGGTTCATATCGAGGAAGATGGGCGCCAACGTCGAGGGGCGATTTCGCCGATGGAAAGCCAACATCGTGTTCGTTCCCAAGGATCTCGGGCGATCGAAAGCCGATTTCGACATCGAGCTCGGCAGCGTCGATCTCGCCAGCGACGAGTCGGAGACCGAGGTCAAGCGCCCGCTGTGGTTCGACACCGCGAAGTTTCCGGTCGCACACTTTGCTTCGTCGGCGATCAGGGATCTCGGCGGCGATAAATACGAAGTCGTCGGGCAGTTGACGATCAAGGGCATCACGCACGATGCGGTGGTGCCGATCACGCTCAAGAAGGATGCCACCGGAAACAGCGTCGCCGAAGGCAGCTTCACGCTCAAGCGGCTCGACTACAAGATTGGCGAGGGTCAATGGGCCGACCCGGAGACGGTCGCCAACGACGTGAGCGTGCGCGTTCGCATGGTGCTCCCACCGCTGAAATAGCCAGGCGAACAATCCGGCCCGGGCGGCCCGGCGCTATGCTTGTTTGAGGCGCGTGATGTTGCAGACTTCGGTGGGGCGGCTCAGTCCTTTGAGCAGCATGCTGCCCATGCTTTCTGCCTCTACAAAACCGTCGACCGCAGCCGCGACGCGCGCGGTGACCAGGGTCTGACCGGCCTTCGCCTCGGCGGAAAGTCTGGCGGCGATGTTCGCTACCGTGCCGATCGCACTGTAGACGACGCAGCCTTCGAAGCCAACTTGTCCGAGCGTAGCGTAGCCTTGAGCGACTCCCGCGCCGAAATCGATCTGCCGACCGCGCTTGCGCCATCCCTCGGCGAGACGTGCTACCGCCTGGTGCATTTCCAGCGCGAGCCGGACCGCGCGCTGAGCCGGGTCGGGACACGGCATGGGATCGTTGAAGAACACCATCAGTCCGTCGCCGGCACTTGCACCGAGCGTGCCCTCGAATCGATGCACCAGCGGCCCTAATGCATCGTGATACTCGCGTAACAGCCCCATGACTTCTTCGGGCTCGGCGGTTTCCGCGAACGCGGTAAAGCCGCGCAGATCGCAGAACAGGACGGCGATGTCGCGGCGATGACTTTCCAGGATTGCCTCGTCATTCGCCGAAACGATAATTTCCACGAGCTGCGGTGCCAGGAAGCGCTTGAGGCGGGAGACGCGCTCGATCTCCGCAACCTGGGTTGCGACTCGCGCCTCGAGCGTGCTGTTCAGCGAAGCGAGCTCTTCGGTCTTTTTCTGAACCTCGTCGTGCAGCTCCTTTATGCGCAGCATCGAGCGCACGCGCGCAACAAGCGGACCATGATCGACCGGCTTGGTCAGATAGTCGTCGCCGCCAGCATCGAGCCCGGCGACGACGTCCTTGGTATCGGCCTTGGCCGTGAGCAGAATGATGGGGATGAAAGGGAGCGAGGTATCGGCCTTCAAACGCCGCGTCACTGCGATGCCGTCAAGTTTCGGCATCATGATGTCGAGAAGAATAAGGTCAGGATTGGACGTCTGTACCTTCGCCAGCGCATCTTCGCCGTCAACGGCCGTGACAATTTCGTAGCCATGCCGCTGCAGGCGCATGGTCATGATCTCGAGGTTTTCCGGCGTGTCGTCGACGACCAGGATGCGCGCTGGCGTGTGCATGGGTTTCTTGTCCGCCGATCAGCCGATGAATTCGCGCACTTTCTGGAGCATGTGCCGAGGGCTGAACGGCTTGGCGACATAGCCGTCGCAGCCGGCTTCGCGCGTCTTTGCCTCGTCTCCGACCAGCGCGTACGACGTCACGGCGATGATCGGGATGTGCCGCGTCGCCGGGTCGGCCTTGATCCGACGCGTCGCCTCGTAGCCGTCGAGCACGGGAATCTGGATGTCCATGAGAATCAGATCGGGATGCTGCTCGGCCGCCATGGCCACTCCCGTTGCGCCATCGGTCGCCTCGACGACCTCGTATCCCGCGGCGCTGAGCAGATCGCGCAGGATCTGGCGGTTGTCCTCGGTATCTTCGATGACCAGAATGCGTTTGCTCATTTCTGTACCCCCACGCTCGCGGCGTGCGCCGCTTCGCTGCCATGGCCTTCAACACCCAAGGGGGTTGACACAGGATGTCTCATGCGGCTTCCTTCTGTTGTTGGACGCGTACCGGCAAGACGATATGGAAGGTCGACCCCGCGCCGAGCTCCGAGACGAGAGAAATCGTTCCACCGTGCATCTCGATGATGCGGCGGGCGATCGCGAGGCCGAGGCCGGTGCCGCCCTTTCTGCGCGTGCTCGACACGTCGACCTGTTGGAATTCCTCGAAGATACGCACCTGGTCCGCTTCAGCGATGCCGGGCCCCGTATCGCGCACATCGACGTTGAATTTTCCGTCGGCGGCCGCTGCGACGACCTCGACCTTTCCGTGATCGGTGAATTTGATGGCGTTCCCGATGATATTGAGCAGCACCTGGGTCAGGCGCCGCTCGTCCCCCCACCCGTGCGGCAGGCCGTCGGCGATCGAGGACTCGAGCGCGAGCCCCTTGGCTTTCGCGAGCGATTCGGTGCCACCCACCGTCGATTTCACCAGCGCGGACATGGAGTAGTCGTCGAGCGAGAGCTTGAGCTGGCCGGCGTCCATCTTGGACAGATCGAGAACGTCGTTGATGAGTCCGAGCAGGTGCTTGCCGTTGTGCTGCACGCGTTCGAGCACGCCTTTGACGCGGTCGTCCAGCGAACCGTAAGTACCGTCGAACAGCAGCTCGGAATAGCCGAGGATTGCATTCAAAGGCGTCCGCAGCTCGTGGCTCATGTTGGCGAGGAACTGCATCTTGTGCTGACTGGCGACCTCGACCTGCCGGCTTTTCTCCTGGATCTCGCGCAGCAGGCGCGCGTTCTGAATGGCGATTACCGCCTGGTCGGCGAACGTCTTCAGCAGGGCGATGTCCTTATCGGAAAAGGGGCCAACGTAATCGCGGGCGACCCAGATCACGCCAAGCCCCTTTCCCTCCCAGAGCATCGGTGCGTAGATCGCGGCCTTCATCCCCGTCGCTCTCCCGCCTATGCGGGCGCCCTCCGGCACGTCCGGTCCGTGTTCGATATCCGGAAAATGCTGCACCGTGCGGGTCTGGATGGCCCTACCTGTGGCCGTCGCGTCGTCGGCGCGCAAACTCGACATGAGGCGTTCGAACACATCCTGCCCCGGACCATGGTACGCGCCCAGGTGCAGCAACCCATCGTCCCCAACCAGAGTGATGCCAACTTGCTTTCCAGCGAACAGCCGTTCGCAACTCTGCACGATCTTGTCGAACACGGGGGTCGTATCCGCGATCGAGCTGCTGATCGCGGCGAGCACCTCGCCCGAAGCCTGCTGCTGCTCGAGCGCTTCCTTGGTTTCGTTGAAAAGTCGGACATTCTCCAACGCGATCGCCGCTTGGTCACCGAAGGTCTGCAAAAGTGCAAGCTCGCGCTCACCAAACGGACGTACGTCCTGACGGCGCAGCAGAATCGTACCGAAAGGCTTCCCCTCCCGAAACAGCGGCACGACCACCACCGTGCGGTGGCCGTAGCGTTGCGCTAGCTCGTAGCTGAGTGGATATTCGGCCTCTTCGGCTAGCATGTCATCAACCTCGATGGTTCTGCGCTCGAGCAGCGCGCGCCCGGAAACCGAATCGCGGTTGATCGGCAACGCATCGACCATGATTACTGGATCCGGCGACGGTCCCCTGGACGCGAGATGTCTCAACATATCGCCGTCGGTCAGATACATCGACGCCGAGGCGGCGTCGCACAGGTGCGCAGCGCGCTCGGCAATGGCGTCGAGCACGGGCTGCACGTCGGTGGGCGAGCTCGAGATCACGCGCAGGATCTCCGCGACCGCCGTCTGCTGTTCGAGCGCCTCCCTGGTCGCGTTGAACAGCCGCACGTTCTCGATCGCGATCGCGGCCTGGTCGGCGAAGGTCTTCACCAGCGCGATCTGCTTTTCGGTAAATGGCCGCGCTTCCATGCGCCAGAGGCCGATCACACCGATCGACCGATCCTCACGCATCAGCGGCACCGAGAGGACCGCGTGGTGGCCGATCCGCCGTTGTATTTCCCGTCCGACCGGGAACTCATCCTCCGGCACCGTTGCCAGGTCCTCCATGTGAACAACCACACGGTCGACGACGGAGCGACCAGAGATTGAACCACGAGTCAGGGGCATGACCTCGCGTTCCTCCAAGGTCGGCGTGTTACCCATACTGGCGGCGACTCGAAGCACGTCTCCCTCGACGAGCATGATGGTCGACTGCGCTGCGTCGCAGAGCTTCAGTGCGCGCTCCGCGACGGCATTGAGCATCGGCCGCACGTCGCCCGGCGAGCTGGAAATCACCCGCAGGATTTCGCTGATCGCCGTCTGCTGTTCGAGCGCCTCCCTGGTTTCGTTGAACAGCCGAACGTTGTCGATAGCGATCGCGGCTTGCCGCGCGAAGGTTTCCAACAGTGCGACCTGGTCGGGCGCGAAGAGCCCGGGTTGGCGCCGGAAGATGAATATGCTTCCGTATGCTGCGCCTTCGCGCACGAGCGGAACCGCAAGCGCGGCGCGAATGCCCGCGGCCGTGGCGTTTGGACGCGCGTCCGGGTACTCGCTGTCGAACAATGGCAGCACGTCGTCGATATGGATCGTCTCGCGATCGAGCACGGCTCGACCGTTTATCGACGATCTGCTGAGCGCCGTCGGCAGAATCGCCTCCACACTCCGGCTGGACTCTATGGAATAGGTCGCCACCGGACGCAGAATATCGCCGTCGGCAAGCAGCACGCGCGCGTACGGCGAATCGCAAAGGTGAGCGGCCCGCGCGGCGACGGCGTCGAGCACTGGTTGCACGTCGGTGGGTGAGCTCGAGATCACGCGCAGGATCTCGCTGATCGCAGTCTGCTGCTCGAGAGAGTTCTTGAGCGCCCGGGTACGCTCGTCGACTTTCCGCTCGAGCCCTGCATAGGACTCGCGCAACCGGCCCGTCATGCGGTTGAACTGATCGGCCAGTGCCTCCAGCTCGTCGCCGGTGTGCACCTCGATCTTCTGATCGAGCTCGCCGGCGCCGATGCGCCGCGCCCCCTCGTCGAGCGTGCGTATCGGCCGCACCATGCCGCGCGCGAGCGCCAGCGCGGCAAACGCCGAAATCACGAGACCGGCGATCAGCAATCCCGCCGTGCGCAGAATCGAAGCATTCAGCTTTTCGTACACCTCCGCTACCGGCTGTTCGACGAAGACGTTCCACTTCAGCGATTCGATCGGCGCCACCGAGGTCAGGACTTGCGTGCCCGCGAGATCCGACGAGATCATTGCCGGTTCGGCGGGGTCCTGTTTTCCGGCTGCCGCTTTGACGTGCGGCAACTGCGACAGGTTGGTCTTGCGCAGCACCAGGCCGATGTCAGGATCCGCGACCAGGAAGCCACTGCCGTCGACGACGTAAGCCTTGCCCTTCTCGCCGATCTTGATGCGCGATACGACGTCCCAGATGAACTTGAGGTTTACGTCGGCGATGGTCACCGGGCCCGTGTCGCCGCCGGAACGGATGGCAATCGTCATATAAGGCTCGGTTTCCTTCTTGAAATACACCGGACCGAACCATGGCTGTCCTCGTTTGGCATTGCGAACCGCCGGCTCCTGCGATCGGTCCTTGGCCGAGTTGATGTTATCCATGCCGAGCCGTGACACGGCGATCTGCTCGCGGCCGGCGGCGTCGACCTGCGCGATGTCGGTAACCTCGGGCGCCTGGCGCAGGAGCTTGAGGAACTCGATGCGGCGCAGCTCGACGTCGCTCGCGTCGAGCTGCGGCAGCGCCGCATAAGCGAGCTGCTTGACGATCTGCTCGATGTACTGCTCGATCCGCGATGCCGCCGCCAGCGCCTTCTCGTGTTGCAGGCTCGCAAGAGCCGACTTGTTCTCCTGATATGAAAAGTAGACACTGATCGCGCCGGAGGCCAGCAGCGCAATGGTCACCAGCGACAGGATGAGCAGGAGGTACTTGCGGAACAGACGGCCGCGGTACCGCCGGCGCGGACCTGGTTCGGCTACCCCGGGCGTCGCCGAGCCGGGGATCGGGTCATGGCCGGCCGGCTCGTCGATGGCTCGAGGGGCGAGGGCGCCGGGCACGAGTTCGCGTTCAGACATAGTGCAGCACTTTATCCGAGGGCGACTCGACACGCGATCGGCGCGAATGCCCCCAGCGAATCATTGAATCACCTCATCCGCGCGCAGCAGCATCTCCTTCGGGATGGTGATTCCCAGCGCCTTTGCAGCCTTGAGGTTGATCACCAGCTCGAACTTGGTGGGCTGCTCGATCGGCAGGTCGCCGGGCTTCGCGCCGTGCAGGATCTTGTCCACATAGATCGCGGCGCGCCGGAACTGCTCGGTAATACTCGGTGCGTACGCCACGAGACCCCCGGCGTGTACGAACTCCCCGAATTCGTATACGGCCGGAAGCCGGTTGGTCGCAGCGAGTTTGACGATTTCGTCTCGATTCGCCAGCGTCATTGGGTCGGTGACCACGAACAGCGCATTTGCGTGTTCCTTGCGCATTGCGCCGAAGGCTGCCTGCAGTCCGTTGCGATCATGTATCTCCACGACCAAAGGCGTTATCCCGAATGCCTGCGCTGCGGCGACCGCCTGAACGCGGCGCTCATCGATGGCCGCACCCGGATTCCAGAGGATGGCCATTCGAGTGACGCCGGGAGCGATCTCCCTGAGTTCCTGGACGGTTTTGCCAACGAGGCCATCGCCGGCGGCGCGCGCCAATCCCGTGAGATTGCCGCCTGGCTCGGCCAGACCGCTGGCCAAGCCGCTGCCGACCGGATCGGGAACGCCGATGAAAACGACTGGGATCGAGGTCGTTACCTTTTTCGCTTCCACGGCGCCCAACGTGGACGAGACGACGATGACGTCCGGTCGCAGCCTGATAAGCTCGGCGAGAGCAGGGCGGAAACCATCGGCTTGTCCCTCTGCCCAACGGACATCGACCACAATGTTCTTGCCCGGAACATAGCCCAACTCGCGCAATCCAGCCATGAAGGCGTCGACAAAATGCTGGTTGGCAGAAGGGGCACCGGCCTCCACCAGGCCGATGCGGTAGACGGTCTGGGTCTGCTCAGCGCGGCCCCGCGTGCCAAGGAGCATCGTCAGCGCGATACCGCAAACAAGTGTCCGTCGGTCCATCATTGAATCACCTCATCCTCACCGCGGTATCGACCGTGGATCGGGACTTCAGCCGCTTCCACGGTCTTGAATTTCGCAACCCGTTGGTCCCCTAAGACGTGTGCTGGCCACCGCTCGCGCAAGCTGCAGTCACGTTGGAAAGTCACTGAATCACCTCGTCCGCGCGCAGTAGCAGCGATTGCGGAATCGTAAGTCCGAGCGCCTTCGCCGTCTTCAGGTTGATCGCAAGGGAGTATCGCGCAGCTTGCTCGAATGGTAGCTCGCCGGGTTTCGCGCCCTTGAGAATCTTGTCGACATAGGTCGCCGCGCGCCGAAAACTGTCGACGATGTTCGGTCCATAGCTCATCAGGCCACCGGCTTCCGCATACTCGTGGATCAAGTAAATCGACGCCACCCGGTGCTTGAGCGCGGCCTGCGCGATCTGTTGAAACTGCTGCACGAAGAATGTGTCACCGAATAGAATGACGGCATTGGCGCGCTCCCGCTCCAGCGCGGCGAAGCCGAGCTCGATTTCCGCAACCGTACTGGCCTCCGCAAGCACGACCTGCACCCCGACCTTCTGAGCGGCCAACATCAGCCGCGTAATTTGCGCCGGATGCGACACGTTATCCGGATTCAACAGCACGCCCACTCGGGACAATTGAGGCATCGCCGCCATAAGCAACTCGAGCTGCTTGGGCCCTAGATTAGCGGCCATATCGGACAAGCCGGTGATGTTTCCGCCGGGCCGCGCCAAGCTCGCGGCCAAGCCTTCGACCACCGGATCGGCGGTGACGGTGACGATAATGGGAACGGTGTTGGTGGCGTGCCGCAGCGCGCTGTACACCGGACTTCCCGTGGCCACGATGACGTCAACCTTCGACTGCACCAGTTCCGCCGCAAGGTTGGGAAGGCGCTCGACTTTCCCGTCCCCAAAGCGCGTCTCGAATATGACATTCTTCCCCTCTACATAACCGAGTTCGCGCATACCCTGCACGAACGCGCTGTAACGGCCGGTATCCAACGCAGACTGGCGGGAACCGAAGTAGAAGAAGCCGATCCGCCAGACTTTGCTTTGTTGTTGCGCGAAGGCGCCGAGTGGCCAGACCAGAACGCCGCTGGCGATGCCGCCGACGAACGTTCGCCGGCCTATCACCGAATCACCTTGTCCGCGCGCAGCAGAAGTGGTGGTGGGATCGCCAGGCCGAGCACTTTCGCGGTCTTTAGATTGATCGCACCTTGGCGGTCTTGAGGTTGATGGCAAGGGAATATCTCGTAGGTTGCCGATGATGAACGTACGCCGATCCATCAGCGCATCATCTCGACGCGCGGACACGCTGGCCGGGGACCGAACCGATGCGCTCGCGCGCGGACGCGAGCGGCATGACCTCGACTCCGCGACGCGGCGAATACGTTTCCATGCCTGGATCGCAGTAGCAGCGATTGCGGGATCATGCACAAAGGATCCTGCCGCGTGATTATTCGCTTACTCCCTATTCCCAAGAATTGAACCGAATGCGCTGCGCGCGGCCCGGTATCGTAGCTCGCGCGACTGCAAGTCAGCTTGTGCAGTACTACCGCATGACGATCGGCTTCGCGCTTCGCAGCGTCGGTCCGCTTGGGCTTGGGTACAAGGTTTACTAGCCCAGGCTCGACGCGCCCGATAGTCGCCATGAGGTTTTTATTCGAGCGCGGTGAGACGGAGGATAGCTGCAGCGGCCGCATTCATTTTGTATCCAGGATCTCGCGGAAGCGGTCCGTCGCCGCGACCAGCTCGCGCGCGATGCCCGGCTCGCGCGCCGAGTGTCCCGCGTCGGCCACGATCACGTACTGTGCTTCGGGCCACGCCAGGTGCAGGTCGTCGGCGGAAAGGATCGGGCACACTGCATCGTAGCGCCCTTGCACGACAGCGCACGGAAGATGTCGGATGCGCTCGATCCCCGCGAGCAGCGCATTGTCGGGCAGGAAAATATCGTGCACGAAGTAATGCGCCTCGATGCGGGCGATGGCGAGCGCGACAGCGTCCTCGTCGAAGTGCGCGACCAGCTCGGGATCCGGCAGCAGCGTCGAGCACGAGCCCTCGTAGCGGCTCCACGCGTGCGCCGCCGGCATGTGCACTGCCGGATCCGGATCGATCAGCCGGCGATAGTAGCCGGCCAGCAGGTCGCCTCGCTCGGCTTCCGGAAGAAAGCCGGCGAAAGCGCGCCACGCTTCCGGGAAGATGAACCGTATCTGGTAGAGGAACCACTGGATCTCCGGCCGGCGGCACAGGAAAATGCCGCGCAGGACCAGCCCCTGGACGCGATCGGGATGCGCTTCGGCGTAGGCGAGCGCGAGCGTCGAGCCCCACGATCCGCCGAATACAAGCCAGTGTTCGACGCCAAGATGCGCGCGCAGGCGCTCGAGATCGGCGATGAGATGCGGCGTGGTGTTGTCCTTCAGCGCGCCCAGCGGAGTCGATTGGCCTGCACCGCGCTGGTCGTAGACGATGATGCGATAGAACACCGGGTCGTAGAAGCGCCGATGATCCGGCGCGCTGCCGCCGCCCGGCCCGCCGTGCAGGAACACGACCGGTGCGCCGCGTGGATTGCCGGACTCTTCCCAGTACATGGTATGCAATGAATCGAGCTTGAGCCGCCCGGTTCGATTCGGCGACAGCGGCGGGTAGAGAAAATCTTCGCGCGAGAGCACGCGCGACGGCAAGGCAAGGTCGGTGTCAGCCATCGAGGTTGGGAGAGTGTGGAGTTGCGCCGGAGTTGTCAGTGCGACGCAGCGCCCATCCGGCCCGCGATGGCGAGCGCGTTGCTCGTGGCGTCTCAGCGTCCCTTCCTGTATGCGACGACCTTCTGCTTCTGCTCGCCCAGGCCCTGGATGCCAAGCGTGATGACGTCGCCGGCCTTGAGATACTGCGGCGTCGGCTTCATGCCCATGCCGACGCCGGGCGGAGTGCCGGTGGTGATCACGTCGCCGGGCAGCAGGGTCATGTACCTGGACACGTCGGCGACCACCTCGGCAACACTGAAGATCATCGTTCGGGTATTACCGGTTTGTCTGCGCGACCCGTTGACGTCGAGCCACATGTCGAGATTCTGCGGATCCTTGATCTCGTCGGTGGTCACCAACCACGGCCCCAGGGGACCGAAGGTGTCGCAGCCCTTGCCTTTGCTCCATTGCGACCCGCTGCGCTTCATCTGGTATTCGCGTTCCGAGACGTCGTTGATCACGCAATAGCCGGCGACGTGCTTGAGCGCATCCTTGGCGGCGACCTGCCGCGCCGTGCGGCCGATAACCACACCCAGCTCGACTTCCCAGTCGGTGTGCGTCGAGTCCGGCGGCAGCATCACATTATCGTTGGCGCCGACTATGCAGGTCTCCGCCTTGAAAAACACGATCGGATATTCCGGAATCGGCGAGCCGGTTTCCTTGGCGTGATCGATGTAGTTCAAACCGATGGCCACGAATTTGGGTGGGGTGGCGACGCATGGGCCCAGGCGGGGCCTGCCTTTCACCAAGGGCAGCTTCTTGGTATCGAGCTTGCGCAGTTGCGTAAGCGATGCTGGAGCAAGCGTCGAGGCGTCGATGTCCTTCACCTTGCGCGACAGGTCGCGCAGCTTGCCGTCGGCGTCGATCAGGCCGGGCTTTTCCTTGCCCGCGGGTCCGTAGCGTACGAGTTTCATGAGTGCTCCTTATGTTAGAAGGGATGCGGATATCGATGCGGATTGTGCCTGGTTCAAATGGTCATGCCGCCGGCTGGCTTCAAATGGTCATGCCGCCGTCGACGGAATACACGTTCCCGGTCGCGAATGCCGACTCGTCCGACGCCAGAAACACGACGACAGGTGCGATCTCCTCGGCTTTCGCCAACCGGCCCATCGGCTGACGGGCGATGAACGCCTTGCGCGCCTCAACCGGATCGGCCTGGGCGTTGATGCGCTCGTGCAGCGACGGCGTGTCGACCGTTCCCGGCGCGATCGCGTTGCAGCGGATGCCCCGTGTCACGAAGTCCGCGGCAACGGCCTTGGTCAATCCGATGACGGCGGCCTTGCTCGCGCCATAGGCGAAACGGTTGGGAATACCCTTGATCGAGCCGGCGACCGACGCCATGTTGATGATGCTGCCGCCACCGTTGGCGAGCATCGCGGGCAGCGCGCATTTGATCGTCATGTACATCGAGCGAACGTTGAGATTGAAGCTGAGCTCCCAGTCCTCGGGCGTGCAGTCGAGCACCGTTCCGTTGTGCACGTATCCTGCGCAGTTGAACAGGATCGATAGAGGCGGGAGTTGGGCTATGGTTTTGGCAACCGCCGCATCGTCGAGAACGTCGAGCGCTCGCGCAGTGATGCCGGCGGGGCCGGCGTAGCGCTCGAGCGCCTTGGCATTCACATCGGTGGCGTAGACTTGTGCACCTTCCCGCGCCATGGCCAGCGCGGTCGCGTGGCCGATGCCCTGGGCCGCGGCGGTGATGAGCGCGACCTTGCCTTCGAGTCGTCCAGCCACTGTTGGGACCTCCGTGAGTTTTACCGACAATGCGATGTCTGTGCCGAGCGCGGCAGTCTATTTTATCAAGGGTACCCGGAATCGGCAGAAAATTGGTA
The DNA here is from genome assembly GCA_035568975.1 of Casimicrobiaceae bacterium. Lineage (GTDB taxonomy): Bacteria > Pseudomonadota > Gammaproteobacteria > Burkholderiales > Casimicrobiaceae > PALSA-1003. The sequence continues at coordinate 23,453 of DATMNH010000032.1, forward strand.
AGACCACTTGACCAAAGCGGCGGATTTTGTTTAGCTACGCTGTTTGGTCCAATCGGGCGGCGCGCACCACGCACCGGTGCAGGTCTCCCGACGCGCATATGCCCATCCACAGCATCGAGCCCCGCCGTCTTTACCGCCAGATCGCCGATCAGATCCGGACCCTGATTCGCGCCGGCGAGTTTACCGCAGGATCGCGCCTGCCGCCTGAGCGCGATCTCGCGCGCCAGCTCGGCGTTTCGCGTCCCTCGGTGCGCGAGGCCCTGATCGCGCTCGAGGTCGAAGGCCTGGTCGACGTGCGCATCGGCTCCGGCATTTACGTGCTCGCGCCCGGGCGCAACGGCGACGACCGGGTGCAGGCGGCGGCGGGCCCGTTCGAGCTGATCAGGGCGCGCGGAGTGATCGAGGGAGAATGCGCCGCGTTGGCCGCGAAGTCGGCGAAGAAGGCTCAGATCGAAGCGATCGAGGAAGCGCTGAACCTGATGCAGAAAGAAATGGCCGACGAGAAGCAGCCTCTGAATGCCGATCGGCTGTTTCATTTGCGCATTGCCGAGGCAACGGGCAATGGCGCCCTGGTTCAGGTCGTGAAAATGCTTTGGGAAGAGCGCACCGGCCCGCTGTACAAACAACTCGAGCACCATTACGACTCGCCGCAATTGTGGGTGTCGGCGCTGGCGGAGCATCGCGCGGTGTTGAAGCCGATCGCGGCGCACGATAGCACTGCCGCGCGCACCGCGATGCAGCGTCACCTGCATCAGGCCTACAAGCGTTTCAGCACCGGCTGGGACGCTCTACATTAGATCGGGAGAGAACATGCTTACGTGCCGCATTCACGCCAAGGAGGACCTTCGTATCGAGCCTGCCGAAGACCCGCAAATCGGGCCGGGCCAGGTGCTGATCCGGCTCGGTGCGGGCGGCATCTGCGGCTCCGATCTGCACTACTATTTCGAAGGCAGGAACGGCAGCTTCGTGATTCGCGAGCCGCTGATTCCCGGTCACGAGGCATCCGGTGTGGTGGCCAAGGTCGGTCCCGGCGTGACGCGCGTCAAGCCCGGCGACAAGATCGCGGTGTCGCCTTCGCACGCTTGCGGGCATTGCGATTATTGCCGCGAAGGACGCGAGCACCTGTGCAGGAACATGCGATTTCTCGGCAGCGCGAGTCTGTATCCGCACGTGCAAGGCATGTTCTGCGAATATTTCGTCATGGGCGAGCGGCAGTGCTACCCCGTCGCCGGTGACATCTCCCTGGGCGAGCTTGCATTTGCCGAGCCGCTGGCGGTCGCCTTGCACGCGGTCAACCGCGGTCCCACGCTGATGGGCAAATCGGTGCTGATTACCGGAGCCGGCACCATCGGTTGCCTCACCGTGATTGCCGCGCGCCTCGCCGGGGCCCGGCAGATCGCGGTGTCCGACGTTCTCGACCGGCCGCTGGCCACCGCAACCGCGGTGGGCGCCGATAGCACGATTCGCGCCGATCGCGACGCCGACGCGCTTGCCACGCCGCAATTCGACGTTGCCTATGAAGTCTCCGGCAGCTTCGCCGCGCTGAAAGCGTGCGTCGCGGCGGTCAAGCGCGGCGGCACCGTCGTTCAAGTGGGAACCTTGCCTCACGAGCCGCTGCCGTTTGTCGTCAACGAAATCATGAGCAAGGAGCTCGACCTCAAGGGCGCCTTCCGCTGGGGGATCGAATTCGACTGGGCGGTCGACTACCTGTCGTCGCGCCGGGTCGATGTGCGGCCGCTCCTCTCCGGACAGTTCCCGCTGCAGGACGCGGTCAAGGCGTTCGAGCTCGCCAAGGACAAGACCCGCAGCACCAAGGTTCAGGTGATCGCGGCATGAATACTTACAACGCGGGGAACCGCATTCTGCGCTTCGCCAGGGGTATGGCATGCTGACCAAGACTTCTTTTACGATCCGCCTCCATCCCAACGATGACGTGGTGATCGCGCGTCAACAGCTCGTCTCCGGCACCATGCTGCTCGACGAGAACCTCAAGGTCTCGGGGCTCGTCCCACCAGGCCACAAGGTCGCGACGCGTGCGATCGCGGTGGGCGAGCCGGTCAAGCGCTACGACCAGATCATCGGCTTCGCCAAGCGGCCCATTGCCGCCGGCGAGCATGTTCATCTGCACAACCTGGCGATGGGCGATTTCGCACGCGACTACGCCTTCGGCGTCGACGTGAAGCCGACGCAATATGCCGACCCGGCGGCGACGTTCATGGGGATCGTTCGTCCCGACGGGCGAGTCGCCACGCGCAACTATATCGGCATCCTCTCCACCGTGAACTGCTCTGCCACCGTCGCGCATGGAATCGCCGACACCTTCAAGGGCGCAGCGCTGGCGCAGTTTCCGAATGTCGACGGCGTGGTCGCGCTGACTCACGGCAGCGGCTGCGGAATGGACGTGCAGGGCGAGAGCATGCAGGTGCTGCGCCGGACGCTCGGCGGTTATGCGAAGCACGCCAATTTCGCCGGCGTGCTGATCGTCGGCCTGGGCTGCGAAGCGAACCAGATCAATGCGCTGCTCGGCGCCGAGTCCTTAAGCGAAGGGCCACTGCTGCGCACTTTCAGCATTCAGGACACCGGAGGCACGGCGAAGGCAATCGCCAGGGGAGTGGCGATGGTCAATGAGATGCTGCCGCATGCAAGCGCCGTCACTCGCTCGCCGGTTGCGGCAAGTCACCTGGTGCTCGGCCTGCAGTGCGGAGGCTCGGACGGTTATTCGGGCATCACCGCCAACCCGGCGCTGGGCGCAGCGGTCGACCGGCTGGTGCGCCACGGCGGCACCGCCATCCTTTCGGAAACGCCGGAAATCTACGGTGCCGAGCATTTGCTCACTCGCCGCGCAGTGTCGCGCGAAGTCGGCGAGAAGCTGATCGAGCGGATCAAATGGTGGGAGGAATACACCGCGCGCAATCGCGGCGAGATGAACAACAATCCTTCGCCCGGCAACAAGGCGGGCGGACTTACCACCATACTCGAGAAGTCGCTCGGCGCGGTGGCCAAGGGCGGCACGACCAATCTCGTTGCAGTGTACGAATACGCCCAGCCGGTGACAGCCAAGGGCTTCGTCTACATGGACACTCCCGGCTACGATCCGGTGTCTGCCACCGGGCAGGTCGCCGGTGGCGCCAACATGATCTGCTTCACCACCGGGCGCGGCTCGGCCTACGGCTGCGCGCCATCGCCGTCGCTGAAGCTTTCCACCAACACCGCACTTTGGGAGCGCCAGGAAGAGGACATCGACATCAACTGCGGCGAAATCGTCGACGGCGGCGCGACGGTCGAGGCAATCGGCGAGCGATTCTTCCAGATGATTCTCGACACGGCGTCGGGGAAGAAAAGCAAAAGCGAATTGCACGGGTACGGACAGAATGAATTCGTGCCCTGGTATCTTGGCGCCGTGATGTGAGGCGATGTGATGCGAAATGAAGAGGGCGAGTCAATTGACAGCTTAGCGGCTTGTCCGTACGCTCGCAAACCAAAACTGAGCGCAAATGAGCGCCAATCAGCGCAGATTAGCGTCAATGAGCGCGCCGAAGAGCGTAGTTACGAAGATCGGGTTTCGCAGATAGTTTCTTACCGAGGAGGGGCTTCATGAAGAAATTCATTGCCGGCATGGTAGCCGGTTGCGCCATTGCATTCGGCGGACAGGCGCTGGCACAGGAAACGCTTACCGTGTGGTGGGTCAAGGGTTTCTACAAGTCGGAAGACGACGCGCTGTTCGCGGCCATCAAGAAGTTCGAGGACAAGACCAAGGTCAAGGTCGAGCTGTCGCAATATCCGGTGCAGGACATGATTCCGAAGACCGTTTCTGCGCTCGATGCCGGAACGCTTCCCGATGTAGCCTACGCCGACGTCTACGATTTTCAGGTGACTGGCAAATGGGCCTTCGACGGCAAGCTCGAGGACATCACCGATGTCATCACGCCGCTTAAAGCGAGCTTCGCGCCGAACACCGTCGAGACCACTTTTCTCTACAACGACAAGAGCAAGAAGCGCGCGTACTACGCGTTTCCGCTGAAGCAGCAGACGATGCACATCGAGTACTGGATCGACATGCTCGGCGACGCTGGATTCAAGGAATCCGACATCCCCACGGCGTGGAAGGACTACTGGTCGTTCTGGTGCGATAAGGTGCAGCCCGGCTTGCGGCAGAAGACAGGCCAGCGCCTTTTCGGCATCGGCCAGCCGATGGGTGTGGATTCAAGCGACTCGTTCTATTCCTTCCTGACATTCGCGGACGCGTACAACGTCAAGCTCGTCGACGATAACGGCAAGCTGCTGGTCGACGACCCCAAAGTGAAGCAGGGCTTGATCAGTGCGCTCAAAGATTACACCGACGTCTATACCAAGGGTTGCACTCCACCGTCATCGACCTCTTGGAAGGATCCGGACAACAACGTCGCGTTCCACAACAAGACGACGGTGATGACCCACAACGCGACCATCTCCATCGCTGCCAAATGGCTCGACGACGCCAACAACGAGACGCTGACTACCGAGCAGCGGGCTCAGGCGAAGAAGAACTACTACGAGTTGATCCGCACCGCGGGATTTCCCAACAAGCCCGACGGCTCGAAGATGGTTTATCGCACCGCGGTCAAGACCGGGGTGATTTTCGAGGGCGCCAAGAACAAGAAGCGAGCTAGGGAATTCGTCACCTTTCTGCTGCAGGAAGAGAATCTCACGCCCTACGTCGAAGGCGCGCTTGGCCGCTGGTTCCCGGTGACCAAGGCAGCGCAGCAACGGCCGTTCTGGCAGGCGGATCGTCACCGCCAGTCGGTGTTCAACCAGTACGCCGCGGGCACGGTGCCCTTTGAATTCACCAAGAACTACAAGTTCACGATCATCAACAACGAGAACGTCTGGGCCAAGGCCATGAATCGCGTCGTGAGCGAAAAAGTGCCGGTCGACAAAGCCGTCGACGAAATGATCGCACGCATCAAGGCGATCGCCGGCTGAGGAGCTTTCGTCATTCCCGCGAAAGCGGGAATCCAGCGGCGTTCGAGCCGACGCCAACGGGTCCCCGCTCATTTTCGTAACTGAGCGGGGACGACGTGCATGTAACGCTTTCGCATCGTATTCGCTGAAACGTGTCCACCCTCGCGATCCCTCGCATCGAGCCCGCGCTTCCTGCGGGCCCGGCAAAGAGGCGCCTGTCGCCCTGGCAGACGTGGGGCTTGATCCTCATCGCACCGTACGTGCTGGTATTCGTGGTGTTCGTCGTATACCCGGTCGGATACGGCCTGTGGCTCGCCCGGCATCCGGCGAGTTACGTGAGGCTCGTCGACGATCCGATCTTCGCCCGATCGGTGCTCAACACCCTGGTATTTCTGATCGTCGGTATCAATCTGAAGATGATCGTCGCCCTGTTTCTCTCCGGCTTTTTCGTGCGGGCACGAAGCTGGATCAAGTGGCTGTCGCTGGTGTTTATCCTGCCTTGGGCGGTGCCGTCGATTCCGACCATATTGTCGATCCGATTCATGCTCAATCCCGAATGGGGAATCATCAACCACCTGATTTTCAGGTTCACCGGCGCCGATGGGCCCAACTGGCTGAACGAGCCCTCGGTGGCATTGGCGATGGCGATTCTGGTCCATATCTGGAAATCGCTTCCGTTCTGGACGCTGATCCTGATCGCCGGAAGGCTCGCGATTCCCGCGGAAATGTATGAGGCCGCGTCGGTTGACGGAGCGTCGGGCTGGCAGAAGTTCAAGTTCATTACCTGGCCCTCGATGCAGACGCTTTATCTGACGTCGACTATTCTCTCGATGATCTGGACGCTGGGCGACTTCAACAGTGTTTATCTGCTCACCGGCGGCGGCCCCGCGGACTTGACGCACGTGCTCGCAACGCTCGGTATCCGCTACCTTCGGTTGGACCAGGTCGACTTGTCCATGGCGTCGATCGTGTGCGCACTGCCGCTCGTCCTGCCGCTGGTGTATTTCATGATGAAGCGACTTTCGAAATGAAGATGCCTACGCTCAAGGATGTCACGACGGAGGCGAAGCTGCTGCTGATCGGCATTCCGGTGCTCCTCTGGACGCTGATTCCGGTCTACCATCTGTTTCTGTTTTCGATCTCGCCCAAGGAGTCGGCGTTCGCCGGCAAGCTCTGGCCCGATCATCCGACGCTGCACAACTTCGAAGTCGTGTTCGGGCAGAAGCACTACTACTTGAGTCACTTCTGGCTGCAATTGTGGAATTCGCTGCTGATCGCGGTGACGGTGGGAGCACTGACTTTGTTCATCGCGACCTGCGCCGCATTCGCGATCAGCCGGCTCAAGGTCAAGGGCGGCAGGACGATCATGAATCTGGCGCTGTTCACCTATTTCATTCCCGCGGCGTTTCTCGCGGTGCCGATGTACAAGACCATGGGCAACTACGGCTTGCTCAACAACCAGTGGGCGCTGATCCTCGCCATGGTGACGATCGCCGCCCCGTATTCCATCTGGGTCCTGAAGCAGGCGTCCGACAAGCTGCCCTACGAGCTCGACGAAGCGGCGCGGATGGATGGAGCCACACCGCTGCAACTTTTCCGGCTGGTGTACTTGCCGCTGATGATGCCCTCGCTCGTCGCGATCGGGACTTATGCGCTGCTGCTGGCATGGAACGAATATCTGTATGCGTTTCTGCTGTTGTCCAACGACCGCCAGATCACGCTTTCCGTCGCGTTGGGCAACTTTCTCGCCGCCGACGATTCGCCCTGGGAGCTCCTGATGACCGTCGGACTCATCTACGCTCTGCCCCCGGCGGCGATCTACTACGCGTTCAAGCGCTACATGGTCGGCGGCCTGACTGCGGGCGCGGTCAAGTCCTGAACGCCTTCGTGCTTTGCGTCCTCATCTGCGACCTCGTTTGCCTCATTTGCCTCAACTGACCTCCGGACACTGAACATGGCATCCGTATCGTTCCACGGCATCGAGAAAAGTTTCGGCAGCACCAAGGTGATCCACGGGATCAGCTTCGAGATCCAGGATGGCGAGTTCATGGTGCTGGTGGGCCCGTCGGGATGCGGCAAGTCGACGCTGCTGCGCATGCTGGCGGGGCTCGAGGAAATCACCGGCGGCACCATTGCCATCGACGGCAAGGTCGTCAACGACGTCGAATCGAAGGATCGCGACATCGCCATGGTTTTTCAAAGCTATGCGCTGTACCCGCACATGACCGTGGGCGACAACATGGCCTTCAGCCTCAAGCTCCGCAAGGCCGACGCCAAGGTCACCGCGGAGCGCGTTGCCAACGCCGCCAAGATTCTCAATCTCGACCCGTATCTGGCACGGTTTCCACGCGAGCTCTCGGGCGGCCAGCGCCAGCGGGTGGCGATGGGCCGCGCCATCGTCCGCGATCCGAAGGTTTTTCTGTTCGACGAGCCTTTGTCGAATCTCGATGCGAAGCTACGTGTCGCGATGCGCGCCGAGATCAAGGCTTTGCACCAGCGGCTCAAGACGACGACGGTCTACGTGACCCACGACCAGGTCGAGGCGATGACCATGGCCGATCGCATCGTGGTGATGCACGATGGCAAAGTCGAGCAAATCGGCGAGCCGCTCGAGCTGTACGATCGGCCGGACAATCTCTTTGTCGCGCAATTCATCGGCTCGCCGGCAATGAACGTCGTGAGCGGCACGGTGCGGCGCGCGAATGGCGGCGCCTGGGTCGAGGCTGCCGGAGGCGTGCGCTGGCCGCTGGGGCACACCGCGGGCGCCGATGGCCAGGCAGTGGCTTACGGCGTGCGGCCGGAGCATCTTTCGCTCGGTGGCAGTGGCGCGGTGCCGGCGGAAATCATCGTGGTCGAGCCGACCGGAGCCGAGACCGAGCTTCTGGTGCAGGCCGGCGAAGCGCAGATCGTGCTGGTTACGCACGGGCGTCCGTCCGTCAATCCGGGCGACAAGATCGGGCTCGCGGTCGACCCGGCCATGGTGCACGTGTTCGATCAGAAGACCGGCGCGCGCATCGCTGCTTGACGTTGGCTCGAAAACATCCCGTCGTCCCCGCGGAGGCGGGGACCCATTTTGACCTTGCAATAAAATGGATTCCCGCCTTCGCGGGAATGACGATATAAGTATGCGAGCGTCGCGTATATTCGTAATGCTCAACAGATCCATTTATCGCCACCATTCCTGACCAACCCGAATGAGCAAAAAAATCTCGAAATCCAAGCACGTCCTTCGTTCAACCAAATGGTTCGGCCGCCACGATCGCGACGGCCTGGTGCACCGCTCGTGGATGAAGAATCAGGGCATCCCGCACGACCAGTTCGACGGGAGGCCGGTGATCGGCATCTGCAACACGTGGTCGCAGGCCACGCCATGCAACGCGCATTTTCGCGAGTTGGCGGAGCACGTTCGTTCCGGCGTGCTCGATGCCGGCGGCTTTCCGCTCGAGTTCCCGGTAATGAGTCTCGGCGAGACCTTGATGCGGCCGACCACCATGTTGTTCCGCAATCAGGTCGCGATGGATGTCGAGGAGTCGATACGCGCCAATCCGTTCGACGGTGTGGTGCTGATGATGGGTTGCGACAAGACGACGCCTGCGCTGTTGATGGGCGCTGCATCGTGCGACCTGCCGACCATCGGCATCTCCGGCGGGCCTATGCTCAACGGCAAGTTTCGCGGCGAGGACATCGGCTCGGGCACTCACGTGTGGAAGTTCACCGAGATGCTCAAGACCGGCCAGATGAATGAAAGCGACATGATCGACGCGGAAGCGTGCATGTCGCGCTCGGCCGGCCATTGCATGACCATGGGCACCGCGTCGACGATGGCATCGATGGTGGAAGCGCTGGGGATGGGGTTGCCGACCAACGCCGCCATTCCGGCGGTCGATTCGCGACGCAAGGTCCTCGCGCGCATGGCCGGCCGGCGCATCGTGGACATGGTGCGCGAGAATCTTAAGATGTCGAAGATACTGACCCGCGACGCGTTCGAGAACGCCATCATGGTCAACGGCGCCATCGGCGGCTCGACCAACGCCGTGGTGCACCTGCTCGCGATCGCGGGTCGCATGGGCGTCAAGCTGTCGCTCGAGGACTGGGATCGTCTCGGCCGCGACATGCCGTGCCTGGTCAACCTGATGCCCTCCGGCAAATACCTGATGGAAGATTTCTATTACGCCGGCGGGCTGCCGGTGGTGATCCGCGAAATCGGCAAGTATCTGCACAGGAAGGCACTGACGGTCAACGGCAGATCGATCTGGGAGAACTCCAGGAACGCCGTCAATTACAACGAAGCGGTGATCACGCCGCTCGGCAAGCCGTTCAAGCCGCATGGAGGCATCGCGGTGCTGCGCGGCAATCTCGCACCGAGGGGCGCGGTCCTGAAGCCGTCGGCGGCGACGCCGAAGCTCATGAAGCACAAAGGCCGTGCGGTGGTGTTCGAGGACATCGATGATCTGAATCAGCGGATCGACAGCACCAAGCTCGATGTAGACCCGTCGTGCGTGCTGGTGCTCAAGAACTGCGGACCGAAGGGCTACCCCGGCTTCCCCGAGGTCGGCAACTTCGCATTGCCTGCCAAGATTCTCAAGAAGGGCGTGACCGACATGATCCGGATCTCCGACGCGCGGATGTCGGGCACCGCCTACGGGACGGTGGTGCTGCACACCGCGCCGGAAGCGGCGGACGGAGGACCGCTGGCGCTGGTCGAGAACGGCGACATGATCGAGCTCGACGTCGCCAGGCGCCGCATTCATCTGCACGTGTCCGATGCAGAGCTCGCACGGCGCAAGGCGAAGTGGAAGCCGCCCAAGCCGCATGCCGAGCGCGGCTGGGTCAAGCTTTACTGCGAAACAGTGACGCAGGCGGATCAAGGCGTCGACCTCGATTTCCTGGTGGGTAAATCCGGCGCCAAAGTCGGCAGGGAGAGTCACTAGCGTTTCGGCCGCCTGCCGTTCGCAGAACCGAACGCCCGCGTGGGTGTCCAGCGAGAATGGAACCCGCGGTCATCTGGACCATCGGCCACTCGACCCGCTCGCTCGGGGAGCTCATCGGTCTACTGCGTGGTGAGCGCATCGAGCTGCTGGCCGACGTGCGGCGATATCCCGCGTCGAGGATGCATCCGCATTTCAACGCCGAGGCTCTTGCCGGGTCCTTGACCGCGACCGGCCTGCGCTACGAAGGCTATCCCGAGCTTGGCGGCCGCCGATCCGCACGGCCGGGATCGACCAACACGCGATGGCGAAACGCGTCTTTCCGCGGCTATGCCGACTATATGGAAACGCCGGATTTCGAAGCGGCGCTGCAGCGATTGATGGGGGATGCCGCGAGCGCAAGGACCGCGATCATGTGCGCCGAGGCGCCATGGTGGCGCTGCCATCGGGCGCTCATCGGCGACGCGCTCAAGGCGCGTGGCGTGGAGGTGCTGCACATCATGGGCGAGGGAAGGCCGGTCGCACATCCGTACACGTCGGCGGCGAGCGTCGTGGATGGAAAGCTCTACTACGGACCGTCGCGCGACTTGTTCGCTTAGAGTGTGCGGCCTCCCAAGGGCCAGTCAGAGGCCCTCGGGCGGCTCCGGTGACACGCAATCGCTGGCGGTTGAACCGCAGTTGACCCTACAATGGGGTCTCCAAACCAACCCTTCTGAAAACGGTGCCCCATTGGCAAAACCAAACTATCAGTACCAGAAGCGTCAGAAAGAGCTGGAAAAGAAGAAAAAGCAGGAAGAAAAACGCAAGCGCAAGCTGGATAGCAAGGCCGAATCGGAGCCCGATGCGAACGCCGAGACGCCCGTCGCCGGCGAAGAGACACCGCCCGCCTGAATCGTGGTCGCCGGCTGCGATGCGGCGGCGGCAGACTAGTGAATTGCCGTGGCAGATTTACGCCGCGGCGGCGCCTGCGATCAACATCAGCGTCAGCGCCAGCACGGTCGATAGGACAGCGCGCATTGCACGGCGATTCGACCGGGCGCGGTGACTGGGTCGGCTCATGGTGCCTCCTGCTGGAAAGAACCTCATCGTCGCGTTGTGCAGCTCAGAGCTGCTCCAAGGCGATATTGCCCTGAAAGCATGGACACTCGCAAGCGAAGATGGTTTCGCCGCTCCGGCGGCCGGCCACCCCAGTTTAGAACTTGCCGAACGTGCGATAGGCTTCGACCGGATCCATGCCGTCCAAGAGCGCCCGGCGCATGTCGCTCTCGGTCGCAACGACCTTCTCGGTGCGCGTGACCACTTCCTCTGCGATCGACTGCGGTATGACGACTATGCCGTCGCGGTCGCCGAGCAAGTAATCGCCGGCCGCGATGCTCACGGTGCCGATCGTGATCGGCTCTCCGAAGGAGTCGGCAACCCAACGCTCGACGATATCGGCGGGCGTCAGAAACGAGCAGAACACCGGGAAGCCTTGAGCGAGCACAAGCTCGGTATCCCGCGAGCCGCCGTCCACGACGTAGCCCAAGACGCCGCGCACCTGAAGCGTCTGCGCTGATAGTTCGCCCATGAGCGCGATCTCATGATTGTGCGGCTGACACACGATCACATGACCGGACGGCGCCTTCGACAGCATCGTGCACCACGCGAGGAGCGTCTCATCGCGCGTGCGATTGCGATCGAAGCGGCCGGAGACCGTCCACACCGGTCCGGCAAGGCGCGTTCCCGGCGCGATGGCCTTGATTTCGGACGGCAGCACGATGTTGTCGTGGCCCATCATGCGCAGTACGTCGTGTACGGCGCCGGTGTAGCACCGGGCCAGCCGCTTGGTCAGCTCGCGCATCTCGGGTCTGCGGGACCGGGCCCGATAGCGTCGATCCATCGCCACAGCGTCATTCGACGTTCCCGAGCCGACATCTCGGAATCTAGAATAATGTGAGTTGCGCGCGCTGCGCCTCGGTGCGTGGCGGCTGGAAGCGCGAGGTGTCCATGGGCGCGCGCTCGCGATTCAAGCCGAGCCTCCGGCACGCGATGTCGAAGCGGCGACTGATGAGGTCCGCGAAAAGTCCCTCGCCACGCATACGCGAGCCAAATTGCGGATCGTTGTCGCGGCCGCCGCGCATTTGCTGAATCACGCTCATGACGTGCTCGGCGCGCAGCGGATAATGCTGCGCCAGCCAGTCGCGGAAAAGATCCTTGACCTCGTGCGGCAGCCGCACCAGCGTCCAGCCGGCGTAGCGCGCGCCGTTGGTGCTTGCCGCCTCGAGTATCGCTTCGAGATCCTTGTCGGTGAGCTGCGGGATGATCGGCGCGGTCATCACGCCGACGGGGATGCCCGCGTCGCTCAAGGCCTTGACCGCGGCCAGCCGGCGATGAGGCGCGGCGGCGCGCGGCTCGAGCGTTCGTGCCAGATCGCGGTCGAGCGTTGTGATCGACACGTAAACGCGCGCGAGACGCTTCGCCGCCATCGGTGCCAGCAAATCGATGTCCCGCTCGACCAGCGCCGACTTGGTGACGATCGATACCGGATGCTCGCACGCGGAGAGCACCTCGAGGATCTGGCGCGTGATCTTCCATTCGCGCTCGATCGGCTGATAAGGATCGGTGTTCGTGCCCATGGCGATCGCGTCGCAGACGTAGCCGGGTTTGGCGAGCTCCGCGATGAGCAGCGCCGCGGCGTCGGGCTTGGCGAAAAGCTTGGTCTCGAAATCTAGCCCCGGCGACAGATCGAGATAGGCGTGGGTCGGCCGGGCGTAGCAGTACACGCAGCCGTGTTCGCAGCCCTGGTACGGATTGATCGATTGCGTGAACGGGATGTCGGGCGATGCGTTTCGGGCAATGATGGTGCGCGAGCGCTGGAGCGTGACCGTGGTCTTCAGCGGCGGCGGCTCCTGGTCGTCGACCTCGCCTTCCGCCGGCGTCCAGCCGTCGTCGACCGCTTCCCGTGTGTCGCGGCGGAAGCGGTTTCCCGGATTTAACGTTGCGCCGCGCCCCTTGAGCGGCGCGTTCGGACCCGTACCCATGTTTGTTAACCGCCCAGCTTGGCGTCCATCGTGATGGTCGCATTGAGCACGCGTGACACAGGGCAGTTGGCCTTGGCGCCGCCCGCGATCTCGGCGAATTTCGCCGCGTCGATGGCCGGCACTTGCGCCCGCGTGGTCAGATGGATCGCCGTGATCGTCCACGCGTCGTTTACTTTTTCCAGGGTGACGAGAGCCTCGGTGTCGATCGCTTCGGCGGTGAATCCGGCGTTGTTCAATGCGAAAGACAGCGCCATCGTGAAGCAGCCGGCGTGTGCTGCGCCGAGGAGCTCCTCCGGATTCGTGCCCTTGCCGTCGCCAAAGCGGGCGTTAAAACCGTACGGCGCGTCGCTTAAGACGCCCGACTGGGTCGAGATGGTGCCCTTGCCTTCCTTGACCGTGCCTTGCCAGCGTGCGGACGCCTTGCGCTGCATGTTTGTCTCCAGGAATTGCGATACTTTGATCGCCGATGCCTCCAGTGTAAGCCCTCACCCGACCGGCGGCAAAGCAGGGCGCCTTGAGTCAGGTGAGATCGAGGGGAGACTCCGAGTTCGAGGGCTGCGCGATGCGCTACCATAGGCCAGGCTTTTCCTCGCTGCGAGCCCTCCATGAGCAATCCCAAGTCCGCGCATTTCGATACGTTGACGCTGCATGCGGGGTCGGTGCCGGATCCGGCCACCGGGGCCAGGGCGACTCCCATTTACCAGACTGCGTCGTTCGTCTTCCCCGACAGCGATTACGCAGCGGCGCTGTTCAATATGGAGCGCGCGGGCCACGTCTATTCGCGCATCTCCAACCCGACGTGCGCGGTGCTGGAAGAGCGGATCAGCGCGCTGGAAGGCGGCGTCGGCGCGATCGCGGTAGCGAGCGGTCAAGCCGCCTTGCACCTGGCGATCGCAACGCTCCTGGGCGCGGGCTCTCACATCGTCGCCTCGCGCTCGCTCTATGGCGGATCGCACAACCTGCTCGACTTTACGCTGCCGCGCTTCGGCATCGAGACCACGTTCGTCGATCCGCGCAATCTCGACCAGTGGCGCGCGGCGATACGGCCGGAAACGAGGCTACTTTTCGGCGAGACGCTCGGCAACCCGGGGCTGGAGGTGCTCGACATTCCGCGCATCGCCGCGCTCGCACACGAGCACGACCTGCCGCTCCTGGTCGATTCGACATTTACGACACCGTATCTCATGCGACCTTTCGACCATGGCGCGGATCTGGTCTATCACTCGGCGACGAAATTTCTCTCGGGCCACGGCGTGGTCATCGGCGGGCTGCTGGTCGACGGCGGGCGCTTCGACTGGCGGCAGTCGGGCAAGTTTCCGACCTTGAGCGAACCCTACAGCGGCTTCCACGACATGATCTTCACCGACGAGTCGACCACCGCTGCATTCCTGCTGCGCGCACGGCGCGAAGGCATACGCGATTTCGGCGCCTGTATGGCGCCGATGACGGCCTTCCAGATTCTGCAGGGCATCGAGACGCTGCCGCTGCGGATGCAACGCCACGTGGACAACACGCGCAAGATCGTCGCCTTTCTCGACGCACACGACTCTGTCGCATCGGTGGGTTATCCGGAGCTTCCCCGGCATCCCGACCATGACCTCGCGCAGAAGCTGCTGCCACGCGGGTGCGGCGCGGTATTCAGCTTCGCCATCCGCGGCACACGGGATCAGGGACGAAAATTCATCGAGTCGCTGAGGATCTTTTCGCACCTGGCCAACGTCGGCGACGCCAAGTCGCTGGTGATCCATCCGGCGAGCACGACGCACTTCCGCGTCTCGGCCGAGAAACTCGCGGCCGCCGGCATCACCGAAGGCACGATTCGGCTGTCGGTCGGCCTGGAAAATGCCGACGACCTGATCGAGGATCTGAGCCGCGCCTTATACGCAGCGTCGAAGATTCGATAGTGCTGGTCGACGTCAACGGATGCTCGGTTTATGCCTACACCGGCGGGCGAGGCTTCGACGCTGCGCGGCCGAGCATGGTCTTCGTTCACGGTGCTTGCAACGATCACAGCGTGTGGGCGCTGCAGTCGCGATACTTCGCGCATCACGGCAGCAATGTGTTCGTCGTCGACACGCCGGGGCACGGCCGCAGCGCGGGCGATGCTCATTCATCGGTATCGGACATCGCCGACTGGCTGACGGCGCTCCTCGACGCGCTGGCGATCGAGCGCGCCGCCTTCGTCGGCCACAGCCTGGGCGCGCTCTCGGTGCTCGACTTGGCGGCACGCAATCCCGCTCGCGTGTCGCGACTCGCGCTGCTCGGCCCCTCGGCGCCAATGCCGGTGGCCGAAGTGCTGCTGGACGCCGCGAAGGCGAACGATCACGCCGCGTTCGAGCTCATTACCGGATGGACTTTTTCCGCCGGCCACCAGCTTGGCGGCAGCGAGCAACCCGGCATTTGGATGAGCGGTAATGCGCTGCGCCTGATGGAGCGCTCGCGGCCCGGCGCGCTCTACAATGATCTTCTGGCCTGCCGGGATTACAACGACGGAGTGAATGCCGCCGGCTGCGTTCGCTGTCCCTCGTTGGTGATCCTGGGCCAGCGCGACCTGATGGCGCCGCCGGCGAACGCGACCCTGCTCATCGAAGCGCTGGCCGACAAGCGGGTCGTCAGCTTACCCGGCTGCGGACACAGCCTGATGGCCGAAGCGCCGCGGGCCGTACTC
The DNA here is from genome assembly GCA_035568975.1 of Casimicrobiaceae bacterium. GTDB lineage: Bacteria > Pseudomonadota > Gammaproteobacteria > Burkholderiales > Casimicrobiaceae > PALSA-1003. The sequence goes on from DATMNH010000032.1 coordinate 39,010, forward strand.
GACGCGCTGCGCGAGTTTCTTCTTTAGGCCGAAATATTTGGCCGGCGGAACGTGCGCGGCAGCGCTTTCAGGCGGCGTCGCGCCATTTGATCGAGCAACCGACGCTCGGCACCTGCCTTGCCGGGCCTTTGCCGGTGCGCGAAACCTCGACCATCGCCTGGTACAGCTCGCGCGGCGCATCCGGCTTGGGTGATCGCCCCGCATCGTCGAGCCGACCTCGATATTGCAGCTCGAGCCTGGCGTTGAAGCCGAAGAAGTCGGGCGTGGACACCGCGCCAAACGCTTTCCCCACCGATTGCGTCTCATCCCAGAGATACGGAAACGGAAACCGCATGCGCTCGGAGAGAGCCGCCATGTTGGCAAATGAATCTTCGGGATAATCCGTCGCGTCGTTGCTGCATATCGCCGCTGAGCCGACACCGTGAGCTGCGAGATCGCGTGCGTCGCGCACCAGCTTGTCCAGCACCGCTTTGACATACGGACAGTGATTGCAGATGAACATCACCAGCAGGCCGTTGTTGCCGCGCACCGAGTCGAGCGTATGGCGCTTGTTGTCGGTGCCGACGAGATCGAAAGCAGGCGCGCGCCGCCCGAAGTCGGAGAGTGGTGGAGCTGCCGCCATGAGCATTTCCCCAAAGAAGCATGTGGCAAAATGCTACCACTTTAACCCGCTCGCATGGCAGCGATCCATCTCACCGTGCTCCGCCGGAGCACCGGAGGCGGAACTATGCTTCGGCACTGGTCGGCGAGCTGTCGCGCGAGTTGTTCGAACAGGGAAAGCGAGCGATATTCTTGACCACCGACCTTGCCAATCCGACCAGCAACAGCATCTATCGCAAGATCGGCTACCTGCCTGCCGCGGACCATTATCATTTCGATTTCGTGCCGCCTCCGGAATGAGCGCGCGCCTGTTCTGCCCGATGTCGCTGCGTGGCGGTGAGGTCATCGACTTGCCGTCTGCGGTGGCGCACCACGCGTCGCGCGTCCTGCGCTTGCACGAGGGCGATACGGTAACGCTGTTCAATGGCGAAGGCGGAGAGTTTGAAGCGCGCCTGACCCGAATCGAGTCGCGTTCGGTCTCGGCCGCGGTGGGCATGCACCACGCGGTCGAGCGCGAATCTCCTCTGAACATCACGCTGCTGCAAGGCCTGGCCGGCGCCGAGCGCATGGATTACGTTATCCAGAAGGCGGTCGAGATGGGCGTATCGGGAATCGCGCCGGTGACGATGGCGCGTAGCGTCACGCGGCTTGACCCTGCACGCGCGTCGAAGCGCGCCGAGCATTGGCGCTCGGTAATCGCGGCCTCGTGCGAGCAGTGCGGCCGCAACCGCTTGCCGCTGCTCCATCCGTTGTCCGACTTCGATGCCGCGCTCCGGTCGTCGGACCCAGCTGAACCGGGCGCAGCGTCCGCGGTGCTCTCGCTGGTGCTTTCGCCGGGCGAAGGGAGCTCGCTGACGGCATTCGATCGCCCCTCGGGCGCAATTCGACTCCTGATCGGACCCGAAGGCGGGCTCTCGCCGGACGAATTGGCCGCTGCGCAGCGCGCCGGGTTTCTGATCGCTCGACTCGGGCCGCGAGTGCTGCGAACCGAGACTGCGGGGGTGGCCGTGCTGGCCGCCATGAATGCGTTGTGGGGCGACTGGCGGTGAGGATGCGATCGGCGCGATCGAGCTTTCCGTCGAGGCTCTCGCTGCGCCAGCTCTCGCTCGCAGCTGGCGCGTTTCTGACTGCTTGCGCCGGCGTAGTTCCGCCGGCATCCGACATCCGCGCTGCCGGCGCCGTCGAGTCTGCGTTTGTCGTCGTCGGCGCCGGCGGCGCACGTCTTGCGCGACTCATCACCACCGACGACGTGTGTCCCGCGATCGCCGTCGATGACACGACGACGCGGATGCAGCTGCGGGCCGCGCCGGCGACGATCGCGCAGCGACCGACGAGAAGCGATCCGGCGGATTCCAAACCGTCCGCGTTTCCGGTGCGAGTTTGCGACCTGAGCTTGCCTCGCGAGGCGTCTCGGGCTATCGTCGCCGGGCGATCGCTTCCGCTGTCGACGCACGAGCCCAAGCGCATTGTTGTGATCGGCGACACAGGGTGCCGGATCAAGGCTTCGGACGACGCCTTCCAGGCCTGCAACGATGCCGAGCGATGGCCGTTTGCGAGCGTCGCCGCCGCGGCCGCGGCGGTGCTTCCGGATCTGGTGATCCACGTCGGCGATTATCATTATCGCGAAAATGCCTGTCCCGCCGGAAATGCAGACTGCGCCAACAGCCCGTGGGGCTATGGCTGGGACGCGTGGGATGCCGACTTTTTTGTGCCGGCGCGACCGCTGCTCGCTGCGGCGCCGTGGATCTTCGTCCGCGGCAATCACGAATCCTGCAACCGCGCGGGCCAAGGCTGGTGGCGATTTCTCGACTTCCGGCCACGGGTCGCCGGACGCGACTGTGATCGCGCGTCCGACGACGAGCGAGGCGACTTTAGCGATCCCTTCGCGGTTCCGATCTCGGGCGACACACAGATCGTCGTGTTCGACTCGTCGCGCGTCGGCGTGGGGGCGCTCCTTCCCTCGGACCCGATGTACCGCAATTACGCCGCCGAGTTCGGCGCGGCGTTTGCGTTGTCGCGCGACGTTGCGCACAATCTGTTCGTGAGCCATCATCCGATCCTCGGGTTCGCAACCGACCCATCGCGTCCCGCGCCGGCGGTCTATCCCGGCAACGAGGCGCTGCAGTCGGTGTTGGCGCAGATCGGCGGTCCTGAGTTTTTTCCATCCAATGTGCAAACGCTCATCGCCGGTCACAACCACCTGTTCGAGATGGTGAGCTTCGTTTCATCCCATCCGACGCAACTCATTTCCGGCAACGGCGGGACGTGGGCCGATGCGCCGCTGCCGAGTCCCCTGCCGCCGGGGGCATCGGTCGCTCCCGGAACGGTTATCGAGAGCATCGCCTCGACCAGCCGATACGGCTTCATGGTCCTCGAGCGCGATCCCGGCCGAAGCGAGCTCTGGCGTGTCGAGGCCCGCGATGTGCACGGACAGCTGATGACCGTTTGCCTCCTTCTCAACGGAAAGACGAAATGCGCGACGGGGACGCCGCCGTGAGAGCCGTCCTATACGCCTTTTGCGTCGCGGCGCTCGCCGGAACGGTATTCGCGCAATCGCCGCCCGAGATTACGCGCTTTTCGAACACGCAAGCCGGGGCGGCACCTGCGGGATGGCAGCATGTACCGCTGTCAAGCACGAAAAAGGAAACGGAATATACAACTGTCGTCAACGAAGGAGTCGTGGTGCTTAAGGCAACCGCGCACGGGAGCGCCTCGCTGATGGCATTTCGTACCGACTTCGACCCTCGGGCTTTTCCGCTTCTGTCGTGGCGATGGAAGGTGATCCAGGGCATTCCCACGGCTGAAACCCATAGCCGCGCGCGCGAAGACGCCCCTGTGCGCTTGATGGTTTCGTTCTCCGGCGACACCAGCAAGCTCACCGTGCTCGATCGCGCGGCCTCGTCGTTTGCCAAATCGGCGTCGGGTCAGGCACTGCCGTATGCCGAGCTCATGTACATCTGGGGCGGCAAGGTTGCCGTTGATTCGATCACCACCAGCGCGCTCACCTCGCGCATCCGCATGCTCGCCGTCGCCGCCGACGATCAGGGGATCGGCAGCTGGCATAACTACACGCGTAATCTGGTGGAGGATTTCCGGCGCGCTTTCGGCGAAGAGCCGGGCAGGGTCACCGCGATCAGTTTGATGACCGACACCGACAATACCGACAGCAACGCCGAATCGCTGTACGGAGACATCAGCGTCGCACCTCCGCGTTAGCGGTTCCGCGGCGGAGCGCGGCGGACTTTGAACCGCGCGCCAACGCGCGCTGGAGCCGCGCTAACGTGCGCCGGATTTGGAGCCGCGCGCCAGCGCGCGGCGGGCCGGATCATCGGCGGCGACCAGCACGCTGCAGCTTACCCGCTCGATCAGTACCGCGTCGACCGATCCTCGCCACCAGCGCAGCGCGAACGACTTGCTGCGCGGGTGGCCAAGAATGAGGAGATCGATGCCGAGCTCGGCGACGAGCTTGGTCAGGACATCCACCGGCTCGCCGACGACAAGATGATCGATCACCGTCAATCCGTGGCCGGCGAGCAGCGCGTGAGCGTTCTTGAGGTCGGCTTCCATGTGCTCGCGCTCGTCGGCGAGCGCGACCTCGGGCACGTATTCGCCCGCGAGCAGATACGCCGAAGGATAATGAACGACGCCGGCGAGGTGAACTTCGACCGAGGTGTCCGGTGCAAAGCGTATCGCTTCGTCCAGCGCCAGCCGCGATTCAGGAGTGCCGTTGTAAGCGACGAGGATCTTGCGGTACATGGCTACCTCCCAGCGAGTTCCCGCGGACGCCTAGTGTGCGGATCGTTGGGGCCGAAATCAACCCGGCCGCAAACGTGATCCTAACCAGCGGCGGCAATTCATGGAAGTCCGATCGATAGCCCTGTTGCGCCGCGGATCCGGCCGATGCTCCTTTAGACAAGGTGCTTTTGCAGCGACGCCACGAACGCTAGCTGGCAAGCGCCGGACGACCGGCCAGCGCCATTGCGATGTCGCGCAAGTGGTCCCAGACGTTGCCGCGGCCGATGCCCTTGGCCAGGGCATCCAGACGCGCAAGGCGCATCAGCAGCGGCTGTATCGCCGAGGGGGCGATGCGACGGGCCGCGCGCTCCATCGCCGTCTGGCGCTTGCCCCACACCCGCGCGCTCTTGACTGCTATGGGGACAGACGTCCCGGAGGCCGTCGACGCAAGAACCGCGGCCAGCGCATGGAGGTCTTCTCCGAGTTGCCACAGCAGCAGAGGAACCCCTTCGCCCTCGTTCTCGAGTGCCGCCAGGATGCGGCATGCCCGCACGGCGTCGCCCGAGAGCCATGCTTCGGAGAGTTGAAAAACATCGAAGCGTGCCACGTCGGCGACGGCATTCTCGACCGCTGCCTGCTCGAGCTCGCCTTCCGGCAAAAGCAGGCCGATCTTTTCGAGCTCCTGTCGCGCCGCCAGGAGATTGCCCTCGGTGGTGTCGGCGAGAAACTGCAGAGTTTCTGCCGACGCGCGCTGCTGCTGGCGCTCGAGACGGGAAGCGATCCAGCGTGGCAAGTCGGCGCGTTCCAGCGGAAGAACTTCGACTGCGATACCGCCTTGCTCGAGCGCGGCGAACCATGAGGAGCTCGACATTGCTCGGTCGAGTCGCGGCAAGGTGATCAAGATCGTTGCATCCGGCGTCGGATTGGCGGCGCAGTCTTCGAGCACGTGTGCGCCTTCGACTCCGGGCTTGCCGCCTGGGATGCGCAAATCCAGAAGCTTGCGAGTGCCGAACAAACCAAGGTTGCGGCTCGCCGCCGAAAACGCATCCCACCTGAATCCAGGCTCGACCACCAGCACTTCGCGTTCCTCACACCCGGCCGCGCGAGCGGCGGCGCGGATGGCGTCGCCGGCTTCGATGGCCAATAGCGGCTCATCGCCATGGACGACATAAAGCGGCGCCAGACCCCGGGCCAGATGCGCGCTCAGCTGCTCAGGACGCAGTCGCATCGATGCCGCTCGCAATCGCTTGAGCCCACTTTAGATCGCCCGGTTTTCACTCAGCTTCCACTTTAGTTTCCAACTTACGCAGTGGGCTTTTTCGCGGCTTGCAGGCGGCGCACGATCTGCTGCACCGAGTCCGTCTGCATTTCGCGCCAAAGGCGCTGCTCCTGCGCCTCCTTGGCCAGCGCTTCGGTGTCGCTGTAGGTGTAGCTGCGCCGCACCAGCACTTCGCCGGTCGGCAGCCAATCCTTGCCATCGTTGTCGTGAACTCGGAACAGGACGCGTTTGGTGAGAAGGTATTCGGCCACCTTGCCGCCGCCGGACAAGGACAGGATCTGCTTGGTGTCTTCGACGCTGTTCACTTCCAATACTGCCTCTGCGCCTGCCGCGGCCGCGACCAGCTGGGCGGAGCCGATGCCTTCCAGCGAACGCTTCAGCTCCGTGGTGATCGGCAGCGCGGGCGCCGAATTGAGGAACAAGGTGGCGAAAGGATAATGCGCCTCGCCGCGCAAATGAAATCCGCATGCCAAGAGCCCGATCGACAAGGCGAATGTGGCGATACGTCCGGCGGCCCTGCGCATGGCTACTCGATCTTCGCCCGATGCAGGGATTCCATGGCCTGCAATTCCTTGCCAGGCTCGAGGCTTTCGCCGCCGGCATAGATGACCCGGGTCGGATAAGCGGAGATCTGCAGCGGCTTGCCATCCAGTATGTACCGGTGCCGCTGCGCGTCGAGCGCCAGGGTCTGCACCGAGACCCCGGACTGGCCTTGAAGCAAGGTCCCGCTCAACTGGAGATTGGGGATCGCCGCCTGATACTTGCCGGAAGCATCGCGGAATTCGACTCGCAGCGCCAGTTGTTCCACCGTGCGCTGTCCGCGGTTGTTGACGTTGATCACGTAGCGAAGCGCTTTGTCGCCGGGCGAGCGACCTTTTTCGTCCTTGATGATGGTCGCGTCTCGCACATCCACCGCCAGCGCCGCATTGGCGGCTTCGAACAGGGACTGGAAGTTGCGCTGAGTGTCGGTGATCCGGGTCTCGTGGCTGCGCTGCAATTCCAGCGCCCGCGGTACCGTGATTTCCACCGGCGCGACGCCGACGGCCATCTGGGCCTCGAGACGCGCCGAAAACCGCTTCAGAAGCTCGCGCTCATCGGGCGTGAGCTTGGCCGCGGCCGCGCTCAGAAACTCGGTCCGTGCCTTGGGGTCCGCTGGAATCGGCTTGTCCCTCGGACCGCACGAGGCCGCGAGCGCAATCAGCAACGAAGCGCCGACAATTCTGTTGAGTCGAATTGTCGTCACGACGCGCTTCTTCTCTTTCCTGCCGCACCCGATCGGTCGTGGTGATTCATGCCTGTACCGCTCTTCTCTGCAACACGACATTGACCAACCGGTTGGGCACGACGATGATCCTGGTCAACGAATGCTCGTCCCCGGCGCCGCCGTTTTCCGCGATCGCCTTTTGCACCGGCGCCGATGCAAGTGCCGCGGCTTCGATGACGCTCTTGTCGGCGCCTGCCGCGACGGTCAGCTTGCCGCGCAGCTTGCCGTTGACCTGCAGCACGAGCTCGATCTGGTCTTGAGCAAGCGCAGTGACGTCGACCTTTGGCCACGGCGCATCGACGAGGTCTCCGAGCTTGGCCGCGTAGCCCAACTCCTCCCACAAGGCGTGGGTAATGTGCGGAACGACTGGGTTGAGCATGCGCAGCAGCAACGAAAGTCCCTCGCGGGCGAATTCGGTGGATGCGCCGGTCGCATCCGCCGGCGCCGCCTCCATCGTATTGAGCATTTTCATTCCGGCGGAAACGACCGTGTTGTAATGCAGTCGTTGATAGTCGAAGTCGGCCTGCTTCAATTGCAGATGCAACTCGCGGCGGGCGGTGCGTAGCTCGGGCGACGCGTGCGGCCAGTCGATGGGGGTCGGCGAGCGCGCCAGCGCATCGGCGCGCCCCTGCGCGTAAGTCCACAAGCGCTTCAAAAAACGATGGGCTCCCTCGACACCGCTATCCGACCACAGCGCGGCGTCTTCCGGCTTGCCGGCAAACATCACGTAGAGGCGCGCGGTGTCGGCGCCGAAACGGTCGACCAAATCCTGTGGCTCGACCCCGTTGCGCTCGGATTTGCCCATCTTGCCGACGCCGCCGTACTCAACGGTTGACCCATCGGCGGTGCGCCCGCCGACGATGCGACCCTGCGCGTCGGTAACCGGCGTCACCTCGGACGGTGGGACGTAGTCGATGCCGCCCTTGTCGTCGCGCCGGAAATAGATGTGGTTGAGCAGCATGCCCTGCGTGAAAAGCCGAGTAAACGGCTCGTCGATGTGCACGAGGCCCATGTCGCGCATCACCTTGGTCCAGAAGCGCGCGTAGAGCAGATGCAGGATCGCGTGCTCGATGCCGCCGATGTATTGGTCCATCGGCATCCAGTAATCGTTGCGCGAATCGACCATGGTCGGCGCGTCCGGCGAGGCGTAGCGCATGTAGTACCACGACGAATCGACGAAGGTATCCATGGTATCGGTCTCGCGCTTCGCCGGTAGTCCGCACTTCGGACATATCGTGTTGACGAAGTCGGCGCGCTTGGCGAGCGGGCTGCCGCTGCCGTCCGGAATGCAGTCCTCGGGAAGGATGACCGGCAGGTCCTGCTCGGGCACCGGCACTTCGCCGCAGCTCGGGCAGTGAATGATCGGGATAGGCGTGCCCCAGTAACGCTGGCGCGAGATTCCCCAGTCGCGAAGACGGTAGGTCACGCGCTTTTCGCCGAGACCCAACGCCCGTAGATCGCCGGCGATCGCATCGACGGCTTGCTGATAGCGCATGCCGTCGTAATTGCCGGAGTTGATCAGGTGGCCGCGGACCTTGTCCTCGTACCAGGGCTGCAACGCGTCGGTCGAGAAGGATTCGCCGTCGACCGTGATCACCTGTTTGATGGCTAGCCCGTGTTTCTTCGCGAACTCGAAATCGCGCTCGTCGTGGGCGGGCACGCCCATCAGCGCGCCGTCGCCGTAGCTCATCAGCACGTAGTTGGCCACCCATACCTCGATCTTTTCGCCGGTGAGCGGATGGGTGACGAACAGGCCGGTCGGCCTCCCTTTTTTTTCCATCGTTGCGAAGTCGGCTTCGATGATCGATCCGCGCCTGCATTCCTCGATGAAGGCGGCCAGCTTCGGATCGGACTTGGCGGCCTGCGCGGCCAGTGGATGCTCGGCGGCCACCGCGCAGAAGGTCACGCCCATGATGGTGTCGGCGCGTGTGGTGAACACGTACATCCGACCGTCGCCGATCGGCTTGCCGTCCTCGCCCCTAACATCGTGCGTGAACGCGAAGCGCACGCCCTCGCTCCTGCCTATCCAATTGGCCTGCATGATTTTTACCGGCTCGGGCCAGCCGGGCATCTTGTCCAGGTACGCGAGAAGCTCTTCGGCGTAGTCGGTGATGCGCAGGTAATACATGGGGATCTCGCGCTTTTCGACCGGCGCGCCCGAGCGCCAGCCGCGGCCGTCGATCACCTGCTCGTTGGCGAGCACGGTCCGATCGACAGGGTCCCAGTTGACGACCCCGCTCTTGCGGTAGGCGATCCCTTTTTCGAGCATCTTGAGGAACAGCCACTGATTCCATCGATAGTACGCGGGCGTGCAGGTCGCGAATTCGCGCGACCAGTCGATCGCCCAGCCCATCGCCTGGCACTGCCGCTTCATGTAGGCGATGTTTTCGTAGGTCCACTTCGCCGGCGCCACGCCGTTTTTCATCGCCGCGTTCTCGGCCGGCAGTCCGAATGCGTCCCAGCCCATCGGCATCAGCGCGTTCATTCCGTTCATGCGCAAGTACCGGTACATCATGTCGTTGATGGTGTAGTTGCGCACGTGCCCCATATGCAGGTTGCCGGAAGGATAGGGCAGCATGGAGACGCAAAAAAACTTAGGAGCCGACGAGGTTTCGGTCGCGAGAAACGACTTGCGCGACGCCCAGTGTGCCTGCGCGGCGGCTTCGATGTCGGCGGGACGGTACGGTTGCATGCTGCGAATATGGCTCGTTCGGGGAACAGTCAATTATACCGGCAGCGCCTCTATGGACCTTTGGGCTCGGTTCGCAAATCGTCACCTTGCATTGAACAGTTTGCCGGGGGCCAGATGTCGCCTCTCGTCGGCCAGCGCCAATTCGCGGGCGCTCGCACCCCACTCGCTTCGCGAGCGGCGCCCGCTCCTTGAACAGTTTATGCGGGGCGAAATGTCTCCTGTCGCCGGCTGGCGCTGATTCGCGGGCGCTCGCACCCCATTCGCTTCGCGAACGGGACCTGGCTCGCTGCTCACAGCGCCCCTTTCGTCGGACGGGACGCAACGTTTGCCGACCGGCGCGGTCCGACGCAGGAGGTAAGAGGGAGAGGCTGCTAGAATTCGAATTCTGCCGGCAATCGCGGTTTGCCCCGTCGCAACTCCGATCGCTGCACGCACCAAAGGACGCCGATCCGGCCCACACCATGCCGCGCTCGATCATTTTCACTTGGCTGCTCCTCACGCTTTTCGTGACGGGTGGGGGAGCTCGTGTCACCGAGGCCGCGCCGGTGCGCACGGCGCACGTCGAGGCGGAGCTGGTCGCCGAACAAAGCGCGCTGACACCGGGCCGCCCGAACACCATCGCACTGCGCCTCGTCATGGAGCGGGGGTGGCATACCTACTGGCAGAACGCCGGCGACTCGGGGCTGCCCACCACCCTCGCCTGGAAACTGCCCGACGGACTCAAAGCGGGGCCGATCCAATGGCCCGCGCCGCGCGCGCTGCCGGTCGGTCCCTTGGTCAACTATGGCTACGAGGGCGAGGTCCTGCTGCTTAGCGAGATCGCCGCGGTTCCCGATTTTCTGAGCGGCAGGAGTGTGACGCTGTCGGCGCGCGCGGATTGGCTGGTGTGCAAGGAAATCTGCATCCCTGAAGGCGCCGATCTGTCGCTTACCGTGCCGGTGATCGCCGATGCGGCTCAGGTTCAGCGCGATGCGCGCTGGAGCGACGCGATCGCAAAAGCGCGGACGAGCCTGCCACGACCGGCTGACGATTGGAGCGTCACCGCGACGGGTCGTGGCTCGACGGTCGAGTTGCATTTGGCTTCCAAGGCGGTCCCTGCGCCCGGACGCGAAAGCTCGGCCAATATCGACGGCTCACATTTTTTTCCGTACATCGAAGGACAGATCGAGGCCTCCGGCGCGCAGTCGCTTACGCGTCAAGGGACCGACTGGAGCATGAGCTTGCCGGTGGCGAGCCAGCGCGTCGGGGAATTCAGACGCGTGGCCGGCGTTCTGGTCTCGGGCGATGCGAGCGCGCCGCGCGCGCTGGCCATCGACGTGCCCTTGAGCGGGACCGTTGTCGCAGGTTCCGCGGCACCTGCACTTACCGCGCCGGCATCGACGCTGACGCCGGCCGCGCCAGCAGCGGACACTGCGCTTTCACTCGGTACTGCAATCTTTTTTGCGCTCGTTGGCGGCGTGCTTCTCAATCTGATGCCGTGTGTGTTCCCGGTGCTTTCGCTCAAGGTGCTCGGTTTCGCCACGCATCGCGAAAACGATGCGGCGATGCGTCATCATGGCCTTGCTTTCGGCGCCGGCGTCTTGATGTCGTTCTGGTTGCTTGCCGGCGTCCTGATCGCCTTGCGCGCCGCGGGAGCGCAACTGGGCTGGGGATTCCAGCTGCAATCGCCGGCGACGATCGCCGGACTCGCGGTGCTGTTCTTCGTGCTGGCGCTGAACCTGTCCGGTGTGTTCGAGGTTCGCCAGCTCGTGCCTTCGTCGCTGGCCACTTGGAACGCGAAAAACCCGCTGCTCAACGACGCGCTGTCCGGCGCGCTCGCGGTGGTGGTCGCGTCGCCGTGCTCAGCCCCGTTCATGGGTGCCGCGCTCGGGTATGCGCTTGCCGGCCCGACTGTCTCGACCTGGATCGTGTTCACCATGCTGGCGATCGGCATGGCGCTGCCCTATGTATTGCTCGCCTACTTCCCCACCTGGCGCAAGAGACTTCCCAAGCCAGGCGCGTGGATGCTGCGGCTCAAGCAGTTGCTCGCGTTTCCGCTTTATGCGACGGTGCTGTGGCTTGCCTGGGTGCTCGGCGCGCAGCTGGACAACGATGCGGTGTTGCGGCTCGGTATCGGCTTACTGCTGATCGCGCTCGGGCTCTGGGCATGGCAAACAATGCGCACCGGCGGCGCCCGCGGCTGGGGCATTGCTGCCGCGGCGAGCATTGCCGGCGCGCTTGCCGTGGGCGGCCCGGTCGTGGCGACCTCGGCATCGGACGCCGAGTCGAATGTCGTCAAGCGCTCCGCGGCCGATGGCCCGTGGAGCGAATACTCCGCGGCTCGCGTGGCGCAACTCGTCGCTGCGGGCCACCCGGTGTTCGTCGAGTTCACCGCCGCGTGGTGCGTCACGTGCCAGGTGAACAAGCGGCTGGTGCTGGACACCGACGCTGTGCAGGATGCTTTCACGCGTCAGAAGGTCGCGCTGCTCCAGGCCGACTGGACGCGTCGCGATCCGGCGATCGGCGCCGCGCTCGCTGCGCTTGGCCGCAACGGTGTTCCGGTGTATGTTTTCTTCCGGCCCGGCAAGGAACCGTTGCTCTTGCCTGAAGTCCTAACAAGGCAGGATATCCTCGATGCCGTCGACGCGCCGCAATCCGCGCGCGCCGGCGTTGTGAGCAACCGCATCATTTCCCCCAGGGGAGGCTGACATGAACATGAAACACCGCGTCCTCGTCGTTGCGAGCGCCCTTGCGTTCGCGACCACCGCAAGCTTGGCGCTCGCCGCCGCCGCCGGACAGACCGCGCCGGAGTTCACGCTCACCGACACGCACGGCAAGGCGGTGCACCTGTCCGACTATCGGGGCAAGTACGTTGTTCTCGAATGGACCAATCCCGACTGTCCTTTCGTGCAGCGGCACTACAACACGCGGAATATGCCCGGTCTGCAGAAGGAATGGGGCGCCCGCGATGTCACGTGGCTGTCGATCGACTCGTCGAACCGCAACAGCAGCGAGTTCAAGACAGCGGCGCAGCTCGACTCGTGGATGAGCGCCCACGAAGGATCGCAAAAGGCCGTGCTGATCGACGGCGACAGCGCAACGGCTAGACTCTATGCCGCCAAGACGACACCACACATGTTCGTGATCAACCCGGACGGACGCATCGTCTACGCGGGCGCCATCGACGATCGTCCCGGCGCATCGGCGGACGAGACGCGCAAGGCGAAGAACTACGTGCGCACCGCGCTGACCGCTGCCACCGGCGGTTCCGCGGTCGACCCGGCGAATACCACGCCGTACGGGTGCTCGATCAAGTACTGAAGGCATTCGTCTCAACGTCGCAAAGGTAGCGATAAAGCCAGCCGGGTCATCCGGCTGGCTTTTTTTCGTCCGGTATGCCCCTCTACCTCGCGGTGCTGGTATTCGTCGCCGCCAACCTGACCCTCGGGCTTACCTTCTCGTCGCTCGCGCGCAACCAGCTGCAGGCGATGCAGATGACATTCCGGTTCACTTCGGCGCAAACTGAACCGACAGTCTTCCGAAGTCGCCAAACGCAACGACCAGCGGCGTGTCGAGAGGCACGTCGACCATTCCACAATACGATCCGGTGGTGACCACCTGTCCCATGGTCAATCCGGCGCCGCGCGAGGCAAGGTGGTTCGCGAGCCAGACGAGTGGCCGCAGTGGATGGCCGTCGGGATGCTCGCCCTCGCGCACGAGCAGCGAGCGGTTCGGGGTGTCGATGCTGATACGGAATGCTTCCAGTGTCAGCTCGAGCCGGTCGGACACCTCTGGACCTACAAACAGGCCCTGGTTGGCGATGCTATCGGCAAGAAATTCCGGATAAGTCACTGCCGAAGGGTCGGCATATCGCGGTCCGATCAGCTCGAGCACGGTGCGTGTTTCGAGTATTGCCGCACGCACCTCCGCGTCGCTGTAGGGAGTGGCGCGTCGCGGAAGATCGCGCCCGATGACAAAGGCGATCTCGGGCTCGATTCGCGCCTTCCCCTCGATTGGCAGAATCGTGCAGGGCGAATTCGAAGTGATGGTGGACGCGAAAATAGGCGCCGCCGCGATCTCGCGCGCGGCGCTGGGCACCGAGCATTTCCAGCCGCCGATCTCGGCGCGCAGGAGCTCGCGCACGCGCTCTTGAATCGCCAGTGCATCCGTGACGTCTGCCGGCCGGCAGGCCTCGGGCAGGCGCTCCCCCGGGTGCCGGGCGGTGCGTGCGGCGACGAGATGGCGGGCAGCCGCATCGCGCATTTCAGCCGTGAAGTCGGACATCATTGGCGGCTAAAGGATGTACTTACAGAATGTACTGCGACAGGTTTTCGTCCTTGACGATGCCGGCCAGCCGCTCGTCGACATACGCAGCGTCTATGGAAATGGTTGCGCCCTGGAGCTTTGCAGCGTCAAAGGACACGTCGTCGAGCAGCCGCTCCATGACCGTATAAAGTCTCCGCGCGCCGATATTTTCCTGCCGCTCGTTGACGGCGAACGCGATTTCGGCCAGCCGTCGCACACCCTCGGGCTGAAAATCGATATCGATGCGCTCGGTGGCGAGCAAGGCCTGGTACTGCCGCGTCAGGCACGCGTCGGTCGCGGTGAGGATCTGCTCGAAGTCGGCAACCGAGAGCGAGCCGAGCTCGACGCGGATCGGGAAGCGTCCCTGCAATTCGGGAATCAGATCCGAAGGCTTGGCGAAATGAAATGCGCCGCTGGCGATAAACAGAATGTGATCGGTCTTGATCATGCCGTATTTGGTTGCTACCGACGTGCCCTCGACCAGAGGCAGCAGATCCCGTTGCACACCCTGCCGCGAGACATCGGCGCCATGCGTGTCCTGGCGGCTGGCAATCTTGTCGATCTCGTCCAAGAATACGATGCCGTTCTGCTCGACGTTGGCGAGCGCTTTGGCCTTGAGATCGTCGTCGCTGATCAGCTTGGCGGCCTCCTCGTCGATCAGCGCTTTGAGTGCGTCTACCACCTTGAGCTTCTTGATCGTCCGCCGCCCGCCGGACATTTGCTGAAACATGCCCTGGATCTGACCGGTCAAGTCTTCCATGCCGGGCGGCGCGAGAATCTCCATCTGTGCCGGGAGCACCGTGACCTCGACCTCGATTTCCTTGTCGTCGAGCTTGCTCTCGCGCAGCATCTTGCGGAATTTCTGCCGCGTCGCGGAGTCGGTCGGCTGCATGTCGTGAAAGTTGACTTCGCGCGCCGGCGGCAGGAGCGCGTCGAGCACGCGCTCCTCCGCGGCCTCCGCGGCGCGGTCGCGAACCTTGCGTGTCTCGGCTTCGCGGGTCTGCTTGATCGCGGTTTCGGCGAGATCGCGAATGATGGTATCCACGTCGCGGCCGACGTAGCCGACTTCGGTGAACTTGGTCGCTTCGACCTTGATGAACGGAGCGTCGGCAAGCTTCGCCAAGCGGCGGGCGATCTCGGTCTTGCCGACGCCGGTCGGGCCGATCATCAGAATGTTTTTCGGCGTGATCTCCTGACGCAGCGGTTCGGCGACCTGTTGCCGCCGCCAGCGATTTCTGAGCGCGATGGCGACCGCGCGCTTCGCGGCGTGCTGGCCGACAATGTGCTTGTCGAGCTCGTGGACGATCTCGGAGGGCGTCATGAACGACATGGTGGCTCGCGTCG
>DATMNH010000033.1:0-16367 GCA_035568975.1 Casimicrobiaceae bacterium
CCCTGCAGTATCCGATGTGGCTCGGCAAAGGCGGTTGGCTGCGAGTGAGGGAGCTCGATCGCCAGGTCGAAGCGCAAAAGCACGTCAACGCCGAGCTCAAGACTCGCAACGCGGCGCTCGACGCCGAGGTGCGGGATCTCAAACAGGGGCTCGAGGCGATCGAGGAGCGGGCGCGCTCGGAGCTGGGCATGATTCGCCACGACGAAGTATTTTTTCAATTGCCGCAAGACGCGGCGGCCCGTGCGCCCGCCACCAGCGAGCGGAGCGGCAATCCTCCTCGTTAGGCTCTCGCTGCTGCTCGAGCCGGTTGTTGAAGAAGAATGCGCAGGCGCAGTGACAACCATGAATGCCACACCGCGAATTCAAGCGCAAACGCGACTGCGCACGACCCTGTCGCACTGAGCGGTTCGAAGCAATGCCGCGCGTCAGCTCCCGCGACAACCCTCGTCTCAAGCAGGCCGCCCGGCTGGTCGCGTCTTCGCGTGACCGTCGCAAGGCGGGACGGTGTGTGCTGGAGGGCGAGCACGTCATCGCGGTCTACTGCGAGCGATACGGCGCTCCAGAGACCTTGATCGTCGTCGAGTCGGCGCTGGAGCGCGAAGGCGTACGCAGGCTCCTCGATAGCGTCCCGGCGGCGCGCAGCCTCATCGTCACCGAATCCGCGTGGGCCGAGTTTGCGCAATTTCCGCCGGGTCTGGGCGCGATGGCAGTCGTTGCTGCGCCGCGCCCCGAGTACCGAGCGAGCGCGGGATTTTGCCTGCTGCTCGACGGCATTCAGGACCCGGGCAACGTGGGCTCCATTTTGCGCACCGCGGCGGCAGCAGGCGTCGAGCAGGTTTTGCTTTCGGCGCAGTGCGCATTTGCCTGGTCGCCAAAGGTTCTTCGTGCCGGGCAGGGCGCGCACTTCCATTTGCAGATCTTCGAGGACATCGATCTGGTCGCGTGGGCCGGCGCTTACCAGGGGAAGCTGATAGCGGCGGTCGCGGCTGACGGGGAGCCCTTGTTCACCGTCGATCTCACGCGACCGGTCGCGATCGCGATCGGCAATGAAGGGGCCGGCTTGTCGGACGCTCTGCGCTTCGCCGCAGCCAGGAGGGTTACCATTCCGATGCCGGGCGGCTTCGACTCGCTCAACGCCGCGGCGGCCGCGGCGGTGTGCCTGTTTGAATGCGTGCGTCAGCGCAACCCGGCCAAATAACAGGATCCGAGAAGCGCGATCAGCTAATTCAGAACGCCGGAGAAATGGGCATCTTCACGGCAGTTCCCTCCTACCGGTGCACTGAACACGCCTTCTATGCCTTGCGCAGTGGCCTTGATCTGCGTCAAGTTCGCCGAAAATGCGGGATCCGTCCCGCATTGATAGCTAGCGCCGGGCACGCTGTATAACTGACCCTGTTGCACCAGCGTTCCGGAGAAAGTGCAACTGAAAGCCTGGTAGGTAAACGCGAAGGTGACGCTTCCATTGGTGAGTTGAGTGACTTGTAGATTAAAGAAATCCGTATAAGAGCCGTTGTTCGTGCTCACGCTGCAGTTGGAATACGCCCCGCTTTGACCGCCAATGTACGTGCACGGCCCCACAGTCCCATCTTGGAGAAGACACGCACCCACCGGGATGGCGGGGAGGTTCTGGCGCTGGATGGTCTTGGTCACCGGGCCCACGCCGGTGACGGTGTAGATGAGCGTTGCGGTGGCAGGTCCCGTCGGCCGAAACGATACGGTGCCGGCCTGAGCGATGGAAAACCCGGTCCACGGCAAAATGTAATAGGTACCGGTCGTTGCGTAGAGCGGTCCGTTGAAGTTGCCGCTGGCATCCTGCGTCACCTGTGCCGTGAACCAGGTGGGTTTGCCGTCGGCCCCATAGATGAAAAACGTCAGGAATATAAATGCGTTGCCTTGCACGACGTTCACACCCCAGCCGTTTTCCGCCGGGTTGTACCAGATGTCGGTGAAGTCGACGGCGCCAGCGCGGCTGGCCGCCGCCAGTAACAGGACCGCGAGAAAAAGTCGCTTGAGCATTGTGGTGGCCTTTATGTCGAGAAGGACGCGTTACCGCTGGACCCCGGCGAAGGTTCCGGTCTCGACGCAACCTTCCTGCGCATGGGCGGCGCTCCAAGTGCCTTCGATGCCGTGCGCGGTTGCGCTCAGTTCGTTGACTTCGGCGGTCGTGTTGAGACCGTTGCTGCAGTTATAGGTTGCATTCGTCATTTGATAGAGCTTGCCCCATTGCGTTAGCGGACCCACGAACGTGCAGCTCACGCCGTCGGCGCGGGCGATGCCGACGGATGCCGGACCGACGTTATTCAGCGGTTGGCTGATGGAAATGTTCGCGGTCACCGTGGCGGTGGCGCCGCTCGCGCACAGCGAACGTGCGATCGTCACACCCCCGGTGTAGTTACCGCCGACAATGGTAGTGGTGAGCGGCTGACGCTGTATGGTCTTGGTTACGGTGCCGACGCCGTTGACGATATATATCAGCCTTGCGGTGTAGGGCCCCAGGGGCTGGAACGATGCCGTGCCCGCCGCAGAGACGGTGACGCCAACCCAGGGCAAAAAGTAATAGGTTCCGGTCGTTGCGAAGAGCGTGCCGTTGAAGTTGCCGCTGGCGTCCTCGTTGACCTGTGCGGTGAACCAGGTGGGTCTGTTGTCGGCGCCGTAGATGAAAAAAGTCATGAACAGGAAGGTGTCGCTCTGCACCACGTTCACTCCCCACCCGCTTTCGGATGGGTTGTACCAGATGTCCGTGTAGTCGACTGCGGCTGCCTGCATCGACGCGGTCAGCAACATGAAGGTCAGCAGAAGTCGTTTTATCATGGCCATCACTCTCTGATTGTAAGTTTTACGAACATCGAGCAGTCAGCAGCGCGATTCGCTCCAGTACCACATCGACCGCCTTGCGGTCCGGGAAGGACGGCTGGGCGCCGGCAACGGTACACGCTAGCGATCCGGCTGCCACCGCGCGCCGAAGCGCCTCGTCAAGCCTGGCGTATGAGTCCAGCGCAGCAATAAGTGTACCTGCGAATGCGTCGCCTGCGCCGGTGGTGTCGATCACACTGACATCAGGCGCCTGAACGCGCAGCAGTTCGCTGCCTCGCGCCGCGAGCGCGCCCTGCTTGCCGAGGGTCACGACGATCGTCAGATCGTGAACCGCGGCTGCCGCGGCAAGCGCAAGCTCACGCGTCGAACGTGGCCAATCAAAGGTTGCGGCGAGTGCAGCCGCTTCGCGCTCGTTGACGACTAAGTAGTCAACCGTACATAGCGTGTCGAGTGAAAGCGGTCGCCACGGAGAGGCATTGAGCACGACACGAGACCCGTTGCGGCGTGCCCGTTCGAGCAGCGCCTGATTTGCGGCGGCGGGTAGCTCATGCTGCAGCGACACCGTTGAGCTTGCGCTGAGGAGCGCGTCAGGAATGCTATCGGGATCGGCAGCGGCATTGGCACCCGGGACCGATACGATCATATTCTCGCCACTGCCGGCGACGAGAATCGTGGCGCAACCGGTGGCTTGGTCGACGCGGGTGACGGAGGTGAGATCGACGCCGGCCTTGCCCAAGAGTGATAGCGCGGGATCAGCGAACGCGTCGCGCCCGACGGCGCCGACGAGGCGTGTCCGCGCACCGGCAAGCGTGCACGCGAGTGCCTGATTGGCGCCCTTACCGCCTGGATAGCTGGCGAACGAGATCCCGGAGACGGTCTCGCCAGGGCCGGGAAATCTTTCGACGCGGGTGACGAAATCGATGTTGATCGAACCGAATACGAGGACCACGTGCGCCTTAGCGATTCGAACAGAGTTTCATTGGATGCTCGCGCACGGCTCGGCAGGAAGACGAGAAGACCGGGCGCGTGAGCGGGGACTATCGATGAGCAAGCGCACTAACCTCCCTTGACGCCGCCGTGGGTGAGACCGACGACGATTTCCTTCTGGATCACGATGGTCAGCAGCAATACCGGAAGCGTCACCACAATGGCCGCGGCGGCCAGGGGACCCCACGCTAGTTGCTCGAAGGTGAGCACGTTGTAGACCGCCGCAGGGAGCGTCCGGGTCGCGCGGCCGGCGAGCACCGCGCCGAAGACGAAATTGTTCCAGGAAAAAATGAAGGCGAGAATAGTGCCGACGATAATACCTGGTCGAGCCAGCGGCAATGCGACGAAACGGAACACCGTCCAAACGTTTGCGCCGTCGATCTGTGCCGCTTCTTCGAGCTCGCGCGGCAGCGTCTCGAAGTGCCCGGCCATTATGTAGACAACGATGGGCACCGTGATCACCAGATGCGTGATCACCAGCGCGGTCAGCGTGTTGTTGAGGCCCAGCAGCTGGAACACGGTAAACAGCGGAATCAAGTACGACAAGGCAGGGGTCATGCGAGCGATCAGGATGAGCACCGTCAGCTTGTGCGCGTTCGCGCGCGCGATTCCATATCCTGCGGGAATACCGACAGCCAGCGCCACGAGCGTCGCCAGCCCCGACACGACGACGCTGTTCCAGAAATACAAGCCCATCGAGTTTTCCGAGAACACCTGCACGAAGTTGGCCAGGGTCGGCGGACTCGGCACGAACACCGGCGGGTAGGCGAGGTTGTCGACTTCGTTCTTGAGCGACAGGGAGAACATCCACAGAAACACCAGGATCGCTGGAGAAACGATGACGACCACCGAGAGCGCGAATGCAAGCTTGCGCAGCTTCCTTCGCAAGCGCGCTCGGGATGTTGTCGATGAAGAGCGCGCGTCTAAACCCATTTCGTTTTTTCGCGGACGTGCAGCAGCACCAGCGCAAGGGCAAGAATGATGACGAAAAACACGACGACCACTGCCGACGCATTACCGACGTTATAGAACGCGAACGCCTGCAGGTACAAATACAGATTGATGGTTTCCGATGCGGTGCCCGGTCCGCCCTGGCTGATGACATAGATGGTGTCGAACGCCTTCAGCGCGTCGATGGTGCGAATGACGGCGGCCACGATCAGGAACGGCGCGAGCAGCGGCAAGGTGATGTAGCGAAATAGCTGCCACTCGGTAGCGCCGTCGAGCTTCGCGCTCTCGTAGGGCTCGGTCGGAAGCGCCGCCAGCCCGCCAAGCACGATCAGCATCACCAAGGGCGTCCAGTGCCACACTTCCACGAGCACCAGGCTCGGGATCACGAGCGTCTGCGAATAAACCCACAACGACGGCGGAAGGCCGATCAATGAGAGCAGGTAATTGAGTACGCCTTGTTGCGGATGAAACATCATCGTCCACACCAGCGCAACGGCGACCGGCGTGGCCATCATGGGCATCGTGAAGACCCCGCGCAGTACTCCGCGGAAGGGAAATTCTCGATGAAAGATCAGCGCAGCCGCGGTGCCGAGGATCAAAGGGAAGATGACCGCGAGCAGCGTGAAGTAGAACGTGTGCACGATCGATTCGAGGAAGCGCTGATTGGTCGCCAGCTTGACATAGTTCTCGAGTCCGACGAAGTGCGCGACCGATCCGATCCGCCAGTCGAACGCGCTCATCCAGACGGTGAAAAGCCACGGGAAAATGATCACCGCGCCAACCACGAAGAGCGCCGGCACGGCGAAAATGTAATACGCGCGCCGCCGGCGCGCGAGAAAACCAGGTCTGGAAACGGTCGGAAGCGCAGATGAATTCATTGATGCGCGAGGCGGAAATGCGCTCGGTCGCGGGCGCGCCGGGGATGCCGGGGCAATTGAGGCCCGCGCCGAGACGGCGTCAGGCTTTTTCGCTCTTGTCCAGCACCGGCTGAAAATCGGCGGTCGCCTTTTTCAATTCCGCCGCCGGATCCGCGCCATTGATCATGTTGGTGAGCGCCACACCGAAAACGTCGCGAAATTCGGTTACCGGCGAAATCACCGGCAGACCCGGCTGGGCGATGCGTGCCGAGGTAAGCATGCATTCGACCCATTGCTTGGGCGCCTTGAAGTCGCTCGACGACTGCGCAGCGGCGTACGCGGAGTTTCGCACCGGAGCACCGGCTGCCGCCTGCAGCATCCGCGTCTGGTTCATCTTGTTCGACGCCCATTGCAAGTAGAACCAGGCCGGACCTTTTTTCTTGCTATATGTCGAGATCCCTTCGCCATCGCCGAAGAGGGCCGAAACCTGTCGTTTGGGGCCGGCCGGCATCACGCCGTAACCGACCTTGCCTACGACACGCGATTTGGTCGGATCCTCGAGCGGCTGCGCGAATCCGATGCCGTCGAGCCACATGGCGGCCTTGCCTTGCAGGAACAAGCTCTGCGACTCGTTCCAGTTGAAGCCGGCGACGCCGGGCGGCCCATACTTGCCGAGCATCACCTGATACATTTTGCCCGCGTCGATCGCTTCGCTGCTATCGGTCAGAAGCTTGCCTTTGCCGTCGATGAAGGTACCGCCGTAGCCGAGCAGGAAACTGCTCCAAACCGGGACATTCGCGTTCTTGAGCCCGCGTGCCACAAAGCCGGCGACCCCTTTGCCACTGTCGGTCAGCCTTGCGGCGGCATCCTGCATCTCGGCAAATGTCTTGGGAAAGGCGATCCCTTTAGCGTCGAACAATTCCTTGTTGTAATAAACCACCCAGGGATCGAGATTGAGCGGAAGACTGTTGACCCGCCCGTCGGGCTCGACCGCGTAATTCAAGCCCCCTTGTGCGAAGTCGGCGAAGTCGAGCGCCGGATCGGCAAGAGACTTGTCTGCGATCATCGGCCGCAGATCCGTAAGCCAATTGTTCTTGGCGAATTGCCGCTTCTGGACATGGTATGACAGCGCGATCACGTCGAAACTCGGGTTGCCGGAATTGAACTCGATGACCGCCTTTTGCCGCTGCTGTTGCTCGGGGACCATTTCCGATCCGACGCTGATGCCGGTCAGATCCTCGAACTCCTTGTGAAATTTGGTCAGCAGGTCGCCGCGGGGGCTCTTGACCAGAAAAATTTCGATTTTCTCGCCCTTGAATCGTTTCCAGTCGAACGCGCCCGACCCCGGAGCCTGACCCAGCGAAGCGCCGGGCAAGGCGCCAAGGAAAACTGCGCCGGCGCTCGCACCGAGCAGCCGACGGCGCAGAGCATCGGGGTGATCCTGATGGGTGGGTCGGGCCATGGTCTCCTCCTTCGTGGTTGTGATGTCGTCGCGTTTTAATTTTCACGCTTCGCGATCAGCTGCAGATCATAGCCCACTGCGGTCCCTTCTTGGAGAGGCCAATGGCTTGCAGCTTGGCGGCCCTGGCCGCGGCGGACTCATTCAATAAGGTCCGGCAGCATCGCGTTCGACGACGACTCCGCTGGCGGCAACGTCCGCGAGCCATGCGCGCCGCGCCGCGGTGTCGAGCACGACCAGGGGCGGCCGCAGCGCGGCCCATCCGCTGTCACCGCTAAGGTCGGCCTGCAGCGCCTTGAATGCGGCGAACAAGGGATAACGCTCGAGCGCTGCGATGAAGTTCTCGACTCGTTCGAGATCGTCGTGATGGTCCGCCGCAAGCGCGTTGTCATGCAGCCGCCGCAGCAATCGCGGGAACAGATTGGCGACTCCGCAAATGGTGCCGGCACCGCCGGCGGCAAGCGCGGCAGGCAGGTGCGGCTCGTAGCCGACGAAAATCGCCAGGTCCCGGAAGCGTGAGAGAAGCCTTAACGTGTGATCGAGATTGCACTCGCTGTCCTTCACGCCTGCCAGAATCCCGGGATAGCCGATGGCGAGACGCTCGATGACCGTCGACGAAAGGGCAACGCCGCTGACTTGAGGGATGTGATACAGATAAAGCTGCAGCCGCGGATCTCCGACACCATCGACGACCCGCGCGTAGCTTGCGAATACACCCTCGTCATCCACGGTTTTGAAAAAGAACGGCGGCAGGACCAGCGCGCCGACGCAATTCGACTGCACGGCGTGGCGGGTCAGCTCGACCGTCTCGGGCAGCGAGGCGCATCCGGTCGCGGCGACAATTCGACTGGGCGCAATGCCCGCGGCGAGCAAGGCGTCAAGGCCCGCACGGCGCTCGTTCAGTGACAGGGATTGGCCTTCGCCGGTCGTGCCGAACAAGGCGATTCCGTCGACGCCGGCGGCAAGAATGCGCCGTACGTGTTGCGCCAGTCGTGCGTGGTCCGGAAAGCCCGCAGTGTCGAACGGCGTCAGGACCGCACACCACACGCCCTGCACCGGTCGGAGGGGATTCGCCAACGCCGCATCCATGAATGTCGGGACCGCTAAGATGGTAGCAGACGCTCGCGGCGCTCTCGAGGGACGCATGGCCTCGACGCGATTCCCCGCGGGACGCGTCGCGCTTTACGCCGGGGGTGTCGTCAGTAGATGTGCCGCTGCAATCCGGCGCGGTGCAGAATCGTGGTTGCGATTTCTTCGATCGATCGGCTGGTGGTGTCCACCGTCGGCACCCGCTCGCGCTGCATCAGCGATGCGGCTTCGCGAACCTCGAACTCGCAGTTGGCAAGAGATGCGTATTTGCTTGCCGGCCGGCGGGCTTGCCTGATCTGCTGCAAGCGTTCCGGGTCGATGGTCAGGCCGAAGAGCTTGTCGCGAAACGGCACGATGGAGCGCGGCAGCTGCCGGTCGACAAAGTCGTCTGGTGTCAATGGAAAGTTGGCCGCGAGGACGCCGAATTGCAAAGCGAGATACAGTGCGGTCGGGGTCTTGCCGCAGCGTGAGACTCCGATCAGGATGATCTGTGCCTTGACCAGGTCTCGTGTCGTGGCGCCGTCGTCGTGCGCTTGGGTGAAATTGATAGCTTCCATGCGCGCGAAATATTCGTGGCTGTTGGCGATGCCGTGCGATCGGCCGGCCGCGTGCGACGACTTCGCGGCAAGCTCCGATTCGAGCGGCGCGATGAAGACCTGAAACAAGTCGAGCACCATCGCATTGGCGCGCCCCAACTGCGCGCTCATGACCTCGTCGACGATGGAGCTGAAGACCAGCGGACGTCGGCCCTCGGCGGCCGCGGTCTCGTCGATCCGGCGCAACACGTCGTCGATCTTGTCGGGCGTGTCGACGAATGGAATCGTGCGGCGCTGAAAATTGAGACCCTCGAATTGCGACAACAGACTGTTGCCGAGCATCTCGGCGGTGATCCCGGTGCGATCCGAGACAAAGAACACCGTGCGCGGCGGGGGGAGGCTCACCAATCCTTCCATACCGGTGTCACGCCTGCAGGCAGGGGAGGCATGTCGCCCAGATCCGCCCAGCTCTCGCCCGGTCCATGGAAGTCGGAGCCGGATGAGGCCAACATGCCGAAGACGCGCGCGTAACGCGCGAATTCCGTGTATTGGGCTGGCGTATGACTGCCCGAGACCACTTCGATCGCATCGCCTCCAACGTCCCGGAACTCCGAGAGCAGCTCGCGCATCTTTCCTTGCACCTGATATCGTCCAGGGTGCGCGAGGACTGCCTGGCCACCGGCGGCGTGTATCCATCCGACTGCCTGCGCGAGCGTCGCCCATTGATGCGCCACGTAGCCGGGTTTGCCGCGAACCAGGTAGCGCCGAAAAACATCCCGGGTGTCGCGGGCATGCCCGGCCTCGACCAGGAAGCGGGCAAAGTGGGTGCGGCTGACAAGCCGGGCGCTGGCGACGAACTTCATCGCACCGGCGTATGCGCCGGCGATGCCAGCTGCGGCAAGCTCTTCACCGATGCGCTGCGCGCGAAGCGTCCGGCCGGCTCGTATGGTCTCGAGACCTTCGCGCAAGACGACACATTCCGGGTCGATCCCAAGCGCTATGACGTGCAGCGTGATGTCACGCCAGCTGACCGAAAGCTCGGCGCCGTCGATCAGGCGGACCCCTGCCTCTCGCGCAGCCGTGCGCGCTTCGGCCAGTCCGCTGGTCTCGTCGTGATCGGTCAATGCAAGCACGTCGACGCCGCGCACTCCCGCGCGCCGGGCCACTTCCGCGGGCTTGAGCAGGCCGTCGGAACAGGTCGAATGGCAATGAAGGTCGTAGCGCAGCGTCACTGAGTTCCTATTGAGCATTACTAAAATGCGTGACGCTCGTATTCCTAATATCGTCGTTCCCGCGACAGCGGGAACCCAGTATCTTTGACCAACGCCACTGGGTCCCCGCTGAAGCCTGCCCTCGAATACTTGAATCGGGGGCGGGGACGACCGGATGCTTTTGACGCGCCTACTTGGAACTGCCGGGCGCGGGCCGATCGGGGGTTGCAGACGCGGGCGTGGCCGCGGAGCGTCGCTGCGTTTTCGCGCTGGCCTGGCCCGTGGTTGGATGCTCGACAGGAAAACCGCCTACGGTTTCATCGATCGAAAGCGTCTTGGAACCCGCCGCCCCGAAGACGAACGTTACCGGTGGGCAGCGATCCGAATCCATCACCAACAGGTATTCGCCGCGCTGACGCAACGCAGCACGCGCCGCCTCGCCTTGATCGCTCAAATCGATCGGTGACACCGTGTTGCGATACACGACGTTGTCGTAGCGGTCGAACAGAATGTAGCAGGTGGCCGCCTCGGCGGTGCCTGCTGACACGGCCAGCACTGTAGCAATCGAAAACAAAACGGGTGGTCGGCGCACGGCAGTCATCCCGATGAAAGTAACGATCGTATGCCGCTCTCGTCGCGGGTGCAAGACGAGAGCAGCCTGCCGCACGGCGACGATGCGAGGCGGCGCGTTCGAAGCGTGGGCTGGGCGAATTGTGCTGGGTCGCTTACCAATCTTGCTAAGTTTCGTTGGCAGCATCAAAATGCTCGGTTTCCTCCGCGTCCCCGCCGTCCGGTCGGGCGACTCTCACCCAACGGAAATCTCTTGCTGACGGCGTCCAATATCACCATGCAGTTCGGCGCGAAGCCGCTGTTCGAAAACGTTTCCATCAAGTTCGGCGACGGTAATCGCTATGGACTGATCGGCGCCAACGGCTGCGGGAAGTCGACGTTGATGAAGATTCTCGGTGGGGATCTCGAACCCAGCGCCGGAAATGTATCGATCGATCCCGGCGAGCGGCTCGGCAAGCTGAAGCAGGACCAATTCGCCTACGAAGACCTGCGCGTGCTCGACGTCGTGATGATGGGTCACGAGCGGCTCTGGAACGTTCTGAAGGAACGCGACGCGATTTATGCCAACCCCGACGCAAGCGACGCCGAATATCTGCATGCGGCGGAGCTGGAAGCCAAGGTCGCCGAGCTCGATGGCTACACTGCCGAGGCGCGCGCGAGCGAGCTTCTGCTGGGCGTCGAGATCGAGCAGCGACTGCATGACGGGCCGATGGCCAATGTCGCGCCCGGCTACAAGCTGCGGGTGCTGCTGGCCCAGGCGCTCTTCGCCGACCCGGACATCCTGCTGCTGGACGAGCCGACCAACCACCTCGACATCAACACCATTCGCTGGCTCGAGGGAGTGCTCAATGCGCGCTCGTCGACGATCGTGGTGATCTCGCATGACCGGCACTTCCTGAACAGCGTCTGTACGCACATGGCGGACCTCGACTACCGGACCCTCAGCGTGTACCCCGGCAGCTATGACGATTACATGATCGCATCGACGCAGGCGCGCGAGCGTCTGCTGTCACAAAACAGCAAGGCCAAGGACCGCATAGCCGAGCTCGAGGAATTCGTGCGCCGGTTTCGCGCCAACAAATCCAAGGCGCGACAGGCAACTTCGCGCGCCAAGGCGATCGAGAAGATCAAGATCGAGGACGTCAAGCCGTCGAGCCGGCAGAACCCGTACATCCGCTTCGAGATCGATCCGAAGGCCAAGCTGCATCGGACCGCGGTGGAGATCGACAAGGTCGGCAAGGGCTTCGGCCAGCCACTGTTTTCGGATCTGTCCCTACTGCTCGAGGCGGGGAAGCGCCTGGCGATCATCGGTGCCAATGGGTCCGGCAAGACGACGCTGCTGCGAACGCTGCTCGGCGAGCTCGCGCCGGACCGGGGAACGGTCAAGTGGGCCGAAAAGGCCACCGTCGGCTACTACCCGCAGGACCAGTCGTCCGTGTTCGAAAGCGACGTCGAGGTATTTGACTGGATGAAACAGTGGGCCCTCGAAGGCGATGACGATCAGGCGGTTAGGAGCGTTCTGGGCAAGCTTCTTTTTTCCGGCGATGACGTCGCCAAGCCGCTGCGCGTCCTTTCCGGAGGCGAAAGGGGTCGCATGCTATTCGGAAAGCTCATGCTGACCCGCCCCAACGTCCTGATGATGGACGAGCCGACCAACCATATGGACATGGAATCGATCGAATCCCTGAACCTGGCACTTGAGCGCTACGCAGGCACCCTCATATTCGTTAGCCACGACCGCCAGTTTGTGTCGTCGCTGGCGACGCATGTAATCGAGCTGGGAAAGGGCCAGTTCACCGAATATGACGGCTCTTACGAGGACTACCTCCTTTCCAAGGGCGCCGGATAGGGCAAATCTGCGGAATTTGGCATGGACGGTGCTGTGGAACCGCCCGGCGCGCTTGCGTCGACGGCGGCTTTGATCAACAATTATGCCAATGGTATTGCGATGATGGGTTTTTGCGCCGAAATTGCATTACTATGTAGCCTAGATTACAAATGGATGATTCGTGAAACTATTCGACCGAGTCCTTAACCCGCGGGAGATCCGGCGCCGCCTGGGATTGAACCAGGAACAGTTCTGGACCCAGATCGGCGTCACGCAAAGCGGAGGCTCGCGCTACGAAAGCGGACGCGAGATGCCCAAGCCGGTCCGCGAATTGCTGCGGCTCGTCCACGTCGAGCAAATCGACTTGTCGCAGGTGAAGCGGGTCGACTTCGAAATCATCAGTTATCTCAAGGAATCGCACCCCGACCTTTATCGGAGTCTGCGTCGCGCCGTGCGCAGCAAGCATAAGCGGCCCGATGGTGAGCCTGGGATTCTCGCCGACGACAGCGTCATGCGCGTCCATGCCGAAGCGTCAGCCGAGGACGTCACCGGCACTTAACCAGCGGTTCCTCCTCCTCGGTGGCGTCAAGCTCGCCGACGATCTCCCAGCGTCGCGACCACCGTTGCGCCGTTCACCCGTTGACATAATTTTTCGTTTGTTCAAAGCGCCAAGCTAGAATTTGCCCTGGCGCAGCGCTCGATCCGGCTGGCGCCCGTCGTTTGTCAAGGAGACAGGCCGGATGGCCGAGCAACTGCGTGTGGTGTCCCTCGATCGGCTCGGGATGTCCGATCTGGCGAAGGTCGGCGGCAAGAACGCGTCGCTCGGAGAAATGATTCGGCACCTCGCGGCGGAGGGCGTGCGCGTCCCCGGGGGATTCGCGACCACCGCATTTGCCTTCCACGAGTTCATCGACGCGTCGCAACTGCGACCGCGCATCGACGCTGTGCTGGCTAACCTTGATGTCGATGATGTAAAGGCGCTCGCGCGCGCCGGCGCCGAAATCCGCGGCTGGATCCTCCAAGCGCCGCTTTCGGCGCCCTTCGAGCACGATGTCGAAGCCGCCTACGGCCAACTCCTCGCGCAGTCGCCGAACGCTCCGGTCGCCGTGCGCTCCTCCGCGACCGCCGAAGATCTGCCCGATGCGTCCTTTGCGGGACAGCAAGAAACATTCTTGAATGTCAACGGCTTAAGTAATGTTCTTCGTGCGATAAGGGAGGTATTTGCATCCCTTTACAATGACCGGGCGATCGCCTATCGGGTCCACAAGGGGTTTGCCCACGCCGATGTGGCGCTTTCGGTCGGCATCCAGCGCATGGTGCGCAGCGACCTCGGCGCCGCCGGTGTCATGTTCACCATCGACACCGAATCCGGATTCGATCAGGTGGTCTTCATCACATCCGCTTATGGCTTGGGTGAGACCGTCGTTCAGGGCGCCGTCAATCCGGACGAGTTCTATTTGTACAAACCGAATATCGCCGCCGGCCGGCCCGCGATCCTGCGCAAGGAGCGCGGCACCAAGGCGCACAAGATGGTCTTCAGCGATGCTGCGGCAGGGCGTTCGGTCGCCACTATCGATGTGCCGATCGAGGACCAGCGGCGCTTTTCCATAACCGACGCTGAAGCCGCGGAGCTGGCACGCTACGCGCTGATCATCGAGCGCCATTATGGCCGCGCGATGGATATCGAATGGGGGCGCGACGGCGTCGACGGCAAGCTCTACATTCTGCAGGCGCGGCCGGAGACGGTGAAATCGCAGACGCAGGACGCGCAGCGGTTGCGCCGCTACCGGCTCGACGCACCAACGCGGGTACTGGCGAGCGGCCGCGCCATCGGCCAGAAGATCGCGCAAGGAACCGTGCGCTTGATTACCTCGGCTGCGGAGATGGACCGGGTTAACGCCGGCGACGTTCTGGTCACGGCCATGACCGACCCCGATTGGGAGCCGGTAATGAAGAGGGCGGCCGCTATCGTGACCAATCGCGGCGGCCGCACCTGCCACGCCGCGATCATTGCCCGCGAGCTTGGCATTCCCGCGGTGGTCGGCTGCGGCGACGCGACGACCGTTCTAACCGAAGGGCAGGAGGTGACCGTTTCGTGTGCCGAGGGTGACACCGGGCATATCTACGAGGGCTTGCCGAACATCGAAATCGTCGATGTCGCATTGGACAAGATGCCTGCTGCGCCGACGAAGATCATGATGAATGTCGGCAACCCGGAGCTGGCATTCGAGTTTTGCAAGCTGCCCAACGACGGCGTCGGGTTGGCACGGCTCGAGTTCATCATCAACCGAAATGTGGGCGTGCATCCGAAGGCGCTGATCAATTTCGATGCGCAACCGGCGGAGCTCAAGGCGCAGATCAGCGAACGAATCGGCGGATACGACAGCCCGACCGAGTTCTATGTGTCCAAGATCGCCGAGGGCGTCGCCACGATAGCAGCCGCGTTCGCGCCGAAAAAGGTGATCGTGCGCATGTCGGACTTCAAGTCGAACGAATATTCGAACCTCCTTGGCGGATCGGAGTACGAGCCGCACGAGGAAAATCCGATGCTCGGCTTCCGCGGCGCGTCGCGCTACGTTGCGCCAGAGTTCTATGATTGTTTCGTGCTTGAATGTCTGGCGCTGAGGCGCGTCCGCGACACCATGGGGCTGACCAACGTCGAGGTCATGATCCCCTTCGTGCGTACGCCTGCGGAAGCCGAGCAGGTCATTGCGATGCTCGCCAAGAATGGCCTCAAGCGCGGCGACAATGGATTGAGGCTGATCATGATGTGCGAGATTCCGTCCAACGCGATTCTCGCCGATCGCTTCCTGGAACATTTCGACGGTTTCTCGATCGGCTCCAACGACATGACGCAATTGACGCTGGCGGTCGACCGCGACGCAGGCGGCGCCATTGCGGCGACTTTCGACGAACGCGACGATGCAGTGAAGGCCATGCTTGCGATGGCCATTACCGCGTGCAGAAAGGCGGGCAAGTATGCCGGCATCTGCGGCCAGGGTCCTTCCGATTATCCCGAGCTCGCTCAGTGGCTGGTCGAGCAGCACATCGAGAGTATTTCCCTCAATCCGGACACGGTCGTCGATACCTGGCTCACGCTGGCCAAGAACAATCGCACCTGATCGCCGCGCGCTGGATCGTCCATGCGTCTGATTGACGCACGCAGGTCGCGCGCGCCCAATCGGCGCCATGAAGACGATTCCTGCGCTGCGTATCTCGCTGGGACCTTCGCGTTCGGCGGCGGCGCTGATATGCGTTGCGTACCTGACAACCGCTATGCTGGTTGCCTGGCTGCCGGGAGCGGCTGCGCTGCGCGGCGCGTTGGTGATCGCAATCGGCGCTTATGCAATCAAGACGATGCGACACGCGGCGACACGCAGCGCATCGCGCGCGATCATCGGCATCGAGCTCGACGCCGATCGTGCGGTGCGCCTGACCGAGCGCACCGGCCTCTGCATCGAAGGTGTGGTGCAGCCGGACTCGTATGTCGGTGCACTGCTGACTACCCTGGTCGTGCGCCCTGAGGGCAAACGTCGCCTGCGCACCATTGCGATCCTGCCCGACATGCTGCCCGCCGACGACTTCCGGCGGTTGCGGCTGCTGCTGCGGCTGGGGCACGGTACGACTTCGACGGATTCCTAGCCTGCGCGTCTTCCAACTGGCGCGCGCCGTCGATGATGGCGCCAGCGAGCCGCTGAGGAAACTGCGGGAGCCGCGATGGCGAAGTCGGCAACCGCGTGACGAAAAGCGCGAGACGGCTGCCGACGATATCGGAAAACACCCGATGGAATCGCAAAGTCGGCCTGAGCCACGAGGTCGACATGCGCATCGCAAACCGTACGCAGGTTTGCAAAAGGACGCGCCGGGTCCTATAATTCGCGCCTTGCTGTGGGGCTATAGCTCAGCTGGGAGAGCGCTTGCATGGCATGCAAGAGGTCAGCGGTTCGATCCCGCTTAGCTCCACCAATCGCCGCCGCAACAGTCGCCTCGTCCCCATCGTCTAGAGGCCTAGGACATCACCCTTTCACGGTGAGTACCGGGGTTCGAATCCCCGTGGGGACGCCA
>DATMNH010000034.1:0-33629 GCA_035568975.1 Casimicrobiaceae bacterium
GCGTGCCCGGAAGACATATTAAGCAAAACTTCATAAGACATCTCCCGACAAGAGTTCATCGACCCGCTCGGCGGGATGGCAGGTGAAGACCGGCGAATAAGACCAGCATCGCCATTAGCGCCCCGCAGGAGATCGTCAGCCGATAGAGTCCCTCACCCCTCCATTTTTTGCCCGAAATCGTTGTCCCAATAATCTTGAACTGCGCGTCACCCGCTAGCTTGGCCCCGGCGCGATCATCGCCGCTTTCTGCTCCCAAGGCCCAGGATTCAGGATGAGCCCAGAGACTTTGCCTGCCGCATCCCTGACGAAAGCGATCCGGATGTGATCTTCGTCGTCTACGGTGAATTCGTTGCTTGATGTCGCCACAAGCGGCGTTGCCTTGCCTTTCTCGAATTCGAGGATCGGCCAAGCCCCCGTCGCTTCCGCGACGAGCTTACCTTGCTCGACGCGAACCTGAAGTCGGACCGCATTGACACGGCGGTCGGCTCTCACGACGCTGAGATCGCTTGTGCTGTCTTTACCCTTGTGGACGATTTTCATCTTTATCGTCGTGTTGGCCGGCCCTCGCAGCTTGGCCAAAACATCGGCGAGCGAGAGGCCTTTGAGCGGCGCGTCGTCAAGTTCAGTGATGAGATCGCCCGCCGTCACGCCGGCCTTGGTTGCGGGACTGCCAGGGTCCGGCCTGTTGATCCTCAGGCCCTCTTGCTCCATGGCGACGAACTCCTCGATTCCAAGCAATCCGGTTTTGCCATCGGCCAGGCCCTGCCTGTCACGCGAACTCACGGAGCCGCCGAAGTCATAGGTCCCGACATAATCGGCGAGCGCTTCGGGGCTCAGAATCGTCGGCACCGCCGGCGGGGCGTACGCGGACGGCGCGGCAATCGTCAATGCGCCATAGGCCAGATGATTGATCCCTGAGGAGTTCAGCGCTGCGCGCGCTTTGCTGCCAGGCGTTGCTTGGATCATCTGTATGCCGATCAATTTCTCAGCCGGATCGATCCAGAAATACGTGCCCCAATACCCAGCCCAGGAAAAGCTTCCGACCGCTCCCGGCACCCAGCTGTGGACAGGATCGGCGCGGATGGCGAAGCCAAGTCCAAAGGTTGTTCCAGCACGGGCGCCAACCTCATCTCCTCCAAAGATGCGAATATCCGGCGGCAGCGCGTTTGTCGTCATCGTCTTCACCGCCTGCGGGGTGAGCACGCGCACGCCATCGAGTTCGCCGTCATTCAGAAGCATCTGGCAGAAGCGGAGATAGTCGGGCGCGGTCGAAACGAGTCCGCCGTCGCCGGAAAACAGCTTCGGCGGCGTCGTGACATCCCAGATCGGCGGCCGTTTCGCCATGGGAGAATCGACCAGGCGGTCGAGCTTCGCTTTCGGCACATGGAAGCCGGTGTCGACCATGTGCAGCGGCGCAAAGATGCGGCTCTGCAGGAATTGGTCGAAAGACTGGCCGGAAGCCACTTCGACAACCCGGCTCAGCACCTCGACGCTCCAGCCATATTCATGGACCTCGCCGGGCTGATGGGCGAGCGGCAAGGCCAGCGGCAAGCCGGTCAGACTGGAAACGAAATCCGCTAACGTCTTGTCGCGTCTCCACACACCCCTCCAGGCATAGAGCATATGGATCGCCCGAATCTCGAATTCGGCGGTTGCGTCCGCAAGGCCACGTTCCGGATACGCAAAATCCATATCCGGATAGGGATAGATGAGGCCAGACGTATGGCGTAACAGATCTCGAACCGTCATCGGGCGCTTTGGTGGATCGAGCCCGTATTCCGTGTTGCCGGTGGCCGGGTCCGTCTTTTTGAACGCGACCCGCATGTCCTGAAGCTCGGGCAGATACCTGGTGACCGGTGCGTCGAGGTCGAGCTTGCCGTCGTCCACCAGAATCATGGCGGCGACGCTGGTCACCGGCTTGGACATGGAGGCGATCCAGAAGATCGAATTCGTCTTCATCGGAATCGTTTTGGCACGGTCCTGAAATCCGATGGCTTGCAAATAGGCGAGCTTGCCGCCCTTTGCGATTGCGACGACGACGCCAGGCACAAGGCCGTCTGAGGGCGAGAAAGAATCGAAGCGCGCCTGATACCACGGCGCGATCCGCGCCAGACGCGCGGCCGAGAAGCCTAGATCTTCTGGGTTGGCCGCTGCTGTCAGGTCGTCAGCGATTGCCATTCCCGACACGCAAAGCGCGAAGACCGCCGCGCATGAGATGGTCATGCGCTTCAGTGGAAAGCGGGACAAAACGGTCCTCCGATAGGTTCCTGACGGAGCATAGACATATGCCCCTCGTACGCGCCAATTACTTTAGCATTCGGCCGGTGGCGCAGCCCTCCGTCCATTCACGTCCCATGTTCGACGTCGCCGCAGCCTCGCGCCAGCGGATTGCGACGAAATGGCGAGGCGTGTCGCCACATGGTTTGGCTCCGGCGTGAGTCGCGCAAGCGCTGAACGCCAGTCCACAGTGGCTGGGCGCGGACGGTGACCCATCGCTTACGCGCTACCGCTCGCGTTGTTCGGCACCCGTGCTCGAACGACCCAGCCTTCCACATCGCTACCGAGCTCGCGGCGCAAGACGGCCGGGATCACATGCATGGCTTCGAAGCCCGCATGCGCGAGCACGCCCTCGAGGTAAGCGCGCGCATGGCTGTACCGTCCATGTGGCTGGATGCGATAGGTTTCGACATCGTCACTGCGCTCGACCGTAAAACCGATCCAACCGCCCGCGCGAAGCGCCCGGCGCGCCGTCTGCGCCAGGAGTTGCAGGTCGCCGAAGTAACAAAGGGTATCGGCCGATGCGATCACATCGAACGCCGCGACGTGCGCAGCGAGGAAACGCGTGATCTCGTCCTCATGCAGCCGGTCGTACGCGTCGCGTGTGCGGGCCTTGGCGAGCATGCCTGGTGACAGGTCGACGCCGGTGAGCGAGCGCGCGTAAGGCTTGAGCAACAATCCGCACAAACCCGTGCCGCAGCCCGCATCGAGGACGTCGTAAAGGCTTCCGGGCGTCCCGAGCGCAGGTGTCAGAACCTTGAGCAGCTGCTGTGGCGCATCGTAGTCGAGCCGATGCAGCAGAACGTCGTCGAAGCTGGCCGCGAAGCCGTCGAAGGTTATCCGGACGTAGTCGTCCGACGCGCGCTCCGGAATGTTTTCGCCACTGCACGCGGCGAGCATGTGGGCCGGAATCGGGTTTTCGGGTTCAACGACCAGCCAGCGCCTGAAGACGTCCGCTGCCTCCTCATGGGCGCCCGTCGTATAAAGCGCGTACCCAAGCCGATAGTGGGCACGCGTGTGGCCGGGATTCAGCAAAAGCACTTCCCGGTAAGCCGCAATTGCTTCTGCAGGCGGCGGCATTCGCGCAACGCGTTGCCGAGATTGAAATGGGCATCGGCAAAAGTGGCGGAGATGTCGACGGCGCGACGCAAAGCCGCCACCGCCTCCGCCGTCTGTCCGCGCGCACGCAGCACTATGCCGAGGTTGTTCCAAGCGGCGGCATGACGCTCGTCCAGCGCGAGCGCCCGTCGATAGGCCGCTTCGGCCTCGTCCAGATGCGCCGATTCCTTGTAAAGATTGCCGAGGTTGCTCCACGCGTCGACGTACGCCGGCGCCAGTGCGAGCGCGCGTTGCACGAGACTGACGCCTTCTTCGGTGCGTCCCTGCTGGTGGCGCAATACACCAAGGAAGTGCAACGCGTCGGCGTTTCGCGGCATGACGCTGAGCACTTTGTGATAGACAACTTCTGCCTCACGCAACTCGCCTGCGCTGTGCTGGCGGATAGCTTCGCGTAACGCCTCCTCGGGCGCCATTCCATCCGGCAGACGCTTTTTGCCGCGCGTTGCGGCGCGGCGGGCGGCACGATTTATCACGTGAATTGGGCGGACGATTGGCGGTGTCTTCAGTCGCCATTGTCGGCCATGGAAATTGGGATCACAATCATCGGCCGGCTCCATCTGCCACGCTTGGCGGCGTTTGCCGGTCACTTCAAAACGGGGGAGCTCATGGACGATATCAAGAATCGTAGCACCGTGCGTGTTGGGCATCACTTGCTGGTCGGAGCATTAGCGGCCGCTGCAGCGGTCGGCGCGACGAGTGCCGTGGCCGCGAGCGACATATTCCTGAAGATCGGGGACATCAAAGGGGAAGTCACTGACAAAAGTCACCCCAACGAGATCGAGGTACTCGCTTGGTCCTGGGGGGTCAGCGGTTCGATAGCGGGCGATTCGAAAAAAACGGCCCAGCCGGCGTGTGCGCAGCCCTTGTCGGTGAGCAAGTTCGTCGACAAAGCGACGCCATCGCTCGTGACGAACGCCGCGCTCAATACGACGATTCCCAGCGCTAAGCTCACCGTCCGCAAAGCGGGCGCGATCCCGTTCGAGTTCCTGGTCGTGGACCTCGCCGGCGTTACGGTGAAGGCGTCGAGCGACAGTGGCTCCACCGGCGAGGATCGCATGTCAGAGAACCTGACGCTCGGGTTTACTTCTGCGACGATTACCTACACGCCGCAAAAGTCCGATGGCAGCGCGGACACTCCCGTGTCTGCCAGCACCCCGGGTAGCTGTCCATAGCACAGGCGCTGCGCGGCCGGTCAAAGCGAGAGCCTCACGAACGGCCGCGCGCGGATACCGACCAAGCGAAAAGAGCGAGGTGCAAGTCCGCTAGTGGCGCGGGGACGGTAGGCGCCGACCGCGCACATGATGCTGTTCATCCCGGAATTTGCAACGCGCCCGCCGCCTCGGAAGTGCGGTGCTACCGGTCCTCCCACACGCGCCGGGAAGCGACGGGTGGCGTAAGGGCGCGCAGCACGGTGCGGTCTTCTGTGAGTGGCAGTAGCCGGTTGGCCGCAAGGCTGTTCTGCGAATCCGGCTCGAGCGCTGCGGCGATCAGATTGGCGAGCGGCTGCTCAAGCGAGATATAGAAGGTGCCGGCGGCGAGGCTGGCATTCATTGGCTCGGTTTCGACGGTAATGCGTAGCACGCCCTCGGGATCGTCGATAGCGCCGCGGCCGTCGGCGCGTTGGCCCTTCTCGCTCTTGACGACACGAAAGCGCTCGACGCGGGCGTTGAGCGGGGCGGCGAGCTGCTCGACGACTGCACCGAGATCACGAATCCTTGCAGCGGCATCGCGTTGCGCGCCATCGAGGAAATATCCGCATGGCCGCGGCCGCGTCCGCAGCGTGCGGATGTCGAGGGCCGACCGCCAAGGTACTTCGACGACCTTGTCGACGCCGGTCACCGCGTCGACAAACCTGAGCGCGTGCGTCGTGCGCATGGCGTCGCTTTCGACCACGTAGTCGCCACTGCATGCAGCAGCAGCGACATCACTGGCGGCGGCGCGCGTCAATGCCAGCACTTCCACAGAAAAGGCCGCTGCCGTACGGAGCACCGCTTCCATTGTTAGTTCGTGCGTGCGCACGCGACGCTTAAAGTGGGCGCGGCCGATGCCGACGCCGCGCGTCTCGAGCAGGAAACTCACCGCATTGCGCAGACCGCCGACGTTGCGCCACGTATCCGGCTGGACGCCGCCCATCGACA
This sequence comes from Casimicrobiaceae bacterium, assembly GCA_035568975.1. Taxonomy (GTDB): domain Bacteria; phylum Pseudomonadota; class Gammaproteobacteria; order Burkholderiales; family Casimicrobiaceae; genus PALSA-1003. The sequence continues at coordinate 5,535 of DATMNH010000034.1, forward strand.
CTGTCTTGTCGTTCGAGCCCGCCTCGGTCGTGAAATACCAGTGCTGTTCGAGGCCCGCGCCATGGATTGCCCCGAGAATCGCCGTTCGAAAGCGTGCATCGGCTTCCTTGGTGAGCGCCGGAGGGAGGTTCCCGACGGTTGCGTACTGGATGAGTGCGTCGTAGAACATCACCCCGCCGAACTTGTTGACCCAGCGATCCATCACTGTGAACTCGTGCGCGTCGATCACCACGTCCGGCTGATATTCGCGGGCCACCAGCGCGATGGCTCTAGCCTCGCTGGTCCGCAGCAGCAAGTGATCTCGATTCATGTCGATGTGGGTGCCGGTATCGCGGACAAATGCATCCGCACCGTCGGGATTGGCGCGCGGGACGATGAGGACGTTGATCCTGTCGAGCAACGGCTTGAGATCGCCGGCGGCTAGTCGCGCGGCAATCACCAACGCAGCTTCGCTGCCGGCGGGCTCGTTGCCATGCTGCTGCGCGACGATTAACACGGTCGGTTTGCCGCTTTTGAGCAGCGCCCCTGGCGTGGTGGTTTTCGGCAACGCAAACACCAGCAACGGTATCGCGCGCTCTTCCTTCGACGCGCCTATGATGCGCAACATGAAACCATCGGTACGCTTCTGCAATTCAGTGACAAACGCCATCAGCTCGGCGTGCGACGTGAAATCGTCGCGGCCGACGCGAAAGCCCGGCGTGTCGTAGGCAACGGTTGGATCGGGGAAACGTGCGGCAACGGCAGGCGGTTCGACGGCCACGCGCGCGGGGTCGAATTGGGCGTCCGCGAGACCGGTGAAAATAAGCACTGCCACCCCAATTGTGCGGGCCAACACAAGGCGATGAAGTCGAGCTGGGCAGGACATCACGCTCATATGTAGTCGAGTCTGACGACCCAAACATTTTACCTTCGCGCCAGCACCGCGTCTGCCGGAGTGGAACCCCTCGGCATTAAGACGCTGCAGTGAAGCACACCAGCGTCGCGCAGCCGCGTCAATCGAGCTTGAATACCGTTCTCAGAAACGCCTTGACCGTTGTTTTGGCGGCTTGGGTCGCGTTGGGGTCGTAGCCGAGATGAGGGCCGTGTTCGACACAAGTATCCTTGTAGGTAAACGGCTGCTTCGTTTCGACATTGATGAGAAGCCCGTCGGCCTCTTCCCGAACCTTGCAATTGCGCGCGCTTTCAAAAGTAGGAGACACGGCAGCGGGCTGCGCACCGAGGGGATTATCAAACGCGTGCGAGGCGTTCGGGTATTCGGTCAATCCCACATCGCGCCCCGCGACCTGTAATCGTTCGACGTAGGCTTTGCAGGTCGCGATCGGGTTATAGTCGTCAAGCGTCCCTCCGAAGATTCGGATGGGTCGGCTTTCAACGTCGGTGTCCGAGATAAAGGTGGTCATGCAGTCCGGGTAGAATGGAATGTAGGCAGCGTATTTCACACCTGACCGGTTCCACACCCGGTTGAATCGCTTTAGGCTCGCATAGAGTGCGGCCTGTCCGCCGCGCGAAAAGCCCATCAGCACGATGCGACTCGAATCGACGCGCGGATGTATGGCGAGGATGTCGAGCGCGCGATAATCGTCCAAAATGAGATTGAGACGGCCTAGTAACGCTTGATTGCTGTTTACCTCCGTGAGGCCACGCCCGGTGAAGCTGTCGAGCGCAAACGTCGAAATACCCATTTCATTGAATTCCCTCGACCATACATCGACGTTTGCAGCGTACCCACTTGAGCCGTGCTGGAGCACGACCACGGGTAGCCGGCCAATGCCTTGGGCGATACGGAGTTGACCGGTGACGGTGACTTGCTTGCCAGCGGCGCTGCCCTTGAGAAATTCCTGATCCGAGAGCGTGAACGACTGAATCTGGTGCAATTCGGTTCGCGCAGCTATCTGCTTGGACGGAATCTCATCAGCCCACGCGGACGGTAAGACGAACAACGAAAGCACTATTGCAACAAATTGGTGCAGGTGATTCATTGCAGCCCTCCATGAAAGTGCGCGAGGCGTCCAAAGGATGTGAATCTGGGATAGCTATTTTGCGCCGTCGCTTCTTAATTCGACACCATGGCGCGGCGAGGGCGCCGAGAGCAGTCGTTCGATGGCTTCTCGGGCTCAAGCCGTTCTAGGAAACCGAGCGCTTGTAGCAACATCGTGGCCGGCCACGCGAATCGGTAAGTCATCCGTCAGCTTCCCTTCCCTACACTTCGTCCCGGCAGCGCATCGACGCGCGCCGAGCCCATTTAACGGAAAGGAGCAAGCCATGAACCGCAACACCAATGCAGCCGTCGCGATGAAGACGGTGCGTAGACGCCTGATGTTGGTCATCGTCGCCCTCGCAGGAGCGTGGACGCCATTCGCGCCCGCGTTGGCGCAATCTGCCTTCTTCGTCGAACCTTTCATGGGCGCCGACATTGGCGTCCACCTTACCGACGCGGATAGTCAGTTCCTGCTTGGCAAGGGATACGTCCACCGTGCGGGCAACGAAGGACCCGCGAGTACGAATCGCCACTACATCACGACCGTGCGTCACGACTACGTTTCCCGCGACTGGACGTATGACATCACGTTCCTGTCTCCCGCTTCCGCCCCCGACGACATCCTCTTCGTCGGGGTCGGGGAGGCCGTGCCCGACCCATCGTATTTCAATGAGCCGCGGAACAGTCTCAACTTCCGTGTGCACCAAGGACTTTACGGCTTTTCCAACGGCTGGCGAGTGGACGTCGCAGCCCACAGCGTGGGTTACGGTGTTTTCACTTTCATCGAGATGGGAGTGGGCTACCTGCCCCCGACGGCGCCGGACACGGGAACGTTCACGGCGCGCATCCGAAAGTCAGACAACGAAATCACGTTCCAGATACTCGGTACTCCAATCTTGGTAACCGTTCCCGACGTGCACTCTTACGCGCCATTTCTCGATGACTCGAATAGCCGCATCTTCTTCGGCAACGCGAGCGGCGAATACCTGTTCGCGGAGATGCGCGTGTTGCCAACGTCGGTCGACGTCAGCCATTGACGATCTGCGCGATAAGTCACGCCCTCGAGCGTCCGAATCGCGGACCGCTTTGCCTCGTGATCGGTTTCATCGGGCTCGCGGTCCGCGACGAACACGATGATCGCATCGACGAACGCATGCTGATGGCCCATCAACAAGTGACCGCCGTCCGCGTACTCGACGAAACGGGCGCTGTCTGTCAGATTGAATTTCGGTTGGGACATCTTAGGGGAGCGGGAAAATGAGACACGTCGTGGTCGCATGTGCGTACCGCTTCCCGTCGACGTCGGTGATGATGGCCTCCGCGATTCCTACGCGGCTGCCGACGTGAATCGTCTTGCCCTCGGCCCGCACGGGGCCCACTTGGTCGTTCAATGAACGGATGAGGTTTACTTTGAGCTCCAAGGTTGTGTATCCGATGCCCTTCGGCAGCGTCGAATGGACTGCGCATCCGAGCGCGGAATCGAGCAGCGTGCAGAAGTAACCGCCGTGCACGCCACCGAGCGGATTGTAGTGGCGCTTATCCGGGGTGCCTTGAAATACGACACGTCCGGGCTCGGCGGCGATTGGAACAAAGCCAAGCGTTTCACCGATCGGCGGCGATGGCAGCTCTCCCTTGAAGATACGCTGCAGAAATTCGATCCCGCTGGACGCCTTGACGTCCTGCGGCGACGCCACGCCAGGAGCGGCGAGTCTTGCCCGCACCGTTGCCTCCTCGGTTTGCCAACGCAGTAGGACATCGTTTCGATCAGTCATGCTCGCTCCCGAGTGTGCTTGGCCGCGGTGAACCTGCGGCAACCTGGACGGCAATCGAGGCCCGCGGTCACGCTGCTCCGGCGACCGGCTCGACAATCCGCGCCTCGTGAATCGGCAGATTCACCACCGCGGCTGCAGCAGCCAGCGCCATGTCCGCATACCACATCCATTGATAATTGCCGGATTGGGCGAGCGCGATTCCGCCGAGATACGCGCCGAGAAACCCGCCGATCTGGTGCGACAGCAGCGTGAGGCCGAACAGCGTGGCCAGATAACGGATGCCGAAGAGCTTGCCCACGATGGCAGCGGTCGGCGGCACGGTGGCGAGCCAGGTGAGACCCAGGCCCACGGCAAAGACGTAGAACGTCCACTCGGTCTTCGGTGCCATCAGGTACCAGGCGATCAGCAGCGCGCGTGAGCCGTACATGACGGCGAGAATGTATTTGCTGCGAAAACGCGCAGTGGACGAGCCGGCGATCAGGCTGCCGACAATGTTGGCGAGACCGATGAGCGCGAGCGACCAGCTCGCGACCGCCGGCGGCAAACCGCAGAGATTCACCTCGCCCGGCAAGTGTGTCACCAGAAAGGCAATGTGAAATCCGCACGTGAAGAATCCGGCGTGCAGCAGCAGGTAGCTGCGGTCGCGCATCGCGTGGCGGACCGCCTCCCATGGCGCGGACCTACTTGCGGCGTGGTGGTGCACGGGCCTGGACGGGCTAACCACTCGCGCGAGGGGCAGGGCGCCCAGCGTGATCAGCGCGAGCGACCACATCGCGCCCATCCATCCAAGCGCCTGGATCAACGCCTGCGATATCGGCGCAAAGACGAATTGCCCGAACGAGCCGCCCGCGTTGATGATGCCCGCGGCCTTGCCGCGTCTATCCTCGGTCAGGTGGTGAGCTGCGGCGCCGATCAGCACCGAAAAGCTGCCTGCCCCCGAACCGATTGCCGAGATCACGCCTAGCGAGATGACGAGGCCGAATCCCGAGGTCATGAACGGGGTCAACGCCGTACCGAGCGAAAGGACAATCAGCCCGGTCACCAATACTTTTCCGGGCCCGTACCGATCGGCTACCGCTCCGGCGACCGGTTGGATCGCACCCCACATGAACTGCCCGACGGCGAGCGCGAGGCTGATCGTGGTGATGCCAAGGCCGGTCGACGTATTGAGTGGCGAGACGAACAGGCCGAGTGACTGGCGCGCGCCCATCGTCACCATCAAGATGGCGGCGGCGGACAACGTGACGACAACCGCCGGCTTGCTCCAGGTCTTCATTCACTCCCCTTCAGAACGGTTCCTTGAAAGGCCGCAAGTCGATTTCGTGACATAGGCGGACCTGGGCAGCGTGGCATGCGAGTAGGGTCAGAGCCTCAGCCCACAACAGCCAGCCTCAGCCCACAATAGTAGGGCATGGCGGTCTCCTTCAGCTTGTTTGAGAAATGACCGCGCGTTGCGCCAATCCCTGCCCGAAGGAAAAGTTCTCGCCGGGGCTCTCGTAGAGCCCGATCATCAGGTCATCGGGCGATATGCCGGCACCCGCGACGATCCGCGCGTTCAGTTCCTTGAGCAAGGCGAGGCGGGTTTCCTTCGGCCGGCCGGAGATGAACGCGACTTCAAGCACGATGAAGTCGTCGGAGTACTTCATCCCGACAAACGACGGCGTGTGCAGGAAGCGCTTGCGCGGAAGCACATGGATGATCTGGAAGAAATCGTCCGGAGGAATCTTCAGGATGCTGATCAGCGCTTCCTGGACCGCCTTCGACACGTTACCGAGGCGATGCTCGTCGTATCGACCTTCGAGAACATGAATTTTTGCGAGTGGCATTTCAAAGTCTCCTTGTCTGGACGTTATTAAAGCGGATTCGGCAGCCCAACGGACTCATAGACGCGCAAACCGGTATGCGTTCGGAAAATCGTGTATCGCGCGCCACGCCCGCGTCATGACCGGTAGTGTGTTGCGCGAGGCGATTTGCGACCGCGCGTTTTCTTACCCGCTTCGGGTGCTGCCCCGAGGTCGGTCGAAGCGAGGGCGCGCAGCTCGTCGCGCAGGGTCGATGCACGCTCACCGCCGAACGCTGCCTCGAATTGCATCTGTGCCACGCTCCACAGCCTCCGCGCAACACGAAGCCGCTCGGCACCTGCCTTGGTGAGATGCAGCTCCTTGCTACGGCGATCCAAGGTTCCGTCCTCTATGCGTATGAGGCCGTCACGCTCCAGCGGCAGCATGGTCCGTCCGAGTGTCGTTCGATCCATGACCAGCTCGCGGGCGAGCGCGTTGATCGTCAGCGGTCCCAACCGTTTCAACTTCGCCAGGATCGAAAGCTGCGTCGTGCGTAGCCCGCTGGGTGCCAGGTGCTGGTCGTAGAACTGGGTGACGTGGCGAGCCGCCTGGCGCAGCGCCAGACAATTGCACTCCTGGGACGGCGTTGCAGTATCGGAAGGCATGGCGTTTCCTCAGGGCTTGACAATAGGCGTATATGCGCTCATATTACGCGCATGTGCGCCGATGTCAAGCGCCCGATGTCAGGTGCCCGATGTGAAGTGCCAGTTGCGCGTTAGCAGGGACCTCTCAGGAGTGGTTGCCATGAATACTGACCGTCACGCGCTCGCCAGCCTGCCGAATAGCTCGTCGCACTGGTTGCACAGCTATCCGGCACACCTTTCCCGAACCTGGACGCTGACCTCGGGCGAGTCGCTCTCGGTGCGCGCGATCCGCCACGACGACGGCGAGCTCGAGGAAGCGTTCGTCCGTGCCCTTTCATTCGAATCGCGCTACCAGCGAATGTTGAGCGGCGGCACCAAGGTCACACCCGAGTGGATCGACTCCATGACGCACATCGACTATCACCGCCATATGGCCTTCGCCGTAATCACGGTGATCGACGCTGTCGAGCAATTCGTCGGGGTCGGTCGCTATGTCGTCGAGGCGGCGACGCTCAATGCGGACATAGCGCTCGTGCTCGCCGACGCATGGCAGGGCCAAGGGCTCGGCCACCGGCTGCTCGAGACTCTCCTGGAGCACGCCACGAGCGCGGGGATACGTCAAGCAGCAGGCATTGTTCTCGCGGCCAACGTGGCCATGCTCCGGCTTGCCCGTTCCATGGGTTTCACGGTGAATCTGGTGCCGGGAGATGCCACGGTGAGGCGGATCAGCCGCGAGTTGACGACAGTGAGGACAACAGTGCGGGGAACTGTCAGCGCCCAACAACATTGATCGAAGGAGATTTGCATGCAAACGCGAGAGGTCGTACTGTGCCACCCGGTTCGCACCGCGATCGGGACCTATAACGGAACCTTGAAAGCGACACCCGCGACCGAGCTCGGCAGCGCAGCGGTTCGCGAGACGCTGCGGCGCTCCGGACTCGATCCCGCACGCATCGGAAGCGTGGTGATGGGCAACGTCATCCAGGCTGGGAACCGCATGAATCCGGCTCGGCAAGCTGCGATCAACGGCGGCGTTCCCGTCGCCGTGCCCGCGATGACGGTCAATCGCGTCTGCGGCTCGGGCGCGCAGGCGATCGCATCTGCGGCACAGGAGATCTGGCTCGGTCAGGTCGAAGCCGCCATCGCCGGGGGCATGGAGAACATGGACCAGGCGCCCTACCTGATGGCGGGCGGGCGTTGGGGCTACCGCATGGGCGATGCGCAGATCTACGACAGCATGCTGCGCGATGGGCTCAACGACGCGTTCTCCGGCGAGCACTCGGGTTGGCATACCGAGGATCTGGTGACGCGCTTCCACATCACGCGCGAGGACCAGGATCGATGGGCCGAGCGTTCGCAGCAGCGTTTCGCGGCCGCGCAGAAAGCGGGCCGCTTTACGGCAGAGATCGTCGGAATCGAAGTGAAAGGACGGAAGGGAACGGACATTTTCGCTGTCGACGAAGCCAATCGACCGGAGACGACGTTGGAGGTACTCGCAAAGCTGAAGCCGGCGTTTCGCAAGGATGGGACGATCACGGCGGGGAATGCGCCAGGTCTCAACAGCGGTGCGGCGGCGATGGTCGTCGCGGATCGCGAATTCGCTAAGCGCAATCGTCTCCAACCGTTTGCGCGCCTCGTGGCTTACGGAGTCGCGGCTGTCGAGCCGGGGATGTTCGGGTTCGGTCCCGTGCCCGCGGTCCGGCAAGCGCTGGACCGAGCTCGCTGGAGCCTCGGTGACATCGAGCGTGTGGAGATCAATGAGGCGTTCGCGGCCGTGCCCCTTGCGGTCTTGCGCGAACTGGGCCTGCCGGAAGACATCGTCAACGTCGAGGGCGGCGCCATCGCGCATGGCCACCCGATCGGAGCCACCGGGGCGGTGCTGACCACCCGTCTTCTGCATTCGATGCGGCGCGACGGTCTGAAGCGCGGCATCGTGACGCTGTGTATCGGCGGAGGGCAGGGCATCGCGCTTGCGCTCGAGATGCTTTGATACGTCGCCGACGGCGCAATGGTCCCCTCGGCAGGCTCGGCACGTCCGACGAGATCGCCAAGGCCGTCGTGTTTCTCGCCTCCGACGACAGCAGCTACATCACGGGAACGGAATTGTTCGTGGATGGCGGTTTCGCGCAGGTGCAGGCGGTCAATAGAACGCATCTGCATACAATAAGGTCATCATTGTGCCGGCGCTTACCGGAACGTTCCGAACGAGGAACACTCATTTCGGTCGCCGCGGCACAATGAGATTGCCGACGGAAATCTGAACGACCTCCTCGTTCTGATTCAAGGTGGTCGTTTTCACTTTTATCATTCCCTGGTCCGGTCGGGACTTCGAAGGCCGCACGTCGACCACCTCGCTCTCGACGCGAAGCACGTCGCCCGGTCGAACCGGCCGTGGCCAGCGGAACTCGTCGAAGCCGGCACCGATGATGCCGCCAGCGGGACTAAGCTCGCTTTCGACCAGTAGCCGCATCGTGGTCGCGGCCGTGTGCCAACCGCTCGCCGCAAGCCCTAGAAACATTGAAGCACCTGCGGCTGTTTCGTCGAGATGGAACGGTTGCGGATCGAATTCCGCGGCGAAGCTCTTGATGCGCTCTTTATCGATGCGGATGCGGCCGGAGCCACCGAAGGTTTGTCCCACTTCAAAGTCTTCCAGATATCGCTCGGCCATTTCCGCTAACTCCTTGGTCGCTCGCCGCGCCAGCCAGCCTGCATCAAATGCTATCAAGAATCCCCTGGTAGATGCGCGAAAAGGCTATCAAGCCCTGACGGCTGGCAGCGACCGGACCCACCGCTGGTCCCTCCGTGACGAGCGCCCGTTCTCTCTCAGGTTCCAGGTAGTGGCTCATCAGTGAATCTCCAGAGATACGATCTTCCCGTCCTCGAGGGCGAAGCTGAATTCGAGCGTCACGGGGCTACTGGGAAAGTCACCGGCGAGCTCGGCCTTGAGGACTGTTTTTCCGTCTCGATCAGCCACTTCAAGCGGCGCCACGGTGTGGTTGTACTTCTTCTTCGTGTCAGCCTTCCATTCCTTGATGGCGGCCAGCCCCTCGTAGGTGCAGCCTTCGTCGCGAACGGTGGCGTCGGATGCGAAGCATTCCGACAGTTCTTCTACATTGCCAGAGTTTTCGATCTTTACGTAAAGATCAATCGGGGACGGGAGATGGACGGACATCGTTCCTCCTTCGGTTCGTGAATGACTCTTCAACCGAGGTCCTGGCGACCGCGATTGCTCAAGGTGGAAGATGGCGTTACGCTTGCGAAATGACAAGAACGCACGAAAAAGTAAGGTACTCACCTCAAGGTAAGGATGTTGGGTACACGCCGGTCACGGCTGCCGGCGGAGTCGAGCTGGCGTTCAAGTTTCTGGAAGGCCGATGGAAGCTCGTGATTCTTTTCCACCTGTTCGGCGGAAAGATGCTTCGATTTTCCGACCTGGAACGGGCGATACCCGCGATCTCGCAAAAGATGTTGATCCAGCAGCTTCGCCAGATGGAGAACGACGGAATTGTGCGGCGGATCGTTCACCATCAAGTGCCGCCGAAAGTCGAGTATGGTCTGACGGACTGGGGGCAAGCTCTGTGCCCAGCGCTCGACGCGCTCCTAAAATGGGCGGCCGCGCGCGACGTGAAGGAGTGATGGTTTCCCATGACACTTTTAGAGCAGGCCGCAATTTTCCTGGTGACGGCGGTCATCGTCGTCCCGCTGTTTCGCCGGATGCAGCTCGGCGCGGTGCTCGGCTACCTCGCGGCGGGTGCGATCATCGGTCCGTGGGGTTTGGGATTGATTGCCGACGCGGACGCGACGCTCAGCTTCGCGGAAATGGGCGTCGTGCTGCTGCTCTTCCTCATCGGCCTGGAGCTCGAGCCCTCCCGGCTCTGGGCATTGCGCCATCCCGTGTTCGGGTTGGGCGGCGCGCAAGTTTTCGTGACGGGAATCGCGCTTACCGGCATCGCGATGTCGCTGAATCTTTCGTGGCAGGCGGCGATCGTGGTGGGATTGGGACTTGCCATGTCCTCCACAGCCATCGTCCTCGCTTGGCTGGGCGAGCGCGGCCAGCTCAGCAGCCCGAGCGGGCGCCTCGCGTTCGCAATCCTGCTCTTCCAGGATGTCGCCGTGATTCCTCTCATCGCGCTGCTGCCGTTGCTGAGCCCGGACAGGACCGGCCACGAGAGCGGATGGATACTCGCTGCCAAAGGTGTAGCGGCGATCGCGTTCGTCATTTTTGTCAGCCGACGCCTGGTTCGTCCGGCGCTGAAGCTGGTCGCGCGCTTCGGCGGCCGCGAAGTGTTCACAGCCGCGGCATTGCTGGTCGTGATCGGTGCGGCGCTGACGATGGAAGCCATGGGCCTCTCGATGTCGCTGGGCGCCTTCCTCGCCGGCGTGCTGCTTGCCGATTCGGAATTTCGCCACGAGCTCGAGGCCGACGTCGAGCCCTTCAAGGGACTGCTGCTCGGGCTGTTTTTCATGGCGGTTGGGATGAGCGCCAATCTCGCGCTGTTCGTTTCGCATCCGTTCACGGTGCTCGGCGTGGTGCTCGCCTTGATGGTGCTCAAGGCTCTGCTGATGTACGCCCTGGCGCGAGTGTCCGGGACGGGCAGCGATGAAGCACAACGCATCGCGGTATTGCTTGCGCAAGGCGGGGAATTCGCCTTCGTGCTCTTTGTCGCGGCGCAAACTGCGGGCATCCTCCCGGGCGAGACCGCCGAATTTCTCGTGCTGGCCGTGACGATCTCCATGGTGCTCGCCCCGCTCTCATTCGCCCTGCACGAGCGCCTGCTGGAACGCTGGCTCGCGCGCACCGCGCCGCCCGAGTTCGATCTCATCGACGGGCCCGGCAATCCGGTGATCATCGCCGGCTACGGCCGCTATGGACAGATTGTCTCGCGCGTCCTGCGCATGGCCGGCATTCCGTTCACCGCGATCGAGGCGAGTTTCCAGCAGGTCGACTTCGTGCGCCGCTTTGGCAACAAGGTGTACTACGGCGACGCGTCGCGCCTGGAGCTGCTCGAATCGGCGCGGGCGGGCGACGCCAAGCTCTTCGTCCTGGCTATCGATGATGTCGAAGCCTCGGTGAAGACGGCGGCAGTCGTCCGCAAGAATTTTCCCAATCTTCCCATCCTCGCGCGGGCGCGAAATCGCGTTCACTACTACCGGCTGCGTGACCTCGACATCGACCGCAACGCCATCGAGCGCGAGACTTTCCTGTCGAGCCTGGAAACGGCGCGCCAGGCGCTGGAGTTGACCGGCATGGAGGGGGCGCAGGCCGGGCGCGCCGTGGCCCTGTTCAAGGAGCATGACCAGAATTTGATGGACGAGCAGTACGCCGTGCGTCAGGACGAAACGCAACTCATCCAGACGGCGGCGCAGGCGGCAGCGCAATTACAGGAAGTCTTTGAGGCCGATGTGAAGGAGAGTAAAAGCCCGGTGTCCACGTGAGATTAGTTTACATAGACGACAACTTTTACTGCTTTTTGGTAGCGGTTTCGGTCGATGCGGGACAATATGCGGATTTGGCGGATCGTCTAGCAGTCGTCAGCGCTTATCGCCATCGGACTCGCCGTTTCGAGCGCGAGACCTTTGCCGCCCCTCTCAGAACGACGTAGCCGTGGAGAACAGTCATGTCCGCTGCTCTGAACGATAACCTGCCCGAGGCTCTCAAGACGCTGCATACGCGGACTTTGTTCGTCATGCGCCTGGACGTTCGGCCTCTCCAGATCATAGGCGCGACGCCGGGCCCATATCGTCGCGTTGGCGTGGTGCCGGGAGGTTCGTTCGAGGGGGAGCGGCTATCAGGCGAGGTGTTGGACGGGGGCAGCGACTGGCAGACAGTACGCAACGACGGCGCCACGACATTGAATGCGCGGCTGTTCCTCAAGACAAAGGACGATGCTCTGATCGCTATGACATATCGTGGCATTCGCCATGGGCCACCCGATGTGGTGGCGAGAATCGAGAAAGGAGAAGCGGTCGATCCGGCGAGCTACTATTTCCGGATCAATCCGCTGTTCGAGACCGCGGCCGTGAACTACGATTGGATCAATCGCGTCCTCGCGGTCGGTATCGGCCATCGCCGGGCCGATGGACCGATTTATAGCATCTTCGAAGTTCTCTAAAGTCCTACGACGAAGGGAGTGGCGCGAGCCAATCGCCTAGTACAATCCGCCGGGCAGCCATCCGGCAGCAAACCATATCTCGGGGGCGTATGCATGATGGATGCTCCTTTCAGTTTTTTCCGCCGAAGCGCTCCGTGCGGATGCGTCCGGGGGGCACTCCCTCCAGAACCAAGCCGGTTGTCACCGCTTCGACGAAGACATTGGAGCCGCAGACGTAAACATCCCGAGCTATCCGGCCCCAGCGTGTCAACACCTCGTGCAGGAGCGATCGGTCGAGACGTCGGTCGAAGTCTTCCGGTCGGTGTCGCGGTCCGCGCGTTGTCGTTGCGATAAATAGGAAGTTCGATTCGTGCGCCTGGGTGTTCAGCAGCTCATCGCGGAACACCAGTTCCTCCCAGGTGCGCGCCGAATAGGCGAGGAGCGCAGGCGTTTTCGGTTCCGATGCCGACCAGTCGCGCACGATCGCCACCAGCGGCACGATGCCGGAGCCGCCGCCGATGAGAAGAATCGGGCCGCCATCTTCGGCGCGCCACACGAAGTGGCCGCCGATGGGTCCGCGAACCTCGATCGTGTCGCCGGGCCGCGCCACCTCGTGAAAATACGCCGAGATCTCGCCACCTTCCAATCGCTCGATGGCGAGCTCGATATCCTCGGTGCCGGGAGCCGAGGCGATGGAGTAGCTGCGCTCGGCCTGGTAGCCGTCAGGTGCAGTCAGGCGTACGTCGACGTGCTGCCCTGCCAATTGCGGACCCAGCGAGACGCGCAGAAAAACGCTTATTACGCGGGGGGTCCGGGGAATGATCCGGTCGATGACTGCCATCTGCCAGCGCGCCTGCGCGGCGGAAGGACCGTCTGCCGTCATGGATCGTTGGTATAGCGTTGCTCGCGCCAGGGGTCCCCGTACATGTGATAGCCGCGCTGCTCCCAGAAGCCCGCCTCGTCGCGGGCCGTGAAGCGCAGGCCCCTGATCCACTTCGCGCTCTTCCAGAAATAGAGGTGCGGCACCAACAATCTTGCCGGACCGCCATGCTCCGCCTCGATTGGCGCGCCGGCAAAGCGCGTCGCGATCATCGCTTGCCCATTGAGCAGATCCGCGACAGGAAGGTTGGTGTCGTAGTCGTCGTGCGATTGCGCGAGCAGATAGGCGCTCGGCGGCGTGATGCCGGCGGCTTGCAACAGATCGTCGATGGTGACGCCTCTCCAGGTCGTATCCAGCTTCGACCATTTGGTTACGCAATGAATGTCGCGGCGCCACGTTGTCTGGGGCAGGGCCTCGAATTCCGGCCAGCTCCAGCTCGCGAGCGGCCTCGGGCCGTCGTTGACCGTGAACCTCCATCGTGCGAGGTCCACGTGTGGCGTCGGTCCTTTCGCCAGGACCGGAAAGTCCTTCGTCTCGTATTGCCCCGGCGGCAGTCGTTGCGCTATATCGTCGCTCGGCCGGCGTCCGGAAAATCCGCGTGTGGTCATGAGAGTTCTCCTGTCGATACGCCTGGGGCCTACATCAAGCTAACGCACGACATAACTAAACGGCAAGATATACCGCCAGCATCAGGCCGAGCGAACCGAGGATGAGCGCCAAAACGACCGGGAAAGCGCGGTTGTGCATCGGCGGGAGATCGTCGATGGGCAGAGACAAGACAAAGCGGCGGTGCTGGATCGCGGCGACGATCATGGATACGGCGCCGAGCAATACGAGCGCTATTCCGATACCGCTGGAAAAATGTGGCGCAGACGCGACCGGAGCAGTCGATGGCATGCGCTGGGCGGCGAGAAGGCCCAGGAAAAGGCCGAAGCGGGCCACGACAAACCCAAAGCCCATGATGGTGAGACCGGTGCGAATCCACGCGAGGAGGGTTCGTTCGGCTGCAAAGAAGACGCGCGGATCAGACATGTGAATTGTGGGCCGTACTTCAGGCGGTCGGGGCCTGCGCGGCGACGTGTCGTATCGCCTCGCTTGCGTTCACGTCAGTCGCGGCGTCCGCGATCACCCAGCCGCGGCCTTGGCAAGATTTGCGAGCGCGGTTGTCAACGCGCTAACGCTCGCGTCGGTACCCGGGCCGAGGCGATGCCGCCGAGCGAGCCAGCTTGCATCGTTATAAGTCAGCCAGACTTTTCCCTCGGCGTCCTGCCAGCCCAGGACCTTCAGAGGCAAGTCGATCCCGATCGTCTGGTTGGATTGCATCAGCGGCGTTCCGGCTTTCGCATTACCGAAGATCAACAGCTCCGTTGGCCTCAGCGGCATTGCGACCGAAGCCGCACCTGCCGCATGGTCGATTCGCGCAAATACCGTGATGCCTTTTGCCCTTAGATCCGTCTCGAGTCGATCGAGAGTTTCCTCGACCGAGAATTTACTTGCCAGGGTGACCAGTCCATCTTCGGACATTGTGGATGCCTCCGCTTTCGTTCTGACCAAGTTGGCGATGGGGATCGTCATCAAGCATTTGAGCGCGTCCCTGCGATCATGCAGGCCTAGTCGAACGGCCACGGCATCGCTTTGGGTAGTGTCATGACCGGCGTCTTGGATGGTTGCTGCCGAGGCTCCCGCAAGTCGGCTGCCCGCCACCATGGCGTAAGCTCATGTGCGTGTGCTGGCTCAACGGGCTCGCCCAGCCGAGGCATCAAAAGCTCCGCGCCCTTCTTCGGACCGAGCGTAAGCAACACCTCGGCTGGTTGGTCCCAATCATGGACCGCCAACGCAAACGTACCCCAATGCACGGGCAGGAATGCTCCTCCGCCCAATAGGGTGAGCGCTTCGAGCGCGTTCTCCGGGCCGAGGTGGATATGGCCCCATGACGGATGGAAGGCGCCTACTTCGAGCATGACGAGGTCGAACGGACCCAACCGCTCGCGGATCTTGGCGTACTCCGTCGTCAAGCCGGTGTCGCCGCTGAAAAATACCGCGTGCCGCGGAGAGCGAATGATCATGGATGACCATAGCGTGGCGTTGCGATCGTGGAGCCCGCGACCGGAGAAGTGCTGCGAGGGTGCCGCAGTGACCGACAACTCGGCGTTCGGCAGGGTGTAAGACTCCCACCAATCGAGCTCCGCAATCCGCTCCGGTCGCACGCCCCAAGTCTCCAGATGCGCTCCGACTCCAAGGGACGTGACGAATGGCACGTCGAGTTTCACCAGTTCGAGGATCGTTGGATAGTCGAGGTGATCGTAGTGGTCATGAGACACGACCGCCAAGTCTATCGGCGGCAGCGAGCGCAAAGCGACGGGAACGGGCTGGAACCGCTTGGGTCCGATCAGCCGCGACGGCGAGGCGCGCGATCCCCACACCGGGTCGGTCAATACTCGACGTCCATCGATTTCGATCAGCACGGTGGAGTGCCCGAGCCAGGTTGCACGCAGGGCGGTGCTCGGTGCCCTTGACCAAACGTCGCGCGGATTCATGGCCGGTAGTCCCTTCTGTGGAACACGCCGCTCACCGCCACACAGAAACTCCGACAACGATGGCGGCCGAGCACTGGGGTCCCGCAAGCGCGGCAGCACCGGATGAATATTGCGAAAACCTTCCCCGGCCCAGAGGGGCGAAGATCGCATGCGCTCGAGCCGCGGACCGTCCGGCTTTTTACCCAGGGATTTCATATCGATCTCACTAATTCCGTCGAGGCATGGGCTTCATGCGCATTATTGAATGTTACCTAAATGAGTGGCAGCTCTCCAAAAAAAAAGCGTCATCCCCGCGCAGGCGGGGATCCATTTTTGCCGTCAATAGCCAATGGATTCCCGCCTTCGCGGGAATGACGATTCGAGGGACGCAGGTGTGATGCATTTTCGTAATTCTCAATAGGGAGCGTCGGGGAAGGAATGGTTTCATCGTGCATTCGACATACGTATCGGCCGGATCGAGGTTTATCGCACATGGCTCCTCTTACTGTCGCGTGCTTCCCGGCCCGGTCGGTGCATTCGCTCACGGCCGCTGCAGTTGAACCGGCGCACCGGGCTTGCCGTCCTTCACGGGTGCGATCACGAGATAGCGACGCGGCGACGGTGTATCGGGTGCGACGACCTGGCGGATCGGACCCACTGCATCGACAACCGCCGCGCCGGCTGGATTGGTGGAAAAGGCGGCCAGTTCCTGGAGTGGGGGGTTGCCCTGCGGATTATCGGCGAGCGCTAGTACGTAATTTGCCTTGGGCGCGAGCCCGCTGACGGCAGCTTGCAGGATCTGCGTCAATCCCTGATCGAACAGGGCAACGCTGGTTGCGTCGTCCGCGGCGCCGGGTGCCGCAAGCTTCAGGTGCGTCGCCATGGCGCCGACACCGAGCGGCTGAAGATTCGCGCGTCCATCGCCTTGTGGCACCGCATTCGGAACGTAGACCAGGGCCTGTGCGGCCTGGCCGGTGGCAATCGTTGCCACCACCTGCTGCAGCTTGGTATCGATCGCGCTGACCGCGTCGCCGTTCTCGATGCCGACATACATGCGTGTACCGTCCCCCGAAGGCCAGATGCCATGGGGAAGCGCTCCGGTGGGAATGATGGCGATCTTTTCGAAGGTATCGGTCCGGAATACCTGAACCTGATTCAATCCACCGACGGTCACGTAAGCCAGCTGCCCCTCCCCGGTCAGCGCGAAATTCACATGGTTGGTGATGGGGCCGGCATCAATCTCGCGCAGCACATTGAATGGCGGACGTGCATTGAATACGACCACCCTGCCGGTATCCTTCAGCGTGAACCAGACCTGATCCCCGCGTGGCGCGGCGGCGATGTTGGGGCAGAACGGCGACGGCTGCGCCACACGACCGGCGACGCGCCGGGTGCGCACCTCGAAGATCAGCGTCTGGGGAGTGAAGCTCGAGCACACGTAACCGTAACGGCCGTCAGGGGAAAAGATGACCATGCCGGGGCCGTTGGGAACCGGGATACGGGCGATCTCGTTGTAGCGCTTGGCGTCGAGCACCGAGACGTAATCCTCGCCGCGTACGCTGACCCATACCTCGCGCCCGTCGGGAGTGAAGAATGCCTCATGCGGCGCGCGACCGACGTAGGTGATGTGCTTCACCGCGTTGCTAGCCGTGTCGATGAAGCCCACCGAGTTCGAGCCGATCGATACCGCGACGACCGTATGATGATCGGGCGAAAAGCCGAGCCCGTGGACGAGCAACTGGCCGCGATAGAGCGGACTCATATTGCCCGGCTGCGGGTCGCCGAGATGGATCGCCCCGAGCAAGGTGTTGGTCGCGGGGTCGACGACTGAAATCGTGTTCGAGAACTGTTCGCCGAGATAGACGCGGTCGCGCGAGCTGACCGGTTGGTCCGGCGCCGAGGCTGCACCGGGCGCCTGGCCGGCGTCCACCGATCCTGCGAACGCGCCAAGCAACACGATTGCCGATACCAGTATACGGATAGCCATGGTGCTCCTCCTTCAGGGATTGAGATTCGTGCCAAGCACCGTCGAGGGGTTGGCCAGAATGCTGCGCATGAGCGCGATCTCCTGCGACTGCTCCACCACGATTCCTTGTGCCAGCCGCTGCAGGCGCGGATCGCGGCCGTAGAGAAGCTCCAGTCGCGCCATCTCGACCGCGCCCTGGTGGTGCGGAATCATCGCCCGCGCGAAGTCGCGGTCGGCGTCGGCGCTCGGTGTGATGCACATCCCGGCATCCATCTGGCCCATGACGGTCTGGAGCGCGCGGTGGAACTCGCTCGTGGCGGCGGGGCGGGAAGGGGCGGCTGACGGGCTTTTGAACTGCGTTGCGGGCGGGGCGAGCGCCAACGCGAGCACGACACCGGCGGCAAATGCAACAAGGTACGACGCACCGCGCCGCCAGCGCGACCAGCGAATGTGCGTTACGAACGCAGAGTTGCGCAAGGGTGACCTCGGCGTTGATCCCGGTACGTGACCTTGGTTTGCTCTCTCAGGCGACACGGGTGCAGCGATGCCGATGCCGACAGTTTTCGGCGAGCGTGCGTCTCGCGCATGTCAGGCAAGTTGCGTTGTGTGTCAGGCGACGCAAACGATCGCGGACGAAGACGATAGTCGACGAGGCGGGCAATCCGGCTGGCGTGACGGAACGCCGGCGACTGCCTCCCGCAGAGGAGCGCTCGCCCTGCGCTTTATCGCTCCGGTATAGTTACCGGCTGTGAGACCAATAACTGCGGACGGACAATGAGCTACATCGATGGCAACCTTCTTGCAGGAGAACAGGTGGTTTATCGCACCCGCCTCCACTGGCTGCTCTTCATGGGACCTGTGCTGTTCACGGCTGTGGTGTTGTTGCCAATCGCCTGGTTTCTGGACAATGGAACTTGGAGTAGCTACGCCTGGATACCTCTTGCCCTTGGCTTATTTATCCTGCTCGCCACCTTTATCAAACGACAAAGTTCCGACTTCGCTGTTACCAACAAGCGCGTGATGATGAAAGTTGGCGTGTTCAGTACGCGTTCCGTCGAGCTCCTACTCAACAAGATCGAAGCCATTGCCGTGAACCAGAGCTTCATAGGACGAATCTTCGGTTACGGAGACATCGTGGTGACCGGTAGTGGTGGCACCAGAGAAGCGTTCTCGCATATCCAAGGGCCGCTTGAATTTCGTCGCGCGGTGCAATCGGTAACTGACAGGCTGTCAGGTCCCCCGCAAACTGCTGCCCCTCCGGCCGGTGGAGATGCAGCACGCAAATAGCAACGTACGTTCCCGGTGACCATATCACTCATATGCGCGTTGCTCGCAGGTTTTCATCATGGAGGAAACATCGTATGAAGAGGAGACACCTATGTGTGCTGTTGACCGCGCTGGTGGCGGCGCTGGGGGTTGATGCCATGGCTGCCGACCCACGGATGGCCGCTAATGAGCCACGTTTCCCGCAACTCACCTTCGAACAACTGAACGAGTATCAGAAACCTCTCGGAGAGCAGATTCTGAAGGTGTCGAGTGTGGGACTCGGCGGCCCATATAACCCATTGTTGCGCAGCCCGGTCCTCGGGCAACGCATGTTCGACCTTCTCTATTACCTCCGTTGGAACACGTCGGTGCCGCTTCGACTCAACGAGTTTGCTATCCTGATCATCGGGAAGCAGTGGCGCTCACAGGTCGAATGGTTCGCGCACGCCCCCTTGGCGATCAAGTCAGGGCTTTCCCCGGAAGTCGTGAGTGAACTCAAAGCGAACAAGCGGCCGGCGAACATGAAGCCCGACGAGGCCATCGTCTACGATTTCGTAACCGAGCTTTCCGCAAAGCACCAGGTTTCCGACGAGACGTTCAAGCGCGCAAAGCAACTGCTCGGCGAGCAGCAGGTCGTGGATCTGACAGCTGTCGCTGGAACCTACGTGACGGTCGCGATGCTGCTGGCGATGGCCGAAGAAGGCGTGCCCCCAGGCAAGGAGCCCCCGTTCAAGGTCGGCGAACCGTAGCAGTATCATGTGTCGGCAATGGAAAGCGTCCGGCTGACGATCAGGCACTAGTTTGTCGACTCGGAAATTGCGAAACATCGATATTTGTTCGCCGTCATTCCCGCGCAAGCGGGAATCCAGTGTCTTTCACAAACGCCACTGGGTCCCCGCTGAAGCCTGCCCTCGAATGCTTGAATCGGGGCGGGGACGACGGAATAGGTTCGCCTACTTCCAAGTTGTCGTACTAGCGATAGTAGAGGAGTTCATGAGCTTTTCACATAGCAAATCTATTTCCGTGACGGCGGGCCCTCTAAGCAAGCCATAGTTTCATCCCGTGCGCGTCGTTCTCCCTCTGCGCCGGTAGCTGAGCTCTAGTCCACGGGCTTTAGTGGGTTCTGCGCACCAGGCGGCACCGACACTTCGGCGACGCTGATTGTCATGGAAACCAGCGTGTAATACCCAGTCACGCCAATCAGATCCATGACACCCTTCTCGCCGAACAGTGCAACGGCGCGCCTATAGGTAGCGTCGTCGATCTTTTTGTTGCGATGCAGCTGGATGCAGAATTCGTAGACCGCAGCCTCGTCTTCCTTCATGTTTGCCGGTCGCCTGCCGAGCGCGAGGTCTGCGGAGATCTTGGCGTCGAGGCCCGCCTTCATCGCCAGCGGATGATGCGCATACCATTCGTATTGCGAGGTCCACTCCCTCGCGGCAATGAGGATTGCGAACTCGTTGAGCCGCAGCGGCAGGGAGGTGTTGTAGCGGATGTACTCCCCGACCTTTTGCAAGCGGTCGCCGAGGTCCGGGCTGCGAAGCCAAGCATTGAACGGGCCGCGAGCCAGCATCCGGGTAACCGCCTCGGGTCCGGTGTCACCTCCGCGCGGCCCGGCCATGAGCGTCTCCACGAGCTTTTTCTGATCGATCGTCAGCTGATCGGGCTTAAGAGTCGGGAAGCGATCGGTGGTCTGCGCCGCCGACGCGGTGGCGACGGCAACCATCAGGATCGCGAGCGTAAGTCTCATTTTGTTCCTCCCATACAGTGGGGGTCGACGAAAAGAAGTGAAACAAGTTTCGCGTTGATCTGCTGAAGTCCAAATTCCAAAATGCACCGACCGAGGCGGAGCTAGGGTGCGATCTACGCACTTTACGACATTCACATGCCCGTCCAAACTTGGACTGCAGGCACGGCCAAAGCTGGCCTACCGTTGTCCGATTAAGGCACCCGCGAGAAGTACGGGACCTGCGGACGGCCTGATTTGTCGGACACAGAGTCCATCTCGAGCCGACTGCTTTCTACTTCGAATGGCGCGCGACGACAGAAAGAGGTAGGGCGCCTTTCATATCGACCAGCCGCACCGAAGTGCAGCCATACAGCGAAGTCGCTGAGGCCAGTCGTTCGATGTCGCTATCGACCCGTAGCAGCCGGTCGCGATTCTCAATAGCAGCCGTTGAATCGAGACGACGTAACCGCGGTCCCTCTCCGCGGGCGCTTAGCCAGAGCGTTAACTGGCGGAAGGTCGGTCACGGCGATCGTCACGTTCTCGCATCAGCCAATAGGTGATACCAAGGGCCAGCGTCACTGCGGCCAGAGCGAGCAATTGAGCGGCGTCTACATCGCGCAGATCGACAACGATGAGCTTTCGGGCAATTGCCAACAGCGCGATCAACAGCACGACCTTGGTTTGAATAATGCTCTGTTCGCCCTTGACCACGTACTGAAGCGTGTGATTGAACTCCAGCGCAATCAGCAACGTCAACGTTTCGCCAAACACCGTCTGAAACGCGCCGTGGTCAAGCGGATCGAGCGCACCCAACAACAAGCCGGTCACGACTCCGAAGCTCAACCTGAAGAGCGCGACGAGGATAATGAGGCCGATGACGAAAGTGAGGACTAGCGCGACAATTCCCTCGAAGCGCTGGTAGTAGGACAGAACAGCCCAATTAGTTCGCAGGTCACTCCGAGGGGACGAATTAGCCATCGCGGCCTCCCTGTTCGATTCGGCGCTGCCTAACAGTGATTAACCGGCCAAACCAGTTCGATTATTCGCAATATCACGGACGGCATTTTACAACCATCAACCCCTGCTGTTTTGAAAGCCGACCGCGCCAGCCGTGCGCGCGATGGAAGGGGTCGATCCGGAACGACCGCTTCCTGACAAATTGGGCGACGACACTGACCGTCTGCAAGTGGTTAGCCGCGATTCGCGATGTGCGCCTAGAGCGGCCGCAGCGCAAATCGGGCTCGCGCTGGGAATGGCTGCTTACAAGCGAAGTCGTGAACTCACACTATCGGCCGTTGCGCATCGTCCTCTATAGCGGCCGTCCACCGCAAAGGACGGCCGCGAGCAGCCTGTCACCCCGGTAACTAGCAACCGATTTGACCCGCGGCATATGCTGGGAGACGATAGTGCCATTCTGTTGCAGTGGACATCGACGCGTCGGCAGCGATCCTGGACATGAATACCGGCATCGTTACCCTGCTGTTCACCGACATTGAGGGCAGCACCGAGAAGTGGGAACAGGAGCCCGAGCGAATGGCGGACGCCCTCGCTCGCCATGATGTGCTGCTGCGGACTGCCGTTGAAGCACATCGCGGACGTGTGATCAAGACGACCGGCGATGGGATTTACGCCGCCTTTGATGACGCAGCCGACGGCCTAGATGCCGCCGTCGCGATCCAACAGTCCGTTGCCGATCCAGCGGCGACGGCGGGAATGTTGCTCCCCGTTCGCTGCGGGTTGCATGCCGGCCCGGCCCACGAGCGCGATAACGAGTTCTTCGGCGGCACCATCAACCGCGCCGCGCGCATTATGGGACTCGCGTATGGGGGCCAAGTGCTTGCTTCGCAGGCGGTCGCTGACCTCGTTGCGGGCAGATTGCCTGTGGGCAGCTCCCTGCGCGACCTCGGTGAAGTGCGCCTGAAGGGCATTGCGAGCAGCGAGCACGCTTACCAGGTCGTGCACCCAAGTTTACGGCAGGCGTTTCCGGCGCTGCGCTCGCTCGAGGCCACGCCCAACAATCTTCCCCAGCATCTGACGTCATTTATCGGACGCGAGCGCGAAATCGAGGAAGCCGAGGATCTACTAGAGCGCGCCCGATTGTTGACATTGCTTGGTATCGGCGGCCTTGGCAAGACTCGGCTCTCGCTGCAGATCGCGGGCGATGTACTGGACTCCTATCGTGATGGCGCGTGGCTCGTGGATCTGGCGCCCATACGCGACCCCTCGATCACGGCCAGCGAAGCGGCCAAGGTCCTGAGCGTACGCGAGGAGCCCGGTAGACCCCTCATTGAAACACTTTGCGCACATTTGAAGCCGCGAAATCTGCTGCTAATTGTCGACAACTGTGAGCACCTGATCAAACCATCGGCGGAACTTGTCCATGCGATTCTCGGGGCTGCCCCCGAGGTTCGCATTATTGCCACGAGCCGCGAGGCACTACGCGTTCCCGGGGAGCAGACGTACACGGTGACGCCTCTTCCCGTTCCGAATCGTTCCGACGGGATCGAGGCACTGGCGCGATCACCGGCAGTCAGATTGTTCGTCGAGCGTGCGCAACTTCACAGACCCACTTTTGCGCTCAACGAACAGGAGGCCCCTGCAGTGGCCGAACTGGTTGCCCGACTGGAGGGCATTCCGCTCGCGCTCGAGCTGGCTGCCGCGCGAGTGCGGGCGCTCACGGTTGCCGACATCAACGTGCGCCTCAAGGATCGCTACAAGCTCCTGACTGGTGGCGGCCGCGTGCTGCTCGAGCGACAACAGACATTGCGGGCGTTGGTCGACTGGTCGTACGACCTGCTCCAGGAACACGAGCAAGTGCTGCTCGCGAGGCTGGCGGTTTTCGCGAACGGATTCGAGCTCGCATCGGCCGAGGAGGTCTGCGGCACCGACCCTCTGACGCCGGAGGACGTGCTCGACTTGCTCACCTCGCTTGTAGAGAAGTCGTTGGTCTTGACAGAGGAGCGCAAGGACGGAATGCGCTATCGATTGCTCGAGACGATCCGGGACTACGCCGTAGAGAAGCTGACTCAGCGCAACGAGTCCGCGGCGACCGCCGCGCTGCACTGCAACCACTATTTCGTGATGGCGAAGGCCGGTAACAAGGGCCTGCAAGGGCACGACCAAGCGGAATGGATACGGCGCTTTGAGAGCGACCTTGACAACTTGCGCGCGGCGATTGCGCTGGCGCTTGAAGGCGGTGTCGATCCGATCATCGCGGTCAAGCTCGAGGTTGCGATGCAGGGCTTCAGGACGCTCCGGGGATACTCGACCGAGGGTCGTAAGAATGTGCGTGCCGCACTTGCGCTCCCGGCGGTCGAGGGGTCGGACCTGGCGCAGGGGCACGCGCTGTACGTCGGCGCCGCGCTTGCCACAGGGCAAAGCGACTACGCGGAAGCGCGACGGATGCTGGAGAAGAGCCTTGTGCTGCGACGGGGACTAGGCAACCCTCTCGACATTGCAGCGACGTTATCCACGCTCTCGTGGGTTCGCCTGCACGAGGGCGACGCGGTGCAAGCGCGAGCGTGCGAGGAGGAAGCGCTCGCGCTCTTTCGTACGCTTGGAGATCGAAACGGAGAAGCGATCGGCCTGCAGCATCTCGGCGAAATTGACCGCGAGTTGGCCGATCACAAAGGCGCTTGTCGCCACTTCGAGGAGTCTCTGACGATTGCTCGAACAATCATGCACGGGGAGCTGGAGGGCGAGTGTGAGCGAATGTTGGGCGAGATTGCTCTGGAAGAGGGTGACGTTCTCACTGCGCGTGTGAGGTTCACGCGCTCGCTTGAAATCTGCAGCGACGCGGAGGACAAGCGCGGCGAGGCGACCGCGCTCTGGTGGTTGGGTAAGGCGGATGTTGTCGAAGGCCACACCGACTCCGCCCGGATAAGACTGAGCGGGGCCTTACGCGTCTTCCACGCATTCGAGATGCGAGCGGAGTTGCTCGGGTGCCTCGAGGACCACGCAGCGCTTGCGCGCTCAGTCGGCTCGGTCGAGGAAGCCGCGCGTCATTACGCCACCGCCACGATTGCCCGCGAGCGGCTTGGATTGGTGCGGTCCCCGCGCAACGAACAGCGCCTGCAGGCTGAGTTCGCGGCGATGCGGGAATCGCTGGGCAGTGCCGCATTTGAGGATGCGTGGGCGAAGGGCCGAGGCTGCGAATTCCAAGAGGCCATGCGCCGCGCGCTGTTTGCCGCAGGACAGGAAATCCAAACGTACCAAGCGGACCGGCTGAATGACGAATGGCGCGCTACACCTGCCGGTGGGCTGCGCTGAGACGTACTCTGGTCAGTCAGGCTACTGTCAAGCGCTGAGTCATCATGTGCGTGGCAAGGCGAACCATCCTACCTGGGTAGCCGGGCGGAGACGAGCCGACGAGCGCTCCTAAGCGCGAATTGATCGTGCATAGATGCCGGTCCTTGCGAATCGTGCTCACAATGTTACTGGTCGCTTTTGGTCCTTCAGCGAAGTCTGCGAAGGTCCACTTTTGCAGAGCGCGACAGGCAGAAACGGGTCGATCAGGGTCCGTCAGCGATAAGTCCGAGACCGGCCATTGCGGACACCTTAACCAATCGCAAGAATTTCCCGGAACCGGTCATTCCGCGCGAGTTGCTTCGACGAGAGTCTACAGGTAACGTCTACCAAACTAACATCGTTCGAGCGCGGCCGCGGTGATTGTCGTTCGGCTGAGGCCGCATTGGACAAGCCAATACTGCGAGGGGAGATCGCCGCTGCCATGCCTCCAGATGCGAATGCCCGGCGCGCGTTGCCGCCCCTCGATATGACCGGCGTTGCTGAGTGGTTGGTGGAGCGGGGATTGCGAGGTTTGCCACTCGACGACCAAGTCGAGGGGTTTTGCCGTCGCGTGGTTGATGCGGGATTCCCTGCGCGTCGGTTCACAATGTCTATCGGGACACTGCACCCGCGGCATGGTGCGCGTAGCTACGTTTGGCGCCTCAGCGGTCTCGAGACGGAGGAGTTTGCCCGTCAACGCAGCAGCGAGGAACGTGAACCCTTCCTGCGCAGCCCGATCCATCACCTGCAGAGTTCTGGCGAAGTTAGGCTGCGCCGCCGACTCGACACGGGTACTCCTCACGAATTCCCCGTGCTCGCCGACCTGCGCGAGGCTGGCATGACAGACTACGCCGCGCGGGTCGTGCCCTTCGATGTTGGGCAGGCCGCGACACTGCGCGCCGGGGCCATCACTGAGGGGGTCGATCAACCAAACCCGATGCAAGGCATATTCTTCTCCTGCACGACTGACGTGCCGGGAGGATTCGACGACGGTCAGCTAAGGCAAGTGGACGAATTGCTGCCTTACCTCGCACTTGCGGTGAAATCGCGCTCGATGTTCGAAGTCGCACGCACGCTGCTCGCAACCTATCTCGGCGCGGACGCCGGCCGGCGCGTCCTCACGGGCGAGATCGACCGGCACTCGGTGCAAAAGATCCAGGCCGTGATCTGGCTGTGTGATCTGCGCGGTTTCTCCGCAGTCGCGAACCGGGTATCGCATGATGAACTAATCGAAATCTTGGATACGTACCTCGAATTGATGGCGCGTCCGGTTCTGGACAACCGCGGCCAGATCCTGAAGTTCCTCGGCGACGGCTTCCTCGCGACCTTCGACTTGTCGCTGCATGATCGACAAGCCGCGTGCATCGATGCGTTGACGGCCGCGGAACAACTGCTGGAGATCTTGCCGCGGTTCAACGCCGAGCGCCGCGCCGCCGGCAAGCGGACGCTGGACTTTGGTGTCGCACTCCACTTAGGCGAAGTGCTCTACGGCAATATCGGTTCGAGCGAGCGGCTTGATTTCACCGTCGTGGGTTCGGCGGTGAACGAAGCGAGCCGGATCGAAGGGCTGTGTCGGCCGCTGCAGAGAAAAGTGCTCGTCTCGAGCACGTTTTTTGAGGCAGCCGTGGCCAGCGCAGGAAGGATGATTTCGGTGGGTGTCCACCCGCTTCGCGGCATCCGTGAGCCACAGGAGCTGTTCACGATCGCGGACGCTTAGACACATCGCCGGAGGATCCGCCGGCAGCGGACAGCGTGATGCCTGTCACACAGTGTCAGGACAAACTCCCTTGACCGACCGAGATCTGCGGCGAATTCAACAGGTCATTGCAACACCGCCCAAATTTCCGCATTGCAGTCATTCGACGTCCGGCCTCGAACCGCAGGAAACGCCATATCGCTCGACGATCGCGCTTCCGATCGAGGCGTGGCTTGCTTCTGGGGTTGGGCTGCCGCCGACGACGTAGACCGCGCCCTCGAGGATGACGGCGCGAGCGAAGTTGCGGGGTGTCGGCATTGACGCCACCAACTCCCAAGCGCCATCGTGTTTCAACCGTAACACGTCGCCCAGGCTTTGACGTCTCGCTTGCGATTCACCACCAAACACGTAGATCGTGCCGCAATACACGACTGCGCCGGCAGTGCCGCGGGGGTCGATCGACGGTCCCGCCGACCAGCTCTTTGTCGCGGGGTCGTAGATGTCGACCGCGCCAAAGTCGGAAAATCCGCTGCGCCCGCCGACGGCGTAGAGCTTGCCGCCGAATGCCACGGCCGCCGGGCTCCCTTTGGCGCGCGGTAATGGCGCCAACGCGGTCCACGCGTTTTTTACGGGATCGAAGACATCATGGTCAGCGATCGTCGACTTCGAGTTGCCGCCGCCAAGCACATGAATCTTGCCTTGGAGCACCGTCGCTGCGTGACCGCCGCGCGGCGCGGGCAGGGGGGCCGCTAGGCTCCACGTCTTGGTCGTCGTGTCGTAAACGTGCACTCCCGCGCTCGGGACGTTGGTGTCGGTCTCGAAGCCACCGATCAGATAAATCTTCCCGTTCAATGCGACCGCCGCCGGCGCGTTAAGTCCACGCCCCGGAATCCTGCCTTCGTCACGCCAGTTATTGCCATCGAATCGCTCGAAGACGAGGACTGGCGCGCCGCCAGCGCCGGTGCCCGCCAGGGCAAAAAGAGACTTGCCGTCGCCCACGACCGCGTGGGCAGCGCGTGCATAGTGCATCGGCGGCTCAGTGCGCCACAAATCTTGGGCAGAGACCGAGGGGAACGCAGCGCTGACCAGATTGGAGGCAAGCGAGGCGGTGGCAGAGGCGAGCAAGAGGATCATCGTGACAGTTATTCTACCTGCGAGTTAGCCTGCAGCCGAAGAAGGTGCCATGCCCGGATTCGGCCGAGGCCGTGTAAAAACCGCGGGGATTTCGCAGCGCTAAGAGCGAGAGGCGCGGTTATGCGGTGGGAGCGCTGGCGAAGCTGCAGGAGCGTAGCGGTGAGCGTTGAGCCGCGTTGACAGACGGGACGGCGGAAACGGGCTGGAATTGGGCGCGAAGAAGGGCTCGCGCGCCC
The DNA here is from genome assembly GCA_035568975.1 of Casimicrobiaceae bacterium. Lineage (GTDB taxonomy): Bacteria > Pseudomonadota > Gammaproteobacteria > Burkholderiales > Casimicrobiaceae > PALSA-1003. The sequence goes on from DATMNH010000034.1 coordinate 33,512, forward strand.
CATGCCCGGATGGCGGCAAGCATTGCACCGATGCCCAAGATGCGCATCACGCGCTTCAGGTTATAGGCCAGGACGTGCAGACTCATTTCGGTGCGCACGCGCGCCAGCGTCTTCGTCA
>DATMNH010000035.1:0-9679 GCA_035568975.1 Casimicrobiaceae bacterium
GAACCTGCGGAACTTCGGGCGCACGCAGCACTACACCGAGGAAGAGGCCGACGCGAAGATGTCGCGCCGGTTCATGTCGATCAACCTCGCCAAGCCGATAGAGACAGTCGAGCAGTTTCCCTTTGTGCTCTGCGCCTGGCCCTCCTTCGCCGACCAGCCCTACATCAACAACTACCGGATCTACGACGACCGCGTCGGCGAGACCACCCGCTTCACCTACCGTCCCGACCACGAGTGGTACTGGTTCCCCCAGCAGAAGCCCACCGAGGTCTCGATGCTCAAGTGCTATGACTCGGTGACCGACGGCTCCGTTTCGCGCTGGTCGTTCCATACTGCCTGTGTCGACCCGACCGCGCCCGCCAACGCCCGATGCCGCAAGAACGTCGTGGTCCGGTCCTTTGTCTTCTTCTAGGAAGACAGGAAGAAGCAGCGGGCAGATGAAGCCGACATCGGCGTCATGATACTTGACGACCGGATGCCGGCCCGTGGCGATCTATCCGGGGGCACTCAGGGCCGGCGTCCGAAACCCTTCACCCCAGCCGACCTTCGCGATCAGGCCCGCAATCCTTTGCATGCCTCGACAAAGGCGAGCACGGCTGGGGCGCTCTCCCTGGTGCGATGGGCCAAAACCATGATGGTGACCCGCTCGTAATCGACGATCTCGCGGTAGACGACGTTCGCCATCGCCAAAGAGCGCCAAGAGTCCATTATCAGCGCGACACCAACCCCGGCGCCCACAAGGCTAAGAGCCGTCGGAATACCGCGGACCGGGTAGACGCGATCCGGCATCGGCCGGGCAGCCGCGACGAACTCGGTGACGTAATCCGTGAAGCCCGCGTCTTCCTCAAACTGAGGCAGGATGAGGGTCTCGCCGGACAAGGCCTCGATCTCAAGTGCCTGGACCTCGTCCGCCAGTCGGTGATCGGCCGGCAAAGCGAGCAGCAGCCGTTCCTGCCTGATGACCGAAGCCGAGACGCCGTCAGGATAATCCGTGCGGGACCGGATGAAGCCGACATCCAGCCGGCTCTCGATAATCGCCGCGAGTTGCTTCGGCGATTCCATCTCGGCCAGATGCAAAGTGACGTCGGACCTGTGCGCTCTGTACGCCCGAATCGCCGAGGACAACACTCCTGACACCGCCGCTGATGGGGAATATCCGATCGCGACATGAACCGAGTTCGCCGCGCCCGACGCGTCGCCCCGCGGCCTCGGCGCGCTCTAGGTCTAGCTGCTCAAGCGCGCGGCTTGCTTCGACCGGAACAAGACGCCGGCATCGGTCAGCGTGACCGCAGACCGCTTGCGACGGGCTAGCAACCGGGCGCCCAGCTGCGCTTCAAGCTGCTTCACCTGGGTGCTGAGGGCTGACTGGGCGACGTGCAGCCGGTCCGCCGCCTTGGTGAAATAGAGATCTTCCGCGACCGCTACGAAATAGCGCTGTTGGCGGGTGTCGAGCACCGCAAGTCCTCCCAGTTTAATCCGTAACAGAGATTAAAATATATCATCTCTCTATTGGAAGAGATCATTTCCCGATCGCATTTGCATTCACAACCGAGACATTGGTCGGTTGATTGGGAGAGCGGACATGGGAAAGACCCTCTACGACAAGTTGTGGGACTCGCATGTAATCCACGTGGAAGCAGACGGGGACGACGCTTCTCTATGTCGATCGCCAGCTCCTGCATGAGGTCATCTCGCCTCAGGCGTTCGAAGGGCTTCGGCAGAGCGGCCGTCCGGTTTGGCGAAAGAGCGCCAACCTGGCGGTCTGCGATCACAACGTCCCGACGACGAATCGCAAAAACGGCATCGCCGATCCGGTTTCAAAGCTGCAGGTCGACACGCTCGACGCGAACTGCGACGCCAACGGCATCGCCGAGTTCAAGATGAACGACATTCGCCAAGGCATCGTGCACATAATCGGGCCGGAGCAAGGCGCGACGCTGCCGGGCATGACGATCGTGTGCGGTGACTCGCATACGTCGACGCAGGGCGCCTTCGGCACGCTGGCCCATGGCATCGGCACGTCGGAAGTCGAGCATGTGCTCGCACCCAGACCCTGTGGCAGAGAAAAAGCAAAAACATGCTCGTCCGGGTCGAAGGCAAACTCCAGCTCGGCTGTACCGTCAAGGACATGGCGCTTACCCTGATCGGCAGGATCGGGACAGCGGGCGGGACGGGTTATGCGGTGGAGTTCGCCGGCGTGGTCATTCGCGCGCTGTCGATGGAAGCCCGCATGACGCTCTGCAACATGGCGATCGAAGCGGGCGCGCCGACCGGGATGGTTGGCGTCGACGAAACCACGATCGCCTACCTCAAGGACCGCCCGTTCGCGCCCAAGGCAGACCAATGGGATCGTGCGGTCGCGCACTGGCGGACGCTCAACTCCGATCCTGACGCGGTTTTCGACCGCGTGGTCGAGATGGATGCTTCCGACATCGTCCCGCAGGTGACCTGGGGTACGTCGCCGGAAATGGTGACGACAATCGATGGTCGCGTTCCCGATCCGAAAGACGTCAGCTATCGATCAAACGCGCATCCATGGAGCGCGCTCTGCGGTACATGGGGCTGGAGCCCAATACCCCGATCCAGTCGATCAAGCCCGACAAGATCTTTATCGGCTCGTGCACCAATTCGCGGATCGAGGACCTGCGGGCGGCGGCTCACGTGGTGAAGACGCTCGGACGGCGCATGCGCCGAACATCCGCCTCGCGATGGTCGTGCCGGGGTCGGGCCTCCTGAAGGCCCAAGCCGAACGCGAGGGGCCTCGACAAGATATTCCTCGCAGCCGGCTTCGAATGGCGCGAGCCAGGATGCTCGATGTGCCTGGCGATGAACGCCGACCGGCTCGAGCCGGGCGAGCGCTCCGCGGCCTCGACAAACCGCAACTTCGAAGGCCGCCAAGGGGCGGGCGGCCGCACCCATCTCGTCAGCCCCGCGATGGCGGCGGCTGCAGCGATCGAAGGGATTTCCTTGACATCCGCGGCCTGGCCTGACGCCCGATGCCGCTTCTTCCCATCCACTGAGACCCTCGCCGAGGCGGGGGTTCGAAGGAGCTGAATACCGGACTTGTGGCGCCGCTCGATCGGGAGAATGTCGACACCGACATGATCATCCCGAAACAGTTCATGAAGTCGATCAAGCGTACCGGGTTCGGTCCGAATGCCTTCGACCATCTGCGCTACCTCGACGACGGGCAGCCGGATCAGGATAATTCGAAGCGTCCGCTCAATCCCGACTTCGTGCTCAACAAGCCACGCTATCGCAGCGTCTCGATCCTGCTAGCGCGCATGAATTTCGGCGCGGGAAGCTCGCGTGAGCACGCCGTTTGGGCGTTGCAGCAATACGGCTTTCGCGCGCTGATTGCACCGAGCTTCGCGGACATCTTCTACAACAACAGCCTCAAGAACGGCCTGCTGCCGGTCGTCTTGACCGAGCAGGAAGTCGATCACCTGTTCCGGCAGACGGAGGCCGTCGAGGGTTATCAACTGACCATCGATCTCGAAGCACAGATCGTGCGGACTCCAGAGGGCGACGACTACCCGTTCGAGGTCTCGGCATTTCGCAAGAAGTGCCTGATGGACGGTCTCGACGAGACCGGTCTCGCTTTGGGCTACGCCGACGAAATCCGCAGGTTCGAGTCTCACCGGCTCGCCGAACAACCCTGGTTGGACAGCATCGCCCGCTAGTCGCGGTTCGATGCACATCATCGGAGGTAGAGATGAAAGTAGCGCTATTACCCGGTGACGGCATCGGCCCCGAGATCGTGGCCGAGGCGGTCAAGGTTCTCAAGGGGCTCGGCGAAAAGTTTGAGTTCGAAGAAGCCCCCTTCGGCGGTGCAGGCTACGAAGCGAGCGGCCGTCCGCTTCCCGATGCGACACTCGCCCTTGCACAACAAGCGGACGCGGTGATCGTGGGGGCGACCGGCGTCTGGAAGAACGACAAGCTCGAACGCGCGTTGCGCCCCGAGCAGGGCATTCTAGCGCTGCGCAAGGAGCTGAAGCTATATGCGAACCTGCGCCCTGCGGTCTTGCATGACGAGCTCGTCAAGCCCGAGAAGGTGCGCGGGCTCGACATCCTGATCGTGCGCGAGCTGAACGGCGACATCTATTTCGGCCAGCCGCGCGGCAAGCGCAAGGCGCCGGATGGCGAGTTCGCCGGTGAGCGCGAGGGGTTCGACACGATGCGCTACAGCGAGCCGGAGGTTGTCCGGATCGCGCATGTCGCGTTCAAGGCGGCGCGCCAACGTCGCAGAAAGGTCTGCCGTGTCGACAAGGCCAACGTGCTGCAGACGTCGCAGCTCTGGCGCGACACGATGATACGGGTCGGCGCCGAATATCCCGATGTCGAGCTGTCGCACCTCTACATCGATAATGCGGCAGCGCAGCTCGTGCGGGCGCCGACGGCGTTCGACGTGATCGTCACCGGCAACATATTCGGCGACATCCTGTCCGACGAGGCGGCGATGCTGACCGGATCGATCGGCATGCTCGGCTCGGCGGCATTGGGTGCCAACAACAAAGGATTGTTCGAGCCGTCAGGCGGCTCGGCGCCGGACATTGCGGGCAAGGGCATCGTCAATCCGCTCGCAATGATCCTGTCGGCCGCGATGATGCTGCGCTATTCGCTTGACCGCCCGGAGCAGGCCGCGCGGATCGAGAATGCCGTCAAGAAGGTGTTGAAGGACGGATTGCGCACCGGCGACATCTGGCAAGCCGGCTGTGAGCGCGTTGGCACCCGCGCAATGGGGGATGCCGTCCTGAAGGCCCTGTAATCGCCCGTGAACCGGTCTTCCGACCCGACCCATTTCGGCATCTCGGAATTCGAGCGGCGCGGAAAATGTGGTCCCCCGCTCGAACTCTGGAGCCGCGTTTGGAACGAAGGGCGGATTTTCACTCCACCCGGCTGATCTTCGGGGCTGTAGTGGAGGCTCGCTTCGGGGCAGAACCGCCCGACGGCCGCGCCGCGGTCCGACCCGGTCATTGATCGATGACGGCGAGGCGATCAGCGAGCTGGTTCAACTCCCACTCTCGCGCCAGGGCTGCCGCCGCGCGCCAGGTTGGTGTCTGGTCGTCGAGCGACAGCAGCGGTGCGGCGGCATCCATCGTCGCGATCGATCGGTAGAGCCGCAATTTCTCCGCCTGGACCGCGAAGCTGCCCTGCGCTAGCGCTGCTTCGAGCGACCCGTAGCGGCGCAGCAGGCTCGCCGCACCCTTTGGCCCGACACCCGGCATGCCGGGGATCTTGTCCGATGGGTCACCTCGGAGGGCGATGAAGTCGGGCACCTGCTCGGGGTCGACGCCGTAGCGCTCGTGCACTTCGGTGGGTCCGATCCGGGCCATCTCGCCCGCTCGCACCGGCTGCAGGATCGTCGTCCTGTCCGAGGCGAGCTGAAAGGCGTCGCGGTCGCCGCTCGCTACGACCGCCGTACCGCCGCGCCGTTCCTCCTGCGCGACCGCGGCCGCGAGGAAATCGTCAGCCTCGTAGCCTGGTGCCTTCGCGTAGGCGAACCCGCAGGCCGCAACGAATTGCGGCAGCACGTCGAGCTGGTCGAGCAGCTCGGCGTCGAAGACGCGACCGCTCTGATAGGTTTCGAGTGCGCGATGGCGGTATGTCGGCGCGTCGAGCGTGTCCCAGCCGACGAGCACGGCGCGCGGCTTTTCCTGAGCGTAGAGCCGCAGCAGGAAATTCGCGAAGCCGAGGATCGCGCCGCCGCCCTTGTTGCCGCGCCGCCGGATCGATTTCGGCACGCCGTGATAGGCGCGGTGGGCAAACGAGTCGCCATCGACAACAAGCAACGGGCGTCTCACAACTGCGGCCTCACTCGGAGGAGGTCGGCTCCCGGCATCTGATAATCGTCTCATTGTTCCCTACACGGAAGGAACCCGTCGGGTCTACCTGGTTGCGAACGATGGACGCGGCAAACCAGGACGCCGGCCGACACCTTGCACCGGTTGGACTGGGTTTAACGGCCTGACAATCACATTCCGGTAGAGATTCGGCCGATTACCGATTCTGTTGCCGCAACGGTCGATTCCTTGATGGCAAAACCGAAAGATTGACGCGACCCTTTCTCCAATGTCAGGCGAGCGCTTGTTATCGGTGGCGTTGTCCTGATCGCGATCACTATCGTCGCTGCCTGCGTTGCCGGGTGGGATTTGCGCGACGACCCTCGTGTGTGGCGCTATCAGTCGGCGATCGTCGTGGTCGGCGTCCTTTGCACGGTGATTGGCCTTGTCGTCCTTGGTTGCGCCCTTGCCGTTCAGTCCCGCCGGGATGACCGCCAAGCCGAGGAGTTGGCGCGAGCCGCCAAGGCTCTTTACGAGAGCGAATCTCGATTTGGCGACATTATCCAGCTCAGCGGTGATTGGATCTGGGAAACGGGGCCTCGACCATCGCTTCACGTTCCTCGCCGGCAACAGCCCTGAGGAGATGCAACCAAGCCCGGCTCTGCATGTAGTTATCGGCAAGACCCGATGGGAACTCGCCGGCAGCGATCCCGACAGCGACGAACCGTGGCGGCAACACAAGCCCGATCTCGAGGCGTTCCGACAATTCTGCTACGCGGTCATTGGTAGTTCCGGAAGCGAATACTGTCTTTCGGTCAACGGCAAGACCCTGTTCAACGATAACGGCGAGTTCCTCGGGTATCGCGGTAGCGCAAGCAACATCACCGAGGTCGTCGCGGCACGGCGCCGTGCCGCGACTGCCGACTCACTGTTGCAGGATGCGGTCGACAGCATTGCGGACGGCTTCGTGATCTACGATTCACGACGACCGCTTTGTTATGTGCAACGACGCCTACCGGCGTTCGCATCACCGCGCAAGCGAGCTGCTGGTTCCGGGAACCAGGTTCGAGGATGTGCTTCGCGCCAATGTAGCGCAAGGCCGGTACCCTGACGCCGAAGGGCGCGAGGAAGAATAGATTGCTCTTCGCCTGCGCAGGCGAGAAGAATTTGAAGCGACGCTGGAGAACCGGCTCAGCGATGGGCGACGGATCCTGATCAGGGACCGGCATATGAGAAACGGCGGAATCACCGGCCTGCGCGTCGACATTACCGAGCTCAAGACGGCCCAGGCCGCATTGCAGAGGAGCGAAGAGCGGCTCACCCGGGCGCAGCGCCTGGCGGCGATGGGAAGCGATCTACGCGACCTGCGCACCGGCAGTGGGAGTGGGCCGACGAAAGCTATCGGATCTTCGGGGTGACGCGCGATGACTTCGTGCCGACCCAGGAGAATGTCTTTCGCCTCATCCACCCCGACGACCGGCCGGTAATCATGGCGGCCAGGGCGCAGACGGCGGAGCGCATCTGTCCTCCCCGAACGAATATCGAATCATCCGCCCGAACGGCTGTGTGCGACATCTGTATCGCGAATGGGAGCTCATCCGTGACGATGCCGGGGACGCCAATCCAACTATTCGGCACCATCCACGACGTGACCGAGCTGCGCGCCGCCCAGCAGCGGCAGAACCGCTCGAGGGCGAATTCCTGCACTCACAGAAGCTAGAGGCGCTCGGTACTCTCGCGGGCGGGGTGGCGCACGAGCTCAACAACACGCTGGTTCCGATTCTGGCGTTGTCGAGACTGGCGTTGGATGATTTGCCGCAGGACCATCGAATGCGCGGCGATATGGAAGCCATCAGCCAAGCCAGCGGTCGCGCCCGCGACCTAGTCGAGCAGATCCTGAGCTTCGCCCGCAAGCAGGATCTGGTCAAGCAGCCGGTCGATCTTGCCATGGTGGTGCGGGAGGCGCTGCGCATGATGAGGGCGAGCTTACCTGCGACCGTCCAGATCATCGAGCAGATCAGCGGCGTTCCGCCTGTTTTCGGAGATTCTGTGCGGCTGCACCAGGTCGTCGTCAATCTGGTAACCAATGCCGCCCAGGCGATCGGGGGCGTGATCGGCACAATTACCGTGCGCATTTGGGTGGCCGGGGAGAGCCAGGCCTCCTTCAGCAAGGAGTGGTTGGTTGAACCGATTATCTACCTGTCGGTTGCGGATACAGGAACCGGCATCCCGGCAGCGACGCTCGACCGCATCTTCGAGTCGTTCTTTACGACCAAGGATGTCGGCGAGGGCACCGGCCTGGGGCTGTCGGTCGTGCAGGCATTATCGCCAGCCATGGCAGCGAAATCACAGTCCATAGCGAATCCGGCGCGGGCACCATGTTCACGATATCGCTCCCCGCCCACGGTAAGCAGCAGCCGGTATCCCACATTAATCCGCTGGCCGCGTAAAGGTGACCCTTGGCGACAGGGCTTCATTGGGTAGCGGATTTCATCAGCTTGCCGCCAGATTCCCACGGCGGAGAGCCGGAGGGAGGTTATGATTCATCCTCGAAGTCGAATAAATGACCGGGCCGTGTCAATGCGGGTGCTGATTTGCGGCGGGGGCGTGATCGGGGGGTTCTCGGCGCTCGACTGGTGCGACGGCACCCCGCTCGCGCCAGGCGCGCGATCTCGAATGGGCCTACGTCGCCACCGGCCACAGCATTTGGGGCATGCTCACTGCACGCATCCCGGCCGATTTCCCCTTCTCGACCCCAAGCGGGCCGCGCAGGAGCTGGATCATCGAATGCGTGGAACCCTTCGACTAGAAAGTCACTTGATTCAAAAATGCTACGCACGATGAGCATCGGGATGCCCGACACTCCGACACTGCCCGCACGGTGCCTAGGGCGGGCGTCCTTGGCGCCCCTTTTGCGTTAAGCTAATCTGCGGTAGGCGTATGGGAAAGGTCTCAAGGTTGGCGGCGTGGGTCAATCTGCTCGTCATCTCGGGGACCTGGGGCAGCACAGCTTCGTCTTCGTTAGGCTCATCACCGAATCGATTTATCCCTTTGCTTTCGCCACCTCGCACGGATTTATCGCGATGACGGCGCTCCTCCCCTGGTTGGCCTCGCGGCGCCGGGCGCTGCCGGCCGACGGCAGCCACCCCCTGCCGCGCCTCTGGAAGACCATCGGTCATATCCTAGGCACCACCAACGGGAGGCCGACCAATGTCCTAGCCGCCACGGCCGTCAGCCATGTGGGCAGTGCCGTGGTGGCGATGCTGCAGGCGGCGGTTCCGTTGATGGTCGCCGGGTTGGCGCGAGAGCGCCGTGCTTGGGTGCGGTCATGAAAGGGCAGCGCCTTGCGGTCGGACTCATGATCGCTCAGGCGATCCTGTTCGTGGTCGAGACTGGGATGATCCATCACATCGGATCACGCGGCTCGGTTATGCAACTGGCCCTGTTGCGCAGTGGCGGCGGTGTAATGCTGGTTGGGCTCCTCGCTTGGACGACAGGCTGGTCGGTGCTGAAGACTAGCCAGCTTCCATTGCAGCTGCTGCGCGGCTTTGTGTCGGTCTTATACCTTTGGGTATCGATGTACTCCTTCGCTCGGCTGCCGTTTGCCGATGCAACCGCGATTTCCTACACGCAGGCAGCGTACATTGCAGCGTTCTCAGTACTCATTCTGAACGAGCGCATTACGCCTCTCCGATGGATCGCCACAGCGATCGGCACTGTCGGTGCCCTGCTCATCGTCAAGCCGGCTTTTCTCTACAGCAACATGGTCTATCTGGTCGCTCTGCTCGGCACCAGCTTTAACGGCCTCGCCTTTGTGCTGAACAAGTATCTGCAACGCCCGGGCGGCGACTCCGAACTGACGACTATGTTTTATGTCAATGCTGTTGCCGTCGTCT
>DATMNH010000036.1:0-3241 GCA_035568975.1 Casimicrobiaceae bacterium
GCGCTATATGTTTATCGTCACATCCTCCCAGGTGGCCTCCCCAACGCCGGCGCTGATGGATGCCATGGCTAAACTCACGGATCGGGAAATCAAGGCCGGCCGCATGGTCGACAACGCCGGCTTGATGCCGCTGGCCATGGGCGCACGCGTGCAAATCAGCAAAGGCAAGCTCAAGGTCCTCGATGGACCTTTTGCCGAAGCCAAAGAGGTCATTGGCGGCTATGCGATCTTGGAATTGCGCAACAAGGAAGAGGCCGTCGCCTCAGCGGTTGAATTCATGCAGCTGCACAAGGACTTGATGCCGGGTTGGGAAGGCACCTGCGAGGTGCGCGATTTAGCCCCGGGGCACTGAGCTCACACCTTTAGCCGGATCGCATGGGGGAGCACTTGCAGCTGCGCCGGCAGCCTTCCCACGCTCTCGCCGTCAAGTTCCAGCAGGACCGTCGATTCGCTCGTCGCGGTCGTGCGCCGCGTACGCGACACCTGCGTACCCGCCAGCCGCACGTGGCTGCCGTCGTAGAGCGCCGGGCGCTGGCGGATGAAATCCATCAAGCCGAACCCCGACCAGATCGTGACGTCGAGCTCACCGTCATCAAGTTCCGCCGCCGGTGCCACGCGCATTCCCGCACCGAAATATCGACCGTTGCCGAAAGCGCAATTCGTGATCGCAAGCGAACGGGGCGGCAAATCGTCGAATTCGAGGGTGACAGTCTGATCGCGATAAACCGCCAGCGCTCGCAGCGTCGCGAGCGTAAAGGCCAGCTGGCCGCTGACGGCCTTCAGTCGCGGACTCACAAGACGCGCAACCAATCCGCCAACCCCAAACGACACCACATTGATGAAGATCCGCGTTGCCCCCGCGCCATCGTGGCCCGTGAAGCTCGCTAACCCCAAGTCTATGATGCGTGTGTTGCGCCCCCCAAGCCTCGCGCAGGCTGACTCCAGATCCAAAAGATCAATCGTCCTCGCGAAATCGCAACCCGTACCCAGCGCGACGACACCCAGCACGGCCTCGGGCGCAACCGGTGCGGAGCCCTCGAAAAAGCCGCCCACGACCTCATTGAGCGTGCCGTCCCCGCCCACAGAAACGATCATCTCAAAACCCTCACGCAGCGCGGCGCGCGAAAGGGCCGTGGCCTCGCCCGGCGCGCGTGTGATCGCGTGCTCAAAATCACCCAGCGAAGAACGCAGCAGTTTGGCAATCGAATCCCAGCGTCGGCTCGTGGCGCCTGCCGCCGAGGTCGGATTGACGATCACGAAGCTGCGATAGGCATCACTTGACGACATGCGATGCGGGCCGATCGGCCCGCTGCCAGCTGGACGCAGCCGCGCCGGCCAGCTCGCGCAGGCGCTCCTCGTCGACTGCCAGCTCGGCCGCAGGTCCCTCGTGCACGACGCGTCCATCGTCCAACACATAGGCGACATCGGCGATTTTCACGGCGGCGCGGACATTTTGTTCGACCAGCAAAATCGACATGCCTTCCTGGCGCAGCGTGACGATGACCTGGAAAACCTCCTGCACGATCTTGGGCGCCAGGCCCTGCGACGGTTCGTCCAGCAACAGGATCTTGGGGTTTAGCAGCAAGGCGCGTGCAATCGCCAGCATCTGTTGTTCGCCGCCCGACAGTTGGCGTCCACGGTTGTCGCGTCTCTCGGCCAGGCGTGGGAACAGTTGGTAGACACGCTCCATGGTCCAGGGACCGGGGCGCTGCAGCGGCACCTTCAAGTTCTCCTCGACGCTCAAATTTGCAAATACACGCCGACCTTCCGGGACGAATCCGACCCCGAGAGCGGCAATTCGGTAAGGCGGCCAGGTCGTGCACTCCTGACCGAACACGTGCACCGTGCCGGATCGCGCCGGGGTCAAGCCCATGAGGCTGCGCATCGTCGTCGTCTTGCCCGCGCCGTTACGGCCCAGCAGCGTCACCACCTGCCCTTCGATCAATTCCAACCCGACGCTGTGCAGAACGTGACTCTTGCCGTAGTAGGTATTCAGACCCTTCGCTTGCAGAGCAATCATAAGTCGCCTTGGCCGAGATAGGCCGACTGAACCCGCTCGTCGGCGGCGATCTGTTCGGGCGTCCCGTCGGCCAGCACCGTGCCTTCGGCCATGACCATGATTCGGTCGGCTAGATGGAACACCACCCGCATGTCGTGTTCCACGAGCAGAATCGACAAGCCATGATCGCGGTGCAGCCGCCGGATCAACTCGGTGATATCGAATGTCTCCTGATCGCCCATGCCGGCGGTGGGTTCGTCGAGCAGCAGCAGACGGGGTTTGAGCGCGAGCGCCATCAAGATCTCGATGGCGCGCTGATCCCCATGGGACAGTTCACCAGCCAATCGTTCGGACCGGTCGGCAAGCGCGCCCAACGCGAGCAACTCATCGACCCGCTCCATCACCGCCTCGGACTTGCCGCGCGACAGCCAAGGACGCCGAGCCATGCCCGAAGCGACTTCGACCGGGATGCGTAGGTTTTCACGCACGCTCAAGTCCGGGAACACTTCGGTGATTTGGAAGGTGCGGGCGATTCCCATTCCCACCCGCCGGTGCGCGGGCACGCCGGTGATGTCGATGCCGTCAAATAGGATCGCGCCGCCGGTGGGCGCAAGGAAGCCGCTTATCAAGTTAAAGAAGGTTGTCTTGCCGGCGCCATTGGCGCCAATCAGCGCGCGCAGTTCGCCGGGCGCAATCGATAGCGACACGGCATTGACGGCCTTGAGACTGCCGAAGCAGCAGGACACCTGTTCGGCTCGCAACAGGCTCACAATTTACCCCTGCCTCGGAGCAATCCCAGCACGCCCCGCGGAAAAAACAGCACGACCAGCACAAACACCAGCCCGACAACCGACATCCAGTTCTGAGTCACGCTGGACACGTAGTCTTGAAGCACCACGAAAATGGCGGCGCCGATCAGCGGCCCCCAAAAGGAGCGCATGCCGCCGAGGACCGCCATGATGACGAAGTTGCCTGACATGTCCCAGCGCAGCGCGCGCGGGTCGGTAAAGTTGTTGAGCAAGGCATACAGCGTTCCGGCCAGGCTGACGAAGGCACAGGAAATCACAAATGAGAGCCACAGGTGCCGTTCAACGTCGATCCCCAGGAAGCGCGCCCGCCGCTCGTTTTCGCGGATCGCCACCAAGGTGCGGCCAAACGGAGATTTCAACAGCAACGCCATCGCAAGCGCGGACAACGCAAAGCAGGTCAGCGCGAAGTAGTAAAACGTCTTGTCGTGCGTCT
>DATMNH010000037.1:0-7563 GCA_035568975.1 Casimicrobiaceae bacterium
AGGTGAGTTACCGGTCGAGCAGCCAACAAGATACTACCTCCTTGTCAACCGCAATACTGCGAAGACGCTCGACCTTACGATCCCGCAGCCGCTGCTGCTGCGCGCAGATGAGGTGATTCAGTAAGCTGTTGCTTCGAACGGCTTGAGCTGCGACCGTCGAAGATCAGGCTATTTCCGGCGAAACCATAGGTCCGAGTCTCAGTTAGCGCAGTACGGTCCTGTTAGGTGCATACTGACACCAAGACCGATCAGCGGAGGTCCCGATGAACTTCTTCCGTCTTGGCATGACTGCCGCGTTCGCTGCCTTGGTCGCGCTTGACGTCGCGTCCTCCGCGCGAGCCAGCATTGTTTTCGACAATTTCGCGCCCGCGAACGCGTTCAATGGCAGCAATTTCTTTTCTATTTATGGTGGAAGCCGCAATCTGGACTCACACGGTGAGCCGCTCCCGGACCGCGATGTGGCCATGCCGTTCATCGCCGCAGCTAGTGCCGCTGTCGGGACGATCGATGTTGCCATTGAAATGCTGCTTACGACGGGCGCGAACGCCTTCGACTTGATCTTGCTAACCGACAGTGGTGGTCATCCAGGGGCGGCTATCGAATCGATTCACCGCGCAGTAACTCCCGGCAATCCCGGCGTGGTGAGCGTAGATTCTCTGTCGCACCCGATCCTCACGGCCGGGCAGAGTTATTGGCTTGCGGCATCCGTCGACGGAATGTCGGAGATGTCCTGGTTCACGAACTTGGTCGGCGATGTGGGCCCGGTTGGGGTACGTGATGCGCCGGCCGACTGGGTGCTCGTCGATGATCCGCGAGGCGCGTTCCGCGTTTTATCCACGGCCCCCATCCCCGAGCCATCGACGTTGTCTTTGGCGCTGTTGGCGGCTGTGATGCTTGCAGCGCTCACCCGCGGCGAAGGCGAGCGCAAGCGTTAAGAACGGGGTGCGTTTGGCGGGGACTTGCCTCCACTTGCGAGTGACCGGTTCTGGGCCGGTCTGCGACCGTCGGGATAGCGGGCGGAGCGTGAATTCGAGGTAGAGGATTATCTATGTATCAGACGCGGCCCCAGGCACAATCTCCGCGCGTTCCAGAGTCTCGATCTATGGTAGGCTACCGCCGGCCCACCGAGGGTGATCGGAACGCTTCCGCCAATGCTGCGGATGTTTGTCATCGATGCTGCATCGGCGGGAGTTTTCTGACAGACCGGTGACGGGTAACCCATGACGACGCAGATCGTCACTCGTACATCGGCGCAACTTGCACACATTGGAGTGAGATATGACGATTTCCCGTCGCGGATTTAACGCCGCACTTTCCGCATCACTCGCACTACCGGGCTTGATCGGACGCGCATCCGCGCAAGGCGCCACAATGAAGATCGGGATGTGCGCCCCGGTCACCGGCCCCGCCGCCGAATCCGGCCGCTACGCGCAGATCGGCGCGAAGCTTGCCGTGGACGCCGTCAACAAGGCCGGCGGCGTGCTCGGCAAGCAAGTCGAGCTCATCGTCGAGGACGACCAGACGACCAATCCCGGCATCGTGCTCGCTTTCTCGAAACTTGCGTCGCAGACCGATATCGTGGCCTTCCTCGGCTCCATCCGCTCGACGCAGCTCCATGCCATGGCGCCCGACGCGCTGAAGGTCGGCAAGCCGGTCATGATCGGCGGCACCGATCCGGCGCTGACGCACATGGGCAACCAATGGTATTTTCGCTTTCGTCCGAACGATTCGTACTCGGGCAAAGTCATTGCCGACTACGGCGTGAATACGCTGGGCAAGAAGAAGTGGGCGATCGTGCATTCGACCGATGCCTTCGGCACCGCAGGCGGCAAGGCGCTGACCGAGGCGCTTGGCAAGATCAGCGGCGCCAGCATCGCGCTCGATCAAGGCTATACGAACCAGAGCCAGGACTTCACGCCGGTGGTGCTGGCGATCAAGCAATCGGGCGCCGACATCCTCGGGTCCTACTTCACGTTCGAGAACGACCTGGGCGTGTTTGCCCGGCAACTGCGCCAGCTCGGCGTCACGATTCCCTATGTCGGTTCGCCCTCGATCGTGAACGTCACCGCGCTGAAACTGGCCGGTCCCGCTCTCTACGGCACCTTCGGCGTCGCTGACTATGCGGAGGACTCGAGCCCGGCCTCGAAGGCCTTCGGCAAGATCTATCGCGAAGTGGCGAAGGTGGCGCCGGACAATCAGTCGTCGTGGACGTACGACGCCGTCACTGTGCTGTGCATGGCGATCAACAAGGCCGGCAAGACCGACCCGACGGCGATTCGCGAAGCCATCCTCGCCGTGCGCAAGCACCCCGGCGCCGAGGGCGAATACAACTTCGACGCCAACGGCGACGGCCTGCACGGCTACAACATCGTCAAGAACGAAAACGGCACCATCGTCTTCGACAAGCACATCGAATCAGCCTCCTGAGCGCTGCACCACAGTGAACGTGATCGGGCCCGCCGGGGCCCGATGACGATTTGTTTGTCGTGAGAGTCCGATGGATCTCGTTCTCCAGCTCCTGTTCACTGGTTTGGGCATCGGCGCGGTCTATGCGCTGGTAGCGCTCGGCTTCGTGCTGATCTTTCGCGCGACCAACGTCGTGAACTTCGCCCAGGGCGAGTTCTCGATGGTGGCGGCCTATCTGATGGTCGTCTTCGCGGTCGACTTGCAGTGGCCCTATGGGTGGTCCTTTGTTGCCGCCCTGGCGGGCATGGCGCTGCTCGGCGCCATATTCAATCTCGGCGTTTACTATCCGCTTCGCAATCGCACCTTTCTGCCGGTGATCATCGCGACTATCGGCGCGTCGATCTTTCTGGCGAACACGGTACTCGCGCTCTATGGCCCGCAGCCGCAAGTGCTGTCCGGCTGGTTCGCAACGCCAGGCATACAGGTCGGCCCGGTGTATCTGGACAGCCAGTACCTCCTCATCATGGGCGTAACGCTGGTGCTGGTCGCGTTCAATTTCTGGTTCTTCGAGCACACGCTCCTGGGCAAGAAGCTGCAGGCCACTTCGCAGGACAAGGAGATGGCGGCCTTGCTCGGCATCCCGGTGGCGACGATGATCATGCTGACCTTCGTCTACTCGGCGCTGCTCGGCGGGGTGGCCGGCATCCTGGTCGCGCCGATCCTGTTCGTGTCGATCCAGATGGGCTCAACCATCGCGCTGAAAGCCTTTGCGGCGACCATCATCGGCGGCTTCGGCGATGTGAAGGGCGCGATCATCGGCGGCCTGGCACTCGGCGTGATCGAGACCTTCGGCGCGGCGTACATTTCGGTGCCCTACAAGGATGGCTTCGCGTTCCTGGTACTGGTGGCGTTCCTCATCTTTCGCCCGCAGGGCATCTTCGGCGAACGCGTGGCGGAGAAGGCCTGAGGGTGGTGACTGCACGCCGAGTCACGGGCACGATCGCTTACGTCGCACTGTCGGCGCTGGCCGTCGCTGTCGTCGGCCTGCTGCCGATGGACGACTACACGATCCACATCCTCGTGCAGACGGCCACGTTTGCGATCGCAGTGTTCGGCTTGACCGTCGTGCTCGGCCTCTGCGGACAGATCAATCTGGCGCAAGCGGCCTTCTTCGGCTTCGGCGCCTATGCGGTCGGACTCGGGACGGCCGATTTGCATCTGAACTTTTGGGTCGCGCTTGCGATAGGCGCGGGCGTCGCGCTCGTGATGGGCGCGTTCCTGGGCATGACCACGTTGCGCCTCGGTGGCCACTACCTGGCGATGGTGACGATCAGCTTCCAGCAGATCGTGACGCTGATCATGGTGAACTGGATCCCGGTGACGCACGGCCCCGACGGCATCGGCAAGATCCAGCGACCGGCGATGTTCGAATCGACGCACGCGTTTCTAGGCTTGTGCGTGTTTGCGATGGCCGTCATCGGCTATATCGTGTGGCGATTGCCGCAAACGCCGCTCGGTCGCTCGATGCGCGCGGTGCGCGACAACGAGCTCGCGGCGGGCGTGGCCGGGATCAACGTCTATCGGGTGAAGGTTGCGGCTTTCGCATTGTCGGCCGTTCTCGGCGGCATCGGCGGCGGCTTTTTCGCCGGCGGCTTTGCGTACGTCAGCCCCGATCAGTTTAGTTTCGGTGAATCGATCGTGTTCATCACGATGACTTTGCTCGGCGGTGTCTCATCGCCGGTCGGTGCGTTGATCGGCACCGCGCTGCTGATCGTGCTGCCCGAGAGCCTGCGCTTCCTGAAGAGCGTGCCGGGGCTGTATCTGGCGATCTACGGCCTGTCGATCATCCTGATCATCCGCTACATGCCGGACGGCATCTGGGGGTTCGTACAGAATCGCGTCCGGCGCTGGTTCGCACCGGCGGCGTTCACCGATGCGGCGGCCGAACTGACCCTTGCGCCCGCCAAGACCGATGCGCCAATGGCGCTGGAGATCCAGGGACTGTCCAAGCATTTCGGCGGGCTCAAGGCGGTCGACGATGTGTCGTTTTCCGTGCGCCGGGGCGACGTGCACGCGCTGATCGGTCCGAACGGTTCGGGCAAGACGACGACGCTCAACGTGCTGTCGGGCATCTACGCCGCCACCGCCGGGCGCGTCGTGCTCTCCGGGCGCGACGTGAGCCTCCTGCCGCCGTACGCACGCACCGCAGCGGGCATGGGCCGCACGTTCCAGAACATTCGCTTGTTCCGTTCCATGACCGCGCTCGAGAACGTCATCATCGGCGCGGAGCATCCCGGCAATGACATCGGCGACGGCCGTGCAGCGCTGGTCGAGCGAGCGCGCGCCGCGCTGGCCTTCGTCGGTCTCGAAGCGCGTGCGCAGGAGTTGGTCACCGCATTTTCCTATGGGCATCAGCGCCTCATCGAGATTGCCCGCGCGCTGGCCGGCAATCCGACGCTACTGTTGCTCGACGAACCTGCCGCCGGACTCAACCCGACCGAGAAGCAGGGCCTGCGCGATCTGCTTAAGCGCATTGCATCGAAGGGCCTGACCATCCTGATCATCGACCACGACATGACGCTGGTGACCGAAGTCGCCGAGCGAATCACCGTGTTGAATTTCGGCCGCCACATCGCCGATGGCGTCGCGGCCGACGTGCTGCGCCAGCCCGACGTGATTGCGGCCTATCTCGGAAGCGAACCCGATGCCTCTGCTCTCGCTTGAGGGCCTGACCGTCCGGTACGGCGAGATCGAAGCCCTGCACGGCCTGTCGCTCTCGGTCGAGGCCGGCGAAGTGGTGACGCTGCTGGGCGCGAATGGCGCGGGCAAGTCGACAACGCTGCGTGCGATCTCCGGGTTGCAGAAACCGGCGGCAGGCGAAGTGGTGTTCGACGGCAAGTCGATCACGGGTCTCACTCCAGAAACCGTCGTCAAGCTCGGCATTGCGCACGTGCCGGAAGGTCGGCGCATTTTTCCCGGTCTGTCGGCGCGCGAGAACATCATGCTCGGTGGCTCGAACCGTGGCCGCATCTCGAAGGCTGTACTGGTCAGCGAATCGGACGAGATGTTCGACCTGTTCCCGGACATCCGGCCGTTCGCCGACGCGCTCGGCTGGACGCTCTCCGGCGGTCAGCAGCAGATGGTGGCCGTCGCGCGCGGTCTGATGGCCAAGCCGCGGTTGTTGCTGCTGGACGAGCCGTCGCTCGGCCTCGCACCGGTGATCGTGCAAAAAGTGTTCGCCATCATCGGTGAGATCCGGCGGCGTGGCACAACGGTGTTGCTGGTCGAGCAGAACGCACGCATGGCGCTCTCCGTCGCCGACCGCGGGTACGTGCTGGAGACCGGGCGCCTCGCCGTGTCCGGCAAGCCAGCCGAATTGTGGTCGAACGACGAAGTCCGAGCCGCCTACTTGGGCGGGCGAATTGATAAGGGCCTCGCCTGACCTGACGTGAGCGATATACCGGCCAAGTGCGTGAGCGGTGGCTCGGTTAGTTGAAGAAGATTTTCACGTTTGGCCCGACATGATTGAGCATTGTTCCGTCAGTGAGCGACTATTGGTCGGCTGTGGACAGCAGTCCTGCTTCCGTCGACCAATCGCGTGATCGAGTGTCTGCTATCGAGGAATTCCTGGACCGTCCGCAGTAGGCCCGAACGCGCCCATTGATGGGCCGTGGCTGAACGGCCGGTTACGCGGCGCAGCAGACATCGCCTGATCCAACCGCCCGACTGTCCGCGATGACGTTGGATGGTTGGGGCTCTCGTGATGATCTGCCTTGACACGTCCGAATGGATGCGTCCTGACGATCACCGGCACGATACACATGAAACAATATTGCTCCCCTGATGAAGTTCCTTTAACACGCCTGCTGCATAGACTGCAAAGCGATCTCCGCTTCACCGAGATCCAAATCCAGCAGTCGAACAATCAATCAGGAGAAATACCATGACACGCGTTTCTTCGCAGCTTATCGCACTCGGACTCGTCACGGCACTGGGTCTTGTCACTACTGACACGCTTCAGGCAGCAGAAATACCCTATCAAGGCATTCAATACCGGGGCCCAGCGCAAAATGTGGCACTTGCTACAAACGGTGCCGTGGCTTCGGCATCGAGCACCGGTTGGGGCGATTTTGCTCCTTCCTCGGCCAGCAAACTGATTGATGACAGGCGGTCGGGCTTCGATTCCTATTGGACGGACGATACGGTTGACGAATTTCCTGACGTGGTACAGATCAATTTTTTCGGAAGCAAGACGATCGATCGCGTTGTCGTCTATTCCGTTCAAGAAGAACTCAACAATTTTGGAGGCATCGACCCAACGGACACCGATAATTGTTTTGTATACGTTCTTGTCGACTTTACGGTCGAGGGCTGGAATGGCAATAACTGGGTGACCCTCGCCTCCGTGGCGGACAACGATCTCTGCAAGCGCACGGTGACGTTCGCGCCGTTTGGCACCGATCAGATTCGTATCAACGTCACGGCGGTCGGAGGTTGGTCATTGACGCGCATCGCCGAAGTAGAGGCGTGGGAAGCTCAGTGAAGCGCGGCTCCAAACAGCGGTCTGTATGCGCTTCGACTAGCTCGGCAGCCCGCGAGGCGATCGCCAAGCCTGAGATCCGATAACGCGGGCCGTTTGTGTACTTTCGCACACGTTCGACGTCGACACGTCGCGATCTTCGATCAGCTGAACGTCGGTTTCTGGCCGCGAGTCGATAGCCCTACGGTCCCCGATAGCTGCCCCCGAAATTAAGCCTCTAGCGCAGATGGCCGCACACGGGGCGCCGTTGGGAACTCGAACTGTCGGCCAACAGGCGCCGTTCGGTGCTGTCGCGGGAATTGCCCGGAAGCGCCGGTCTGATTTTGCCACCATTGCAGGAGACGGCCGCTTACTGACTGCACCAGTCAGTCGACTGGAAAATCGACAACGACGGGAGTGGGCCGGGTACGGTCCGTCGCTTCGCGGCGATGAACGACGGCTCCGCCGCGATGGCGGTCATTGAACCAACGCCGGTCAACTGGCGCTTCTATGAGGGCGTTTGTCATAGATGGACGCACCCGGTTTGTCAAGCGATCACTCAATGACGGCGAGAAGGTTAAGATTGCAGCCATAGATCCGGACTTTGTTTGAGGCTCATGCCTCAGTCCCTGATGGAA
>DATMNH010000038.1:0-3431 GCA_035568975.1 Casimicrobiaceae bacterium
CCCACAACACGGCGCCGAAGTCGAAGACCAGCATTGCGCCGCCCAGCGCAATAGTCGCGAACCACGCCGGCCCGCCGATCAGTCCGAAGGCCTGCCACGCGAATGCGGACAGGATCAGGCCGTGGACGATCACCGGTCCTATGCCAAGCCGCGTCGACAAGCGCTGCGCGAACGCGGATGCCAACACGCAGCCCAGTCCGCCGCACGCGTAGGCAACGCCGATCGCGCCCGCCGACAACCCGAGCTCGCGCGTCGCAAACAGGATCAGCACCGCGATCTGCATGTGATGCAGAATTTGCCACGTGCCGGCGAGCCAGGCGAGACCCCACAGCGTGCGATTCTCCCAAACGAGTTTGAGGCCTTCGCCAATCTCGTTCCATATGCCGGCGCCCGTGGTGGGATTCGGCACGTCGTTGCGAGCGACAATCCGACGGAGCATCAGCGCGGAAACAAAAAACGTGATCGCATCGAGCACGATCGCGAACGGCGCCGTCAAGACGTGGATGAGACCCCCGGCCAGGCCGGGACCGATCAGCGCTGCCGATGTTTCGCCGAGCGCGACTTTCGCGTTGGCCTCGACCAGCCGCTTTCGGCCGGCCATTTGCGCCAGCAGCACCTGATACGCCGCGCCACCGACGACGTTCTGGACGCCGCATAGAAAACCGACCGCAAACAGGATTTCGATCGACAGCGAGCCGAACCATGCCGCGATGGGGATCGCCAGCAAGGCGAGGCCACGCCCGAGGTCCGCGACGATGATCACCGGGAGCTTGCGCACGCGGTCGAGCAGCACGCCGGCGTGCAGGCTGACCAGTGCGAACGGCAGCGTCTCCAGCGCGACCAGAATCCCCATCTGCATCGGCGTGGCGTTGAGCAGCAGCGCGGCCGTCAGCGGCAGCGCGAGATTGGTGATCTGCGCGCCGAAGGACGTGATCGTGAGCGAGAGCCAGAGCTTGCGGAAATCCCTGGATCGCCACAGGCCACGGAAGGCGCGGCGGAAAAAAGTTCTTGATCGATCGATTATGGTCATGGTCGTTTCCTCCAGCCGGAGCGAATAGCGCCCGGCCGCCGATTAGCTGCACCGGCGGAAAACGACGCTCGGGAGAAAAACGCCCGGACTTCGGTTCCCGCCATACCCGGCGGGAAAACCGCTCGGGCAGCTAGTGCAAAGGCGGCGGCGTCCCCGACTCGAGGCCGGAGAAATGCGCGCCGAGGAAAAAGCCCCATGCGAACGCGCGCGCCGCGAAAGCATTCGCGGTGACGGTGGTGGTCGGCGTTCTGGTCATGGCAGGCACATTCCCTGGAGTGTGATCGAAGACGGCTAAAGTGTACGCGAGCGCAGCGCTATCGCGCAAGGCGCTCGGGTGCCATTGGGCTTGCTCAGCCATCCGCTTGTCGCATTTATGCCACTCGGCGCGGCAACATTGCAGGGACGCAACTATTTGCCGGTCCGTTGCCGCGCCGTGTCGACGTCGAGGTACTTCCACGGATGCTCCCAGTAGGCGTGCTTCTTGTAGCCCTGCACCCACGGCTGCAGCAGCGTGTTCTCGATGGTGTAAATGCCGAGCCACCATGGGTTGTACGCGGCGACCAGCTCCGACATCCGGCGATAGATCTTGTTGCGCTCGGGGCCGTCGGGCAGGCGTCGCGACGCGCGATACAAGTCGTCGTACTCCGGCAGCGCGAAGCGCGCGTAGTTGGTTTGCTCGATGTTCTTGCCGTACAGCAACTGCGCGAACGCGTCGCCCTCGCCATAGGCGGTGATCCAGCCGACGCGCCACATCTGCAGCTTGCCGTGCTTGCCCATCTGAATCAGGTCCGGCCACTTCTGTTTCATAAATTCGACCCGGATGCCGATCGCCTTCAGGCTCTTCTGCCAGAGCTCGTCGAACTCGCGATCGCGCGCCGAGGTCGCCGATGCCATGGTCAGCGCGAGCGGCGCGCCGTTGGGCTGCTTGCGAAAGCCATCGCTGTCGCGTTCGGCGTAGCCAAACTTGTCCAGCAGCGCGTTGGCCGCTTGCGGGTCATACTTGACGCCCACGTTCCAGCTGTCGTCGTGTCCGGGCAGATTCGGCGGAATCGGCTGCGTCGCCGGAATCGCCTGCCCTTGATACACGACGCGAATGAGCGCCGGCGTATTGAAGCCGATCGCGATCGCCCGCCGCAACGCGATGCGATCCTTGGTGTATCCGCCGAGCACCGGGTCTTCCATGTTGAAGTACGCATACTGGAGCGCGGGTTGCGTGATGCGCGCCAGCGCCACGCCGCGCTCGACGTACTCGGGCTTGAGTTCTCCCGACGAGTCGAGCACGTGGTCGGCAAGGTCGGACGGAACGTTGACGTAGTCGAGCGCGCCGCTGTTGAAGCCCAGGAGCCGCGGATTGGATTCCTCGGTGATGGAAATCTCGATGCGTCCCACGATCGGGAGTTTTTTGCCGCGCATCTTCGCAACCAGCGCCTTGTCCGCCGGATCGTTGCTGTCGGGAAAAACTTCATCGCGGTAGTTGGGATTCGCCTCGAGCACGATCTGCGCGCCGCGCCGCCAGGACTTAAGCATGTACGGGCCGGTGCCGACGGGGTTGGCCATCGCCCAGCCACTCGCATCCGCATGTGCTTCGATGACTTCGCGCGCAACCGCGGCCATCGGCGACTGCGTCATATAGCCGGCCATGATGTAGTCAGGGTCCTTGAGCTTCAGCCGTAATGTGTAGCGGTCGAGCGCCATCAGGCCTTCGATCGGCGCGTCGTAATCGAAACGGCCGGTGTCTTTCGCAGCGTCGAGCACCCTATCTGCGCCGACGATCTTGCCCTGCAAGTACCACGCGAAGGGCGAGCGCACGCGCGGGTCGAGCAGGCGCTTCCACGAATAGACGTAGTCGGCGGCGACAAGCTCGCGCTTCTTGCCCTTGAAAGCGGGATCGTCGGCAAAATAAATACCGGGTCTGACACGCATGGTCCACGTGCGGCCCTCGTCGGTCACTTCCGGCATCGCCGCCGCGGTGCGCATCGTGCGCCGGTAAGGCCGCGCGAGATAGTCGAAGCCATAGAGCGTGTCGAAGATCGCCCGCTGCACGCTGTCTGAATAGATATCGCTCGAGGCCGCCGGATCGAACCCGGTCTCGGCCGCGATGTAAGCTGTGCGCAGCGTCTTCGACATGTCCGCCGCGCCGGCCGGCATTGCAGGATAAATCGCGGTGAAGAATGCGGCGGCCACTACACCGCAGCACGCACGCCATGGCGCCGACGTTGTCATCCTCTGCAGTCTATTTGCCTGCGGCGTTGCGCCGCTCGAGGTCGATGTCGTAATACCGCCATGGATGCTGTTCATACACGGTGTGCTTGAAACCTTGTATCCAGGGGTGCACCAGAACGTTCTCGTAGCGGTAGGCGTTATACATCCATGGCGCATACGCGTTGACGAGCTCGGACAT
>DATMNH010000039.1:0-13615 GCA_035568975.1 Casimicrobiaceae bacterium
GTCCCGCGCAAGCCCTTCATTTTTGCCAGCAGCCTGAACGCGCTCATCATCCACGGGCCATAGACGCTCTTTTTCGCTTCGCCCGTCACCGGGTCTGGCTTGTTGCTCATGGGCGGGGCGAGGTGGAAGGTCAGCTTGTAGTTGCCTTCGAACTGCGACGCGACGCGCCTGGCAAAATCGCCGTCGGTATAGAGCCTCGCGACTTCGTATTCGTCCTTGATCGCAAGCAGCTTGAAGTAGTAGCGCGCGACGGCTTCGGTGAGCGCGCTTTTGCCGGGCAATCTGGCGACCTCGGCGGTGCGCACCTTGTCGAGAAAATCGGTGTAGCGCTTGGCGTACGCGCCATCCTGATAAGCGGTGAGAAAGCTCGCGCGGCGGGCGATCACTTCATCGAGCGACGTCGACAGGCGCTGCGATTCGGGCTTCTCTCGCGGAATCGCCGCGGCCAGAACGCGCTCCGGCTCGACGGCGGCGAGGCGTCCCCACTTGAAGCTCTCTTTGTTCGATTCGATCGCCGTTCCGTTCAATTCGATCGCCCGCAGGATCGCCGCCTCGGACAGCGGAATCAATCCGCGCTGATAGGCGAAGCCGACCATGAAAAGATTAGTGGCGATGGAGTCGCCCATCAGGCCGGTGGCGAGCTTGGTCGCGTCGAGAAATTCCGCGTCGCCCGGAGACACCGCGTCCTTGATCTCGTGCTCCATCGAGCCCAGTGGAAACTTCAGATCGGCGTTGCGGGTGAAGTCGGCGGGCATCACCAGCGCGGTGTTGACCAGCGCGCGGGTCACGCCCTTCTGCATCTTGGCGATGGCCTCGTAGCCGACTCCCGTCAGGATGTCGCACGCC
The DNA here is from genome assembly GCA_035568975.1 of Casimicrobiaceae bacterium. Lineage (GTDB taxonomy): Bacteria > Pseudomonadota > Gammaproteobacteria > Burkholderiales > Casimicrobiaceae > PALSA-1003. The sequence goes on from DATMNH010000039.1 coordinate 847, forward strand.
AGCACGAGCTTGGCTTCGCCCGCGGCGATGCGCGTCGCATAGAGCTGTTCCGGTGTATCGGCAATGCGCACGTGCGAAACGACCGCGCCGTTTTTTTGCGCCAGACCGGCCATGTCGAGCACGCTGCAGCCCTTGCCTTCGAGGTGCGCCGCCATGCCCAGGAGCGCGCCGATGGTCACCACACCGGTGCCGCCGATGCCGGTGACGAGTATCCCGTACGGCGCCGCGGTCGACGCGAGCGTGGGCTCAGGCAGCGCGGGAAAATCTCCCGACGCAGCTTTTTGCGGCTTGCGCAGATTGCCGTCGACCACCGTCACGAAACTCGGGCAAAAACCGTTGACGCAGGAAAAATCCTTGTTACACGAGCTCTGGTCGATGGTGCGCTTGCGTCCGAATTCGGTCTCCACCGGTGCGACGGAAACGCAATTCGACTTCACGCCGCAGTCGCCGCAGCCTTCGCATACCAGCTCGTTGATGACCACCCGCTTGGCGGGATCGGGGTATTTGCCGCGCTTGCGCCGGCGGCGCTTTTCCGCGGCGCAGGTTTGATCGTAGAGCAGAACGGTGACGCCGGAGGTATCGCGCAAGACGCGCTGCACGCGATCGAGATCGTCGCGATGGTGGACCTCGATGTCGGGAGTGAAATAGCCGGATGGATATTTTTCCGGCTCGTCGGTGACGACGACGATTTTTTTCACGCCCTCGGCGGCGACCTGCCGTGCGATGTCCGCCGGCGAGAGCGGTCCGTCGACCGGCTGGCCGCCGGTCATCGCCACCGCGTCGTTGTAGAGGATCTTGTAGGTGATGTTGACGTTGGCCGCGACCGACGCTCGTATGGCGAGGCTCCCGGAGTGATAGTAGGTTCCGTCGCCGAGATTGGCGAAGATGTGCTTCTCGTTGGTGAATTGCGCCTGCCCGATCCACGGCACGCCTTCGCCGCCCATGTGGGTGTACGTCGACGTCGAGCGGTCCATCCAGATCGCCATCACGTGACAGCCGATGCCCGCCGTCGCGCGGCTTCCTTCGGGGACCCTGGTCGACGTATTGTGCGGGCACCCGGAACAGAAATACGGAATGCGCTGCAGGCTGATCTTGGGCTTCGCCAGCGCCGCTTCCTTGGCGTTGATGAACGCTACGCGGCTGCGCACCTTTTCCATGGTGCGCGGATGCAGGTCCAGCCGCTCGATGCGCTGGGCGATGACGCGCGCGACCATCGCCGGCGTGAGCTCTGAGGTGGCGGGCAGCAGCCAGTCGCCGTGCGGGCGCATCCACTCGCCCTTTTCGTCGAACTTGCCGACCACGCGCGGACGCACGTCAGTGCGCCAGTTGTAGAGCTGCTCCTTCAGCTGGTACTCGACGATCTGCCGCTTCTCCTCCACCACCAGGATCTCTTCCAGGCCTTCGGCGAAGTGGCGCACGCCCTCAGGCTCGAGCGGCCACGGCATCGCCACCTTGAACACCCGGATGCCGATCTCGGCCGCGTCCGCCTCGGTGATGCCCAGATCGTCGAGCGCCTGACGCACGTCGAGATAGCTCTTGCCGCTGGTGATGATCCCGAGCCTGGGCTTGGGTGAATCGATGACGATGCGGTTCAGGTGATTGGCGCGGCAGTAGTGCAGCGCCGCGTAGATCTTGTAGTCCTGCATCCGCGCCTCGCTGGCGAGGAAGGCGTCGGGCCAGCGGATGGAAATGCCGTCAGGCGGAAATGGAAAGTCGTCGGGCGTAATGAGCTTCACGCGGTCGGTGTCGATATAGACCGACGCCGAGCTCTCGACCGTGTCGGACACGCACTTGAAGCCGACCCATAGGCCCGAGTAGCGGCTCATCGCCCAGCCATGCAAGCCGAGGTCGATGATTTCCTGCACCGACGAGGGATACAGCACCGGCATCATGGCGGCCGAGAACTGGTGGTCGGACTGATGCGGGAGGGTCGACGATTTCGCCGCGTGATCGTCGCCGGCGAGCACCAGCACGCCGCCGTGCTTGGACGTGCCGGCGAAATTGCCATGCTTGAACACGTCGCCGCAGCGGTCCACGCCCGGGCCCTTGCCGTACCACATCGCGAACACGCCGTCGTACTTGGCTCCGGGGTACATGTTGACCTGCTGGCTGCCCCAGATCGCGGTCGCGGCCAGGTCCTCGTTCAATCCCGGCCGGAACTGGATGTGCGCCTTGGAAAGAAACTTCTCCGCGCTCCACAGCGAAAGGTCGAGCGCTCCGAGCGGCGAGCCGCGATAGCCGGAGACGAAGCCGGCGGTGTTCAGTCCGGCCAGTACGTCGCGCTGGCGCTGCAGCATCAACAGGCGCACCAGCGCCTGAACGCCGGTCACATAGACACGGCCGGACTCGAGCTGATATTTGTCGTCGAGAGTGACGTCGCGCAAGCGTTGCGCGCTGCCGGAAGGAGGGGCCATCGAACGATCTCCAAGAATTTTGTTCTGGATTGCGCGGTCACCGGGTACGGGCCGCCACCACGAGCCCGCCGATTGTGTCGGCGACCCGTTACGAGGCGCGGATTCTAACGCTTTAGACCCCGGTGCGGCAAATGCGTTGTCGGCCCGCCGTTGCGTCGCGCTCGACCACCTGCCGGGGACGCCGGGCGCCGGCATAAAAGCCTTGAATCGACCTGATTTGCCCTCATTGTTCGCTTGTGGGAATTACACTAGCGATTCCAGAACCGCTCTCTTTGGACCAACCGGACAGGGTTTGTCGCCCTGTATTTCAATGACATCGCGTAATCCGACCGATTGGATGTGGTCGCAGGCCTGCGAATTGATCGAGCAGGCCGAGCGCATGCACCGGCAGTTCTTCCGCTTGATTTCGTCGGAGCGGGCACAAGCCGTGTGGGAGCCGCCCATCGATGTGTTCGAAGACGAGCATGAAGTCACCATCGTCATCGCCCTGCCTGGCGTACCGCGCGGACGCATCGAGGTAACCGACGAGGAGGGTGCACTGGTGGTGCGCGCCGAGCGGCCACCTCCCTTTGCCGGCCCTTTCACCGCGGTGCGTCAGCTCGAAATTCCCTATGGCCACTTCGAGCGGCGCATTCCGCTGCTGGGCGCACGACTGACGGGGGCCAGCCATCAGCTGGTGGATGGCTGCCTGATCCTGAGACTTCGCAAGCCAGGCTGGATGGAGCATCCATGAACGAACAGACGATTCCGAGCTCGCCGGTCAGTGCCGAGGCAGGCACTCGCGTCGAGGCACCCGCATCCGTGGGAGAGCCCAGGCGTGAACCCGTGCGCCGACCCTTGCCCGAAGACGCCCTGATCATCGTGCCGGTGCGCAACGTTGTCCTGTTCCCGGGCATGGTCGTCCCGCTCACCGTAGGGCGAGAGCGCTCGCGCGCCGCGGCGCAGGAGGCCGCGCGGTTGCAGCGCCCGCTGGGCGTCCTGCTTCAAAGCAAGACCGACGTCGAAGAGCCGGGCCCCGACGACCTGCACTGGGTCGGCACCACCGCCAACGTGCTGCGTTACGTCACGGCCCCCGACGGGTTGCATCACGCGATCTGCCAAGGTCTGAAGCGCTTCCGCGTGCTGCAGTTTCTGGAGGGTTATCCGTTCAGCGTCGCACGCGTCGAGCTCATCGAGGAGCCCGATCAGACCGACCCGGATATCGAAGGCCGCGCTCACAACCTCAAGCAGCGCGCGATCGAAATCCTGCAGTTGCTGCCGCAGGTGCCCGAAGAGATGGTCGTCGCGCTGCAAGGCGTCGAGGGCCCCGCGCGCCTCGCGGACTTGATCGCCGGTCTGATGGACATCGGCGCCGAAGAAAAGCAGGCGCTGCTGGAAACCTTCGACCTCAAGGCGCGGCTGGACAAGCTGCTCGAGCTGTTGTCTCGCCGCATCGAAGTGCTCAAGGTGTCGCGCGAAATCGACGAGCGCACCAAGGAATCGATCGGCGACATGAACCGCAAGCACCTGCTCCGCGAGCAGATGCGCACGATCCAGAAGGAGTTGGGGGAAGGTGACGAGGGCGCGGCGGAGATCGCCGAGTTGGAGAAGGCGATCACCGAGGCCAGGATGCCCGGGGAAGTGGAGAAGCACGCGCGCAAGGAGCTCAAGCGTCTCGAGCGCATGCCCGAAGCCGCCGGCGAGTATTCGATGGTGCGCACGTATCTCGAATGGCTGATCGAGCTGCCGTGGGCGGCCGACCCGGAAACGGAAATCGACATCGCCGAGGCGCGCCGCATCCTCGACGAGGACCATTATGGGCTCGACAAGATCAAGAGGCGCATTCTCGAGTACCTCGCGGTGCGCAAGCTCAATCCATCGGGCAAGAGCCCGATCCTGTGCTTCGTCGGCCCGCCCGGCGTGGGCAAGACCTCGCTCGGTCAGAGCATCGCCAGGGCGACCGGGCGCAAGTTCGTGCGCGTGAGCCTCGGCGGCACGCACGACGAAGCGGAGATTCGCGGCCACCGGCGCACGTACATCGGTGCGCTGCCCGGCAACATCATTCAGAACCTGCGCAAGGCCGGGACGCGGAATTGCGTCATGATGCTCGATGAAGTCGACAAGCTCGGCGCCGGCGGCTTTCACGGCGACCCGTCGTCGGCGTTGCTCGAAGTGCTCGATCCGGAACAGAACTCGACCTTCCGCGACAACTATCTGGGCGTGCCGTTCGATCTGTCGGGGGTGATGTTCATCTGCACCGCGAACGTCCTTGACACGATCCCGGGACCCTTACGCGACCGCATGGAGATCATCCAGCTGCCGGGCTACACCGCACAGGAAAAGCTGCAGATCGCGCGGCGCTATCTGCTTCCCAGGCAGCTCGCGGCCAACGGGCTCAAGGCGGAGCTATTCGAGATCAGCGACCAAGCCCTGGCGGCGATCATCGACGACTACACCCGCGAGGCGGGCGTGCGCAACCTCGAGCGCGAGATCGGCAATGTACTGCGCAACGTTGCCGTGCGCATCGCGGAGGGCGGCGCGCAGCAGGTGAAGATCGGCCCGGACGATCTCGCGGCGATTCTCGGTCCGCGCAAATTCGAGGCTGACGTTGCGATGCTGAGCGGCGTGCCGGGGGTTGCGACCGGGCTCGCGTGGACGCCGGTGGGTGGAGATATCCTGTTCATCGAAGCCGCGCGCATGCCCGGCGCGGGCAAGCTCATCCTGACCGGGCAGCTCGGCGAGGTGATGAAGGAAAGCGCGCAGGCTGCGCTGTCGCTGGTCAAGGCGCGCTCGCGCGAGCTCGGCATCGAGCCGGAAGCGCTCGAGAAATCGGACATACACGTCCACGTTCCCGCCGGCGCGACGCCCAAGGACGGACCGAGTGCCGGGGTGGCGATGTTCGTCGCGCTCGCCTCGCTGCTGACCGCGCGTCCGGTGCGCAGCGATGTCGCGATGACGGGCGAGATCTCCTTACGCGGGCTCGTGCTGCCGATCGGTGGCGTCAAGGAAAAGGTGCTTGCCGCGCTGCGCGCGGGGATAAGGACGGTGATCCTGCCGGCGCGCAACCGCCGTGACCTCGAGGAAATTCCCTCCGACGCGCGCGACAAGCTCGAATTCGTATGGGTCGAGCGGGTCGACGATGCGCTTGCCGCCGCGTTGTCGCCTGCGCCCGCGCCCGCGGTGCAGGCGTAAGCACCGGACGACACACGGACCTATCGAGCATTTCCCGATAGTGGAGCTCCAGGGGCATTAGCTTCTGCGCGATCAGGCTCGTACTTGTAAGTTGAATCGGCGGTCACGGTCTCCAGGCTGCCGAGCCAGAAGCGCATTCCCATCGATCGGTACATCCGCCGCGCTCGCTCGCGATGGTCCTCCGCCGCGTCGGGTCGCGACATTGCGCCGTGGACGGCGGCGAGACCTGCATGGCAGCGCGCAGCCAGCGGCGCCATGCCGATTTCCATCGCGCGCTCCAAAGCTTCCCGATAGAAACGCTCCGCGGTTTGGCCGCCGACCTCCATCGCGTGAATTTCGGCAAGCAGGTGCAGAGCATAGACTTCGTTGCCGCGTTCCTTCTGCTGCAGCGAGAGGCGTAGCGCGGTCTCGGCAAGCTGGGCGGCTTCGCCGCGCTCGCCCGCGACCAGGTGAATTTCACCGCACTTGACCAGCATCAGCGGCAAGCGGCTGAGTCTCCCCATCGAACGTGCGGCATCGACCGCGGCGTGAAGATGGGTGAGTCCCTCCTTGATATTGCCGCAGCGGGCGTACGCGACGCCGAGATCGGCCGCAATCGGCGGCCGCAGCAACGGCACGCGATCGCTCGCTGCCAGACCGCGCGCGAGAATCGGGATTGCCGCCTGAAATTCACCTTGACGCAGGTGCACGCCTCCCAGACCGAGGCAGCCGTGACTGAGGGTGTAGGAATGACCCGATGCGTCGGCAAGCCGCATCCCCTCCTCGGCAGCGGCGTGCGCTGCAGGGAAGTCCCCCAATTCGGCAAGGGTCCATGCGAGATGGCTGCGCGCGCGCACCGACGGCAGGCCGACCTGCCCCAGCCGGTCCTGCTGGGCGCCGGGACCGATCAGCTCGAGCGCACGGGTGAGCGACGTCCGCGCCTTCCGGTAGTCGCCGAGCGTTCGATAGATTTCGCCGACGCTCAAGTGACTCACGACGAGCATGCGCGTCTCGCCGAACGTCTCTCCCAGCGTCAACGACCGCTCCGCGGCGTCGAGCGCCAAATCCGATCGACCGATGTTTCCATAGCAGTTGCTGACGAACGCGAGTATTTGCGCGAGGCGGCGGTCGTCGCGCAGGTCGTCGGCGAGCTGTTCGGCTTCGCGCAGGACTTCGAGGATACGCTGCTGCTTTCCGAGCGGGACAAGCGCGTTGCGCAGGTCGAAGCGCAGGTCGATCGCCGCTTCGAGGTGTTCCTTCTTCGACGGAAGGTGGCGCAGGACATCGAGCGCGCGCTCGAAGTACGAAACTGCGTCGGCCTCCGCGAAGTTCGCAAACGCCGCTTTGCCGGCATCGCGCAGGTACGTCAGCGCCCGGTCCCACGCTTCGCCGAGGACGGCATGCCGAGCAAGCACGTTGAAATCTCCGCTGCCGCCGACCGCTTCGAGGATCCGCAAATGCAGCTCGCGGCGGCGCTCATGAAGCAGACTGTCGTACGCAACTGCCTGCATCAACGAGTGCTTGAATTCGTACGCCAGATGCTCGCCTTCGGTTCGTTCGACGAGCAGCCCTGCGGTCTGCAGCCGGCGCAGGTACTTGCGAAGCTCATCGGCCGGAACCTCGACCACGCGCGAAAGAACACCGACCGCAGCAACATCGCCCACGACGGCAAGCGTCTGGAGAATGTGCTTTTCGGTCCGGCCGAGCCGATCGATGCGCGCGGCCAGCACCGCCCGCACCGAGCGGGGAATTTCGACCATACCGTGCGGCGAATCCATGCGGTAACGTCCGGGCTCGCCCGCGAGCACGCCAGACTCGATCATGCTGCGCATGTGCTCTTCGATGAATAGCGGATTGCCTCCGCTTCGCTCGGGCAGCTCGTCTTTCAGCGCCTCGAGACTGCGATCATCGCCCAGCAATCCGGTGACAAGCTCTCGCGTCGCCGACGGATGGAGTCCATCGAGCCACACCTCGAGGGAGTCCGGCGTCGTGAGCGAGCGCGCATCGTGGTCGGAACGAAACGTCAGCAATACCAGCGTTCTTGGGGGCGGCTCGCGTACCAGCCGTTCGAGCCAGCTCGTCGTGTCCGAGGTGGTCCATTGCAGGTCCTCGTAGGCGAGGATCATGGCGCGCTGCGTCGTCAGCCGCCGTACGAGCCACATGAGCGCATCGCTGACCTGCTGCCGCTTTTCCTCCGCAGGAAGGCCGTGAAAAGGATTGTCCGCAGGCAGCGCGTTGAGCAGCGCGAGAATCGGAAAGACCTCGGTCGCAGCTCCGCCGCTCAGCGCCACGATCCCGCCGGCGACCTTCTGCTGGATGGATTGGGCATCGTCGGCATCGCTGATGTTGAAATACTGATGCAGGATGCGTATCCCGGGGCGATATCCGCCACCGCCTCCGTACGGCGCTGCGCCTCCATTGAGCGCAAGCACGTCCTTGCCCGCCAGTCCGCGCAGAAATTCGTACAGCAGTCGGGACTTGCCCATGCCGGCGTCGCCGACAAGCGATACGACGCAGCTCGCGCCGTGCGTCGCGACCCGTTCATACGCGTCGACGAGCTGCGCCAGCTGCGATTCGCGGCCGACGAAAGGCATCTTTGCCCGCACCGGTATGGTGTCGAAGCGCGACCGGGTCATCGCCGCGCGCCGAACTTCGGAGACTTCAACCAGCTTGTCGAATCCCTTGACCTTGAGCGGACCAAGCGAACGAGTCTCCACATGACCTTCGACCAGCCGCACCGTGTCGGAGCCAGCGAGCACCGTCCCCGGCTTGGCCATCTGTTCCATGCGCGCGGCCATATTCACGGTCAGTCCGATGGCCGTGTAGCTGAGGTGCAGCCCATGCCCTGTCAGGTGAAGCACGACCTCGCCCGAATCGAGTCCGACGCGGATCTGAATGGGAACGCCGTGCGAGCGCTGCAGCTCGTCGCCGTAGTGGCGGACGAGGTCCTGCATGCCGAGCGCCGCGTGGCATGCGCGCACGGCGTGGTCTTCCGCGGCGAGCGGCGCGCCGAAGATGGCCATGATCCCGTCGCCCATGATCTGGCTTATCGTCCCGCCGTATTGCTCGACGGCCTCGCACATGTGCTCGAGCACCGGGTCGAGCAACGCGCGCGCCTCTTCCGGATCGCGGTCCGCGAAGAGCTCGGTCGAGCCCTTGAGATCGGCGAAGAGCACGGTGACCAGCTTGCGCTCCTCTTCCACCGTCGCGGTTGCGGACAGGATGCGCCCGGCCAGATCGCCAGGCGCGCTGTTGGCGGGCGAAGAAGCGACGGGATGCGCGCACTCGATGCAGAATTTGGCAGTCGAAGGCAGCTCGGTGCCGCACGCGGCGCACCTCAGCGCGGGCCGGGTAGAAGACGTGTCACTCATGGCGCCGGAGCGCAGGTCGATTCATCGTTGCAGTTGACAATGGCGGTTGCTACAGGCCTCACGATCCTCGGCAGATCGGGCCCGCGCGGCTCTGCGCATATCGAAGATGTGGAGAGAAGAAAACGCAGTATCACGCAAAGCTGTCCGGATTCGCGCAGATCCGCGCGAATCCCTGCCGCTCGACCACGTCGCGCCACCAACGCAATGTAGTTGCTTGTGCTCAAAGGGTCAAGCCGCGACATCGGTAACGCATCGCGGTTAAAATGCGCGGCGCCTCTTGGGGACCATCATGGCATCCGACACGCTTCCCTGCATTGAAGTAGAAACCGCGTCCAACCCGACTGCCAGCGTCATCTGGCTGCACGGCCTGGGCGCCGACGGCAACGATTTCGTGCCTATCGTCCCCGAGCTGAAGCTGCCGCCTGCGCTCGCCGTACGTTTTGTGTTTCCGCATGCCCCCGTGCGCCGGGTGACGATCAACAACGGCATGGCCATGCGCGCGTGGTACGACATCGCCGCCGCGGATCTGAACAATCGCGCCGATCTCGCCGGTATCCGACAGTCGCAGGCGCAGCTCGAAGCGCTGATCGAGCGCGAAAAAGCGCGTGGCGTCGCGGCCTCGCGAATCGTGCTTGCCGGCTTCTCGCAAGGTGGCGTGGTCGCGCTGCACACCGCCATCCGTCATCAGGAGCGGCTGGCGGGGACGATCGCGCTGTCGACGTATCTGGTGCTCGCCGACCGGCTGGCCGACGAAGCGGCGGCGGCCAATCGCGATCTGCCGATCTTCATGGCCCACGGCACCGCCGACCCGGTCGTGCGCTTCGAGTGGGGCGACGCCTCGCGCCGCGCGCTCGTCGCCAACGGTTACCGCGTCGATTGGCACACTTATCGCATGGAGCACTCGGTGTGCATGGAGGAGATCGAAGCGATCGGTGCGTGGCTCGTGCGGACGCTCACTGCCGAATGAATTGCGCGAGTAGAGCCGCTTAATATCGTCATTCCCGCGAAAGCGGGAATCCAGTGTCTTTTGTACGAACGCCAGTGGGTTCCCGCTTTCGCGGGAACGACATCCTATAGCGTGCGCATTCTCAAACGTGCGCCGTCGTCATCGATCACCCGGAATCCGAGCCGCGCATAGAGCCGCTGCGCGGGATTGCAGCGCAACACCCGCAGCTCGACATATCGATCGGAGTCACGCGCAAGCGCCAGCACTGCGTTGATGATCGCCGTACCTACGCCATGATTGCGTTCCGGACCTGTCAGCTCGATATCGCGCAGAAAAAGCTTGCGCCAGTGTCGCGTCAGGCTGATGCGGCCGACGTCGCGGAGGATCGGTCCGCCGTGAACGATCACCGCCTGGCGCTCCGGCGCGTAATTCGCCGCGAAATGCGCGCGCTGCCACTGCTCGTCCCAACCCCAGGTCTCGTCGACGTAGGCGCGCATGGCGTCGCGATGCAGCGCGAACAGGAAATCCTCGTCGTCGCGCTGCGCGCCCCGCAGCGCCCATCCGCGAAACGCGCGCGCGTCGGCAAGCGCCTCGGCCAGCGGCTTAATCCACCCGGCTGCCACGTGACGACGATGAGGACGAAGACGAGGGGGGCGTTGCGGAAGAGGGAGCGCGTGCCCTCGTGCCTTTGGGTTTGATTCCGCGCTGCGCGAGCGCATTGCGGAGCAGGAACTCGATTTGTGCGTTGACGCTGCGCAGCTCGCTCTGGGCAAGCCGCTCCATCTCGTCCCAGATGACGGGATCGAGCCGGAGCAGAAAGGCTTTTTTCTCGGCCATGACTAAGATACGGGTGCCGACGCGCGGCGCCGATCGCTGCTCACGTCAATGGGGCATCCGAAACCGCAAATAGAATAACGCTTGCCATGACAGGATGGCCGCGATAAAGCCGCCGAGGACACTCCAGAGCAGCGGCGTGGGCAGCTGCGGCGGCACGCTCGTGTTCGCTTCGAGAATCGTGCAATGCAGCGCGGCGATGAAGGTGGTCAGCAGGGATCCGAGCCAGCCGCCGAACGCCCCGAGCGTGGCGAGGGTCTCGCCGCGCCGCGGCGGCGCGAGCCAGTAATCGCGATTGGGCAGCCTGACGCCGCGCGGCGTGAGGTGCGGCAGTCCCGCGATCGCACCAACGATGAAAAGCGGCAGCAGGGTCGCAAATCCGAGAGTGAATAGCAGGTAGCCGTCGCGAGTCATCCAGGCGTTGGCTTGTCCGGAACCGCCAAAATGCGAAGCCACGCGCGGCGGCAATTGGCCGACAGTGCCGACGATGAATGCACTGCTGGCGATCATCAGGGTGATGAAAAGTACCAGGGCAAGACGTCGCATAAGAGTCTCCGCGTACCGTGTCGTGGTTGATACCGGAAAAAGGGGCGCCGTTTGCGGCGCCTGTTGGTCAGCAGATCCGCTTGCCGGGCCGTCCGGCAAACAGCGCCAGCGCCAAGCCGAGCGCCGCGCCCAGCGCGAGGCCGATCGGGCTGTTGCCGAGTACGGTTCCAACCGCAGTGCCGGCGCCCGCGCCGATCGCCGTCCACAGTCCAGGATTTTTCGCTCGCAGGAAAATCATGATGGGCTCCCGTGTCCTAAGGTCAGTGATACAGCGTGCCGGTATTGATCACCGGTTGAACCTCGCTCTCGGCGCAAAGCACGGTCATCAGGTTGCTGACCATCGCCGCCTTTCGCTCGTCGTCGAGCTCCACGACTTTCTTTTCCGATAACTCTCGGAGCGCCATCTCGACCATCGACACCGCGCCATGGACGATCTTCTGCCGCGCGGCGATGATCGCCTCGGCCTGCTGCCGGCGAAGCATTACCTGCGCGATCTCGGGGGCATAGGCGAGATGCATCAGCCGGGCTTCGTCGACCGCGACGCCGGCTTTCGCGAGCCGCTGCTGCAACTCCATGACCAGGGCGCGGGAAATGAGATCGCTGCCGCCGAGGAGCGTCGGCTCGACCAGGCCACCGGGCTCGACGTCGCCGTGGTCGTAGGCAAACGACGATGCGAGATGGCGCACCGCGGCCTCGCTTTGCAGCTTGACATAGTTCTCGTAGTTGTCGACATCGAAGCTTGCCTTGGCAGTGTCGTCGACGCGCCACACCACGACCGCTGCGATCTCGATCGGGTTGCCTCTCTTGTCGTTGACCTTCAGCCGCTCGCCATTCAAATTGCGCGCGCGCAACGAAACCTTGCGCCGGGTATAGAACGGGTTGGTGCCGCGCAGCCCCGCCACCCGGGTCGTGCCGCGATAGCTGCCGAACAATTGCAGGAGCGCGGCTTCGTTGGGCTGCAGCGTGTAAAGGCCCGACAAGAACAGCAGCCCGGCCACGAACAGCAGAACGAAAATGACGATGGTCGTCACCAGCCCGGTGACCGAGCCCGACCGGCCATAAGCCACGCCCTGGAACAGTTGCCAAAGCCCGAGGACGACCAGTGCGAGGCCGATGGCCAGAGCGATGAAGCCGTTCCAGGTAATGACCGGTCGCTCGACGTGCGCGCTTTTGATTTCACGTATGCGTTCCATTTTGCGTTCCCTCGACGACGCCCAAGCCGATGCGGCCAGGGCGATATGAAAATGATATCATAACAATATCGACCATGTCAAAGCTTTTGTGCACTGCGAGCGCGAGGCGCAAAAGACGGGCGGAGTCAGCGTCCGCTTGGGAACGGTTGAGGAATCAACGAATGTGATTCCGTTCGGCAAATTACCAGAATATCAAGGAGTACCATGCTTGCAATGGTGAGACGCTGATTCTGTCCCTTCGCAATGCTCGCGCAGCCAGTTACCACGACATGGGCAAGACCTATCAGCAATGCAAATACAGCGCCGGGTGCGATT
>DATMNH010000040.1:0-4044 GCA_035568975.1 Casimicrobiaceae bacterium
AGCGTCGCCGTGCTCGCCGGCCGGATACCGACAATGCGCGCGCCGACGCGATTGACCGAAGTGGCGCGCAGCGCCTTGCCGAGGAGCGTATGCTCGAAGAACAGAAACAGCAGCAGGCTGAACACTACGGCGGTCGCGACCATCAGCAGCGTCTGCGAGGTGACCGCCACGGTGCCGAAACGGAAGACTTCGCTGGTCAGCGGCTTGGTGCGGAAACCCTCCGGTCCGAAGAACAGCAAACCCAATCCGGAAAGACCGAAGGTCAGCGCGACCGACACGATGAGCAGGAGCAGAACGGATGCGTCGGCGATCGGCCGCAGCGCGATGCGTTCGATGAGCGGCGCGATCGGCACGACAAGCGCGATGGTAAGCGGGATCTGCGCCCAGGCCGGCAGGCTTGCGCCGGCGAACAGCCACGCCGCGGCGGCGGGGATGAGCGGCAGTACGCCGTAGCCGAGGAGGCCGCGGGCAATGCGATCGGGCCGGCCGCGGCGCAGGTGGTGAATAGCATCGACACCGCAAGCCAGGATCGCCAGCACGGCGACGAGATAGACCGTGCCCGGCAAGCGGCCGAGCTGCATCGAGGCAAGCGTAAGCGCCGAGAAGGCGACGATGTCGCCGAACGGGACGAAGACGACGCGGGTGACCGAGAAGATAAGCACGAGCCCAAGCCCGACCAGAACGTAGATCGATCCGGTGGCGATGCCGTCGATGCCGAGAATGAGCGCGATGTCGGGAGTCATGCGTGCTCCAACGGCTCATCGGCGGCGCGGCATTGGTCTGCGACCGGTGTTGCGATTTCGCGGGTCGAAAGTCGCAAGCACGACGCCAAGCGCGAGTCCCGAACCGCTCGTCGAGATTCGACAAAACCATTGCGACTGCGTTGTTACAAGCCTAAAAAGATTGGCCCGCACGCGCTTGCCGACGGTGCCGAACGGCCCGCATCAGCAGCTAATTGGGAGGCGTTCGTGAACAAATTTCTCCGTTCCGTCGGCGGGGTGACGATCGCTTCGCTGCTGGCGCTTCCCGCCGGCGCCGCCGAGATCAGGGTCGGCTTAATCACGTCGATGACTGGTCCCGGCGCCTCGATCGGCATTCCCTATTCCAAGGGGACGGCGGCGGGCCAAGTGTACAGGGACGACGTCAACGGCATCAAGCTCAAGGTCGAGCAGCTTGACGACACTTCGGATCCTTCCATCGGCACGCGCGATGCCCGCAAGCTCATCGAGCAGGACAACGTCGACGTGCTCATGGGCGCCGGCAACACGCCGATCACGCTGGCGATCGTCGCCGTCTCGCGCGAGCAGAAAGTCCCGCTGATCGCGCTCGTGCCAACGGGGAATCTGCCCGGCGATTCCGGTTCGTGGATGATTTCCATTCCGCAGCCCGCGCCGTTGATGGTTGCCGCGGTGGTCGAGCGCATGAAGGCGACCGGTGCCAAGACGGTTGGCTACATCGGGTACAACGACGCTTGGGGTGACCTCGTCTATGACGCGCTGAAAAAGACCGCGGAGCCCGCCGGCATGCAGATCGTGACCAACGAGCGCTACGCGCGTGCCGATACTTCGGTTACCGCGCAGGCGCTGCGCATCGTCGCGGCGGCGCCGGAAGTGGTGATGACCGGCGGTTCGGGGACCCCCGGCGCGCTGCCGTTCATTGCCCTCACCGAACGCGGCTACAATGGGCAGATCTACGGCACCCATGCACTGATCAATCCGGATTTCGTGCGCGTCGGCGGCGCCGCGGTCGAAGGGGTGATCTGCCCGACCGGGCCTGTCGTGGTGGCGAGCCAGCTTCCGCAGTCGAACCCGATCCGCAAGGTCGCGCTCGACTACGAGGCCGCGTATCAGAAGGCCAACAACGAGCCGGCGCGCGGCGCGTTCGGCCCCTACGCGTTCGATGGCTGGCTGATCATGCTCGATGCGGCGAAGCGCGCGCTCGCAACCGGCGCGCAACCGGGCACGCCGCAATTCCGCGAGGCGATGCGCGACGCCATCGTCACCACCAAGGATCTGGTCGGCACGCATGCGATCTATAATTTCGCGCCCGGCACCGCCACCGGCGTGGACGATCGCGCGCGCGTGCTGGTGAAGCTCGTCGACGGCAAGTGGAAGCTCACCGAGTGAGCGCTGCAGCCTCCAGTGCGCGGCGCATCCGTGCCCTCTTGCGCCGCAGAGCTTTTCTTCTGATGCATGCTGCACAGCGGCAGCCGCCGTTGTCGAGAAAGAATTTCCGATATTCAGCGCCATAGTCGTAGGTAATCTCTTCCCCAAGATCGATCCGGCGCAATGCGACAATCACGATCCTTCCTTTCCGTCCAACGGGTTTGGCATTTGGCCGGCATGAATGATTGATGTAACGCGCCACATTCCATCGTGGCGAGCCATCAATGGTCCACCGCTTGTTGAGTGCAAACATATATCGCGCGCCGCGCGCCTCGCGTCGGTCAGCTTCTTCACTGGTAACGCGCCGCCCGCGATAGGTAGCAATATAGCTCCCTCGCTTGATCGGTCTTGTGGCGAAGAGCCCGAGTCCGGTCTTGGATCTGCCAATTCGAAAGATGGGCGATGACATAGACCGCGCAATAACTACAAATGGCTGTGGTGTCACGCATGACCTTTGGCAATTGACAGATTTCTTGGCGCGATCGAGGCAGTAGTCTCACTTGCGCACAAGATCCGCGATCACCGCCTGCGCTGCGTTGTGCCCCGGAGCACCCGTCACGCCGCCGCCCGGATGCGCACCCGAGCCACACAGATAAAGTCCGGCAATGGGCATTCGGTAATCAGCGTATCCCAGCATCGGTCGAGCGGAAAAAAGCTGACCGAGCGTCATGGCGCCGTGGAAAATGTCGCCGTTGGGCAAGCTAAAGATGCGCTCCAAATCCAATGGCGAGAGGCTCTTCCGGGCAACTACGGTGGCCTTGAAACCGGGAGCGTAGGATTCGACGGTGTCGATCATCAAGTCAGCCACGGTTTCACGGTGCTCGTCCCAAGTCGAACCATCGGCGAATTGCGGGGTCACGTGCTGGCAGAAAAGGCTTGCAACATGCGCGCCGTGCGGCGCGAGGCTGTCATCAAGCGTAGAGGGAATCACCATCTCGATGATCGGCATTTGGCTCCAGCCGTGACGGATACAGTCGCGATAGGCTTGATCCATATAGGAGAGGCTCGGAGCCAGGATGATTCCGGCAGTATGATGATCGCCGGGTCCGGGCAGTGCGGAAAAATTCGGCAGCTTGGAAAGTGCGACATTCATGCGGAAAGTCCCGGAACCAGCCTTCCACGCTTGCATGCGAGCAGACATCGTGCGCGGCACCGCATTACGCGGCAGAAGGGCCTGGAAGAGCTGTCGCGGGTCAGTATTGGCGACGACCGCTCGCGATCGCACCGCCGTGCCATCCTTAAGTACGACGCCGGCCGCGCGCTTGTTCTCGGCGATGACCTGGCGCACTTCGGTGCGTACATCAATTCGGACCCCGTGTTCCCCCGCCGCACTCGCCATCGCGCCGGTAATGGCGCCCATGCCGCCAATCGCGTGCCCCCACGCGCCCTGTTGTCCGTTTACTTCGCCCATGACGTGATGGAGCAGCACATAGGCAGAACCTTGCGCGTAGGGGCTCGCGAGGTTGCCAACGACGGCGTCAAAGCCGAGCACTGCCTTGATAGGATCAGATTCGAACCAGCTGTCGAGCATTTCGCCGGCTGACTTGCGCAGCAGACGGAAAGCGGCCTGCAAACTGCCGCCTTTCCATAACCTCCCGCCGATAGCTGCCATTTTTCCGAATTCGCGCATGGCATGAGAGAAGCCGTGCGGTACTGGATTGGGCGGCGCGGTCAGCAAAAGGCTGCGCAATACCTGCACGACGCGCCCGATTTCGGCCTGGTAGGGAGAATAGCGAGCCGCATCCTTGGCGCTGAACTTCGCGATTTCGCGCTCGGTTCGGCCCGGTCCGGTGAGCAGATAACGTCCGTCTGGCAGCGGTAAAAAGTTCTGCGCGCGGCGCTCGACAATGCGCAGCCCATGTTCATGCAATTTCAAGTC
>DATMNH010000041.1:0-3450 GCA_035568975.1 Casimicrobiaceae bacterium
TAGATGCGCCCGCAACCTTCGATGGCGCGGTGCATCGAGGCGAGGTCCGTCAGGTCGCCCTCTACGACCTCTGCGCCGAGCCGCCGTAGGGCTTCGGCGCGCTCGTCCTCACGCCGGACCAAGGCGCGCACCTTGTGCCCCTTTGCGAGCAGGAATTCGGTGAGGTTGTGGCCGATGCCGCCCACAGCGCCGGCTGCTCCGGTCACGAGGATCGGGGTGTCGTGTTGGTTCGTCGTCATGTCGCTGACTTTGAGTTACGTTTCAAAAGGCGAACTGGGCGCGGCGCGCGCGCTGGAACGAACGGCAGGAGGCACACCCCGGGCGGCTCCGCTCGCTTGGTTTGCTTTGCATCCAGCCGCGCCAGGGGGCCGCGTCCGGCGCGTTCGAGTTTCTCTGGGGCTGAAGGTTAAGCAAGGCAGTACCAGTGTCGCGCAGAGCACGACTGCTGCCAGGTGTTCTATCTGCTTCGGTACGCCTCCATTGGTTCTCCGCCCGCCGGAGTTCCGCCACTGTACTCCTAAGCTTGCCCAGCGATACTGGCCTTAAGTCCAATCGCTTGCAGGCCTAGTTGCTGCCTCCGAGGCGCGCTGTCCGCATAGGGTCCACATGCCGACTAAATACACCGCAGCAACCAGCACCTTGTCGCAGCAAGGCGCGCGAGCGCTTTCCGCTCCAGTCTGCCGGGCTAAGCTTTCTGCTGTCGCGCTGTCGCGCGGCTAGTTCTTCTTCTGATGCGGCGTGCCGAGGTACGGAAACTCCTTGAGAATGTCGGTGTGCGGTTTCAAACCGCTGGGAGGGCATTCGCCCTTGGTCAGGAACGCAAGGCGGTAGTCGATCACGTCGTCAGTGAAGACGCGCCCGTTGGGATACTTCGCAGGCTTCGTTGGATCGAAACTCAGCACGTCGGGCAGTGTTCGCTCCTTGTCGATCTCGGCAATTGCTTCTTCGCGCGAGTAATTTCCCGTGTGGCCCATCAGATGCACGAACTGATCGAGCCAGCGCTTGCGATCGTTCACCGGCTCGCTGGCGTTGTATTCCAACTTCGTGTCGTCGGTGTTGAAAAAGCTGCTGACACTCGGATGGCCCGCGCGATCGACATGGACCAGCTTGCCACCCTGCCGCACGCTGCATCGTCCCCAGATGTATACTTCAGGCTTCGGGGCTAGTTCGCTCGTCGGCAGTTCGACCACCGTCGAGAAGACGTTGGCTTCGGTATTCGAATCCACGCCAGTCCAAGGTGACTTGCCGCTCAGGTGCGGCTCGGTGAAATTCCGCTTGCCCCTGATGTCGAACAGATTCTTGATGCCGTCGAAATCGAAGAAGAAAGCGTCGCTGCGACTGCCGGCGAAGAATGTGTGGTCGCCCGCCTTGACGATGTTGGGCTTGGGGCCAAACGAGACTTCTGCATCAGCGACTATCTTCCTCCCAATAGCTTCGGCCGAGCGCGACTCCGCGCCTTTGGCCAGAAATACGTCGAAAGTCTGCTTGCCGTTTTGCGGCTTCGAAAACACGTAGCTAAGCGCGACGTCCGTCAGCAAATCACCGTCGTTGTCGATGTTGAGCCGGTAGATGGCGTCGGGATGGAGGGCGTCAGCATTTGGATTTGCGTTGAGGATGATCACGGTTCTCGACGGGTCGGTGGGCGACTGGAACGTGTAGAGATCGCATAGGTCGAGTCTTTGGTCGCCGAGAGGCGGACCGAGGCTGAGTCCGGTAAAATGATTCGACATTTTTACCTTCCTTTCGCGATCGAGGCGTTCGACCCCCTAAGCCGTGATAGTGAGGATATCGAATTGGCCGGCTTCAGTCAGCGGATATGAACGCGATATGTGCAACCGGCCGACTGCTGGCCAGAGCACGCTTATTTCCGAGATGGATGATTCGCGTCGTTTTGGGTGCTCCGGACGGATGTCGGCTGTCATCCCGACAATGACCAAGCTGATGAGCCGCCCAACGGTTGTAGCGTGTCGCGCAACCGGCCGAACGGCTCTTCAATTAGATAAGCACAATCGTTCGGTCGCAACGCGCTGCGACAAACTCGCGGCCAACGGCCTAGGCTTCATTTAGCTCGCCTCAACGCGGCTGCCGCTGCGCGTCAGTGAGTGCGCGCCCTAGGTCCATTCGACGTCAAAAGCGCAGATGCAGGTGGCTTTGCCCCGGCCCCGCATGACTCGCTTGGCGTGCCGGACCTGTTTCAGTATCTTGCCCGGTTCCGGCCAGGAAGCCGAACGTAGACCGTCGGACTGACGCCGGATTGCATGGGACGCAGGGGCCGCCCGATGCCAGATAGGAGAGGGGAACGTCATGGATTTCTCGATATCGGAGCGGCAAAAGCACTGGCGCGACCGCGTCGTCGCCTTCATGGACGCGCATATTTATCCGGCGGTCGGCACCTACGCGACGCAGAGCAACGAGGGCGAGCGCTGGAAGGTCATTCCGGTACTCGAAGAGCTGAAGAAGAAGGCCAGGGCGGAAGGGCTCTGGAACCTGTTCCTGCCCCCGTCGCCGCACGACGAAAGTGAATACCGCGGCGCCGGGCTCACCAACCTCGACTATGCGCTTTGCGCCGAGCAGATGGGCCGCGTGTCGTTCGCGTCGGAAGCATTCAATTGCTCGGCGCCCGACACCGGCAACATGGAAGTGCTGCATCGCTACGGTTCGCCGGAGCAGAAGGCCAAATGGCTGCGGCCGCTGCTCGCCGGCGAGATTCGCTCCGCCTTCCTCATGACGGAGCCGGCGGTCGCCTCCTCCGACGCCACCAACATCGAGACCTCGATCGTTCGCGAAGGCGACGAATACGTGATCAACGGCCGCAAATGGTGGTCGTCAGGCGTCGGCGATCCGCGCTGCAAGATCGCCATCGTCATGGGCAAGACCGACCCGAGCCGCGCGCGGCACGAGCAGCAGTCGCAGATCCTCATTCCGCTCGACACCCCCGGGATCAAGATCGAGCGCATGCTGCCGGTCTTCGGCTACGACGACGCGCCGCATGGACACGCCGAGGTCTTGCTCAAGGACGTTCGCGTGACGGCGAGCAACCTCCTGCTCGGCGAAGGCCGCGGTTTCGAGATCGCGCAAGGCCGGCTTGGGCCGGGCCGCATTCACCATTGCATGCGCACGGTGGGCGTTGCCGAAGTGGCGCTGGAGAAAATGACCAAGCGGCTTCTCTCCCGCGTTGCCTTCGGCAAGAAGATCGCCGAGCATTCGGTCTGGGAGCAGCGCATCGCCGAAGCGCGCATCGACATCGAAATGACGCGGCTCCTCTGCCTCAAGGCCGCCGACATGATGGACAAGGCCGGCAACAAGGCGGCGCAGCTCGAGATCGCCATGATCAAGGTGGCGGCGCCGCGCGTGGCACTGAGCGTAATCGATGACGCGATCCAGGCGCATGGCGGCATGGGCGTGACGACCGACGCCGGGCTGGCGCACGCCTATGCCCATATCCGCACG
>DATMNH010000042.1:0-5785 GCA_035568975.1 Casimicrobiaceae bacterium
GCCGCGATGGCCGCGGCGACATCGTTCACCGATTGCAGCGCGAGACCCAGGTTATTCCACGCGATCGCATGATCGTCCTTGATGGCGAGCCCGGCACGATAGGCGGCGATTGCCTCGGCTTCACGATCCGACGCGGCCAGCGCGAGGCCCAGATTGTTGTGAAACTCGGGTTCGTCGGCCACCGACGCGACCGAGCGTTCGAGGAGTGGCAGCGCTGCATCGAGCTCCCCTCGCTGGTAATGAATAACGCCAAGAAAATGTTGTGCCTGCGGGTGGTCGGGAGCTGTCGCGAGCACTTCACGGTAGATCGCTTCCGCCGTGGCGGCATCGCCGCGTTGGTGCAGCGTTACCGCCTGCCTCACCCGTGCGTCCACCGTCGGCGCTGAGGGAGCTCCGGGTGATGGGCCCTCTCCAAGCGCGCCGTGGCAGTTCTTGTAGCGCCTGCCGCTGCCGCAAGGGCACGGATCGTTGCGACCCGCGACGCGCGGTGCCGCGGCATTGGCCGCTGCGGCGGCGAGCGAAGCCTCGGCTTCGGCATGCCCGGGCGCTTCGTCGAGGATACGCCTGAAGATCGCGGCTGCCGGGCGCCACATTCCCATGGCGAGACAATTGCGCCCGAGTTGCAGCAATTGCGGCGAGCGTGCGATGGGCGGGGTGAAATGATTCACCAACTCGTTCAGCTCATCGGCCGGGACGACGCGGCAGAAGTTGAAGAGTCCATGAAAGCCGAACGGCCGGCCGATTGGATATGCCGCCTCGAACGCGAACGCGTCGGCGAGCGACTCGGGCGCAAATCGGATGCTGTATTCGCGCTCGAGCAACGGACGATATGCGCGGCCTATCGTCACGTCTTCGGCGTCGGTCAACACAATGCGGGGATCCTGCAGCGCCATTAGCGGCTTGCGCGAACGCAACGAAAAACCTCCGTTGCCCACCCGCATCGCATCGCTGTGCCAGAACCACTTGGCGCCGATGTAATCGACGTCGAGGAATTCGCTGCGCCACGCAGGCGGGTTGATCGCATACCCATCCCACTGCACCAGGAGAACGTGTGGCGTGTCGATATGCGTCAGCAGGGACTTGAGCACGAACTCGGAATACGCGTCGCGCGATGCAAGTGGCGCGATGACTCGCGTGTCGATGCCGGGTTCCTCGAGCTGACGATCGGTGATGAAGCACACTCGCGCGAAACGTATGCCGTCGGAGGAGCGGCGCAGCGCGCGTAGCGCGAGCTCGTGATTGGCAGTGTCGATGCAGCACAGCGTAACGCCGGGAAGCTCAAGCATGGAAGTAAATGATCAAGTGGACCGCCGCCCGCCATGCGGGCGTCAAGCGGTGCCGGCGGTGGCTGCGCCGGCGATCGGCGTGGCCGCCGGCGCCGCCAATTGGTTCCAGGCCAGGGTGCCGAAGATGACCAGCAGGGGTGCGATGTGCAGCGTGGTTCGGCTGGTCGTGGTCAAATGGGTCAGCCAAGTTGGCGCGTCGTTAAGAGCAGATATGAAGAGCAGGAAAGCCATACCGGCTGCGGCGATCGCCGTGAGCGGCGCCAACGGCGGCTCGAGCAGGCGGCGCGCTCCGATCACCGATATGACCACCAATGCATACCAAAGCAGGTTCCAATTCCCCAAAAGAAAGTAGCTTCGAATCAATTCGCCCCACATGGGAGCGAAATTCAAGCCCGAATGGTAGCCAAGCATCGGTTCCGCTCGGACCAGGACAAGCAGCGCAAGCACGCCCGACACGGCGCCGATACCGAGCACGCGCATTCCACGCCGGGGCATGAGCGCGATCGCAACGCCTGGAATCAGCATTAGCGCCCAAACCGCGCCCGGATTGGTGATCAGAGGGCACGCCAGCGCGAGGAACAGCGCGACGGCTCCGTCGCGGACGTCACGGCGCAGGCACCAACGGTAGGTGGCCAAGGCGGCCAGCGTAAAGACCACGCCCATCGGCAGGTCGGCATAGCCTGCAAGCGCGACGTGAACGTCCAAAAGCGGCAGCGACGCCACGATGTACGCTCCGAGCAACGCAACCAAAGGCGCCGCGCCTTCGCCGCGCAGTACTCCATATGCGGCAATGGTAAGCGAGACGAGCATTGCGAGCCAGGGCCAGTTCATCGCAGAATCATCCCAGCGTCCGAGCGCGATACAGGTCCATACCTGCAGCAGGGGAACCGTAGCAGGATCATTTGGCGACGCGTCGAAATAGGCACCGGGAGCGCCGGCAAGCCAAGTTGTCGCGTCGACAAACGGGACCATGCGCCCCAGCTCGTACCAGACGCGCGCCTTTGTCGCCCATTGCACCCAGGCGTTCCACGGATACAGCGGACGCCATTCGATCTCGCCCGCGAGCAACGCGAAACGCATCGCCAGCCACGCCAGAATCGCGAGCCACAAGATATCTTGCCACCGCGGCAAACTAGGGCTCACCAGCGACTTCAACGCATTGCGCGCGCCGGCAATGGACAGGCGTTGCACGCGCACCGCATAAAGAGCGAGCGCGGCGGTGACTGCGGCAAGCGGCACTGCGATCGAGAGCCAGCCAAAAGCGAGTCCGGCGAAGCTCAGCATCCGCATCCACAAAGTCAGCAGTAACGCGCCGATCAGGTAGCCGAAACCTGCACGTAGCGCCGATGCAGCGCCGGCCGTTTCGTTGCGCGGCCAATCCAGTGCGAGCAGCACCGCGATCCCGAGCAGCCAAGGCAATGCAAGAGCGGCCAATAGCGCCAGCGTTTCCATCACAGAATCTTGAACAGCGCCGCGCCGCCGTCCGCCAACACCAGTTCGGCGGAAATCAGCGGACCGGCGTTCCAATGCAAACGCTGCTGCGACGGCTCGTACTGCATGCCGGCCGGCGCGAAAACCACGAGGTAATCGCCGCTTCGAACCGCGGAGGACGGCGGTAGTGTAGCGGCCCACGGATCGAAGAAGACGTTGTACGGATAAAGGTGATATGCGCCACGATCGCGAAAGTAATGTTCGTCGCCCACCACGAATACCCGCACCGGTGGCGGCGGCAGCTTGTCACGCACTTTTTCGATGAATGCGAAGACCGTCTTGTCCTCGGCAGCGAGATGGCGCTCCCGCCACGATTTGCCCGCATATTGCTTGGCCGTGATTTCGACCTGACGCAGGAAATTCCATTGCAGGCGCACGTCGAGCACGAACCAGGCCGCGACGAACAGCGTGCCGATGATGACCCCACCGGACGTGCCGACCCAGAGCGGACGCCACCGGGCGAGCGCGGCATAGATAAGCGCCGCGAGACCGACAACCACGGCGAGGGCAAACGGCATCGGGAGGTCCTGCACATCCGCGCCGCCGATGATCGTGTTGATCGATGCACCGTTCCAGGTTTCGAAGGTGAACCATTCGCGGACTCGATCGCTGAGCACTTCGCCGGCGCTCATGGTCTTGGCGGTCGCGCCTTGCACGAGGATCGGCTTTTGATACGAGCCCTTGAATCCGAGAGCAAGGCCACTGATGGTCCCGCTCCAGTTCCGCTCGCCCTCGAGGGAGAAGGGCTGGATGCGTCCCGCATCGATGGCAAGGCGACGATTGAACACGCGTCCCGGCGCGTAATCGCTGCGCCACAGCAGAGCGACCTCGACATTGTCGGGCACGCCCGAGCTCTGCCAGGCTATGACCGGATAATTCGACGAGCGCAACGACGTCGTCAGCGTCACGATCGTCGTGCCGCTCGCGTCCGGCGCCGTCAGCATCAAGCCCTCGGGGCCGAGGCGGGCGGTGCCGCGGGACACCGCCATTGCATCCGGCGTCCAATGCAGAGCGGGCGCTCGGGTGAACCATGTTCCCTGAACACCAAATGCAAGATAAGCGAACAGGCACAGCGTAAGACTCGTCGCCAGCAGCCACCCGGCGACAACCAGCGGCGGTGGCGCAATGGTCCCGGGCAATGCGGCGGACGGCACATCGGACGGCGCCACGGCGGGCAATGCGGCTGGACCTTTGACGCTATCGGTCACGGCGAATTCAATACGCGTTGCGGCTCTTGAAGACGTGCCACACGGTGAGCGCGAGAATGCGCAGGTCGAACCACAGCGACCAGTTGTCGATGTAGTAGAGATCGTATTGTATGCGCTTGCCGAGGTCGCTGCTGCCGCGCAGGTCATTCACCTGCGCCCATCCGGTGATTCCCGCCTTTACGATGTGCTTCTGCATATACCCTGGAATCTCCTGACGGAATTGCGCCACGAACTCGGGACGTTCGGGCCTCGGTCCGACCAGCGACATGTCGCCATGGAGCACGTTGAAAAGTTGCGGAAGCTCATCGAGGCTGTAGCGGCGAAGCAGTGAGCCGAATCGGGTTGTGCGCGGATCGGCCTGGCGCGACCACACCGGTCCGCTGATACGCTCGGAGCCCATTGGCATCGATCGGAACTTGAGCATGGTAAATCGTCGCCCGTTCCAGGTGACCCGTTCCTGTCGATAGAGCACCGGCCCCGGGGAGGTAAGCTTGATGCCGACCGCGATCGCGCACAGCAAGGGCGACGCAAGCAGGACGGCGACCCCTCCGAGCACATAATCCTCCATCGTCTTGAACACGCGCTGGAGCCCTTCCAGCGGCGTATCGGTGAGGCCGATGACAGGCATGCCGGCGACCTCGGAAAAACTGTGACGCAGAAGCTCGAAACCGAAGATGTCGGGCACGTAGCGAACCTGCACTGCGTATCCGCGCAACTCGATCACCAGGCGGCGGATGCGTTCCTCGGCGCGCAGAGGAAGGGCGATCCACACTTGATCGACGCCGGTATGCTCGAGATGCTGAGACAGAGTGTCGATCGTTCCGAGGACAGCGATGCCGTCCACGGCCGTGCCCGCGAGCTCCGGCGCATCGTCAAAGAATCCGCACAGGTTCAAGCCGGTCCATGAAGCCCGACGCACGCGCAGTGCAACTTCGCGCCCAAGCTCTCCGGCACCGACGATATAGATGTGGCGAAGATTGTAGCCGCGCCGACGCAGTGAGCGCAGCGACAGGCGCAATCCGACGCGCATCGCGGTCTGAAAAAGAAAGCCGGTGGCAAACCACAGCGCGACCCAGACGCGCGAATAAACCTCGCCGGTCTTGGTTATGAACGCCAGGAAGACGCCAATCGCAAGCAGCAAGAGCCAGCCCGACACAAGCGCGCGCATGTCCTCCACCAGGCTCTCGCCGCGCTTCGGACGATATAATCCGCTCGCTGGAAAAACCGCAAGGCTCAATAGCGCAACGGCGAGCATCGCGACCCAATACGTTGCCGTTGCCGCGGCGTTTCCCAGATACCACCACTGTGCAGCCCATCCGGCGAAGACGATGATGGCGGGATCGGCAAGACGCACCAGCTGGTCCAGGACTGTAGCGTTGCTCTTCAGCAGGTTGCGCGGCTCGCTCAGCATGGCGCCGATCGCCGATCGCGCGCGGCGCGAAACTCATTGAAGGCATCGGAAACATAATCGCCGAAGTGTTGCCGGAAAGCGGCGACGTCGAAGCGCTGCGCGCTCGCACGACAGGCGCTTGCGGTGATTCGCTCAGCCGATTGTTCGAACCGTATCACCGCATCGCAAATCGCAGCGGACGTCTGTTCGGAAAAAAACACTCCGGTTGGCACAGGAGCATCCAGCCCGCTGATGGTTTCGGCGGCGCCGCCTCGGCAATAGGCGATTACCGGGGTGCCACACGCCTGGGCTTCCAGAGGAGCGATGCCGAAATCTTCCTCTGCGGCGAAAACAAACGCTTGCGCGGTTGCCAACAGCCGGTCGCGCTCGACGTCCGTGACTTGACCGAG
>DATMNH010000043.1:0-28739 GCA_035568975.1 Casimicrobiaceae bacterium
TTCCGCACCGCGGCGGAGGCAAGCGGCAAGGTTCTCCCGGAATGGAACGCTGTGGTTGCCAAGCCGAAAACCGAGCCGGTTCCGCCGCCGAAAGATCTTGAGAAAGAGCAGGAGAAGGAAAAAGCAAAGCAGAAAGAGCCCGAAAGAACATGGCACTGGCCGTGGGAAACCCCGCGCAAGTAGCGAAATACCCATTAGCAAACCACCGGAGCGCGAGTGAACCTAGTTTGGAAATTCAACGCGGCGTTGCTCGGGATCTTCATCCTGGGCTTCGCGTTGGCGAGTTACGTCTCGTACCAGGTGCTACAGGCCAACGCGCGCGAGGAAGTGCTGCAGCACGCCCGGATCATGATGGAGGCTGCGTCGTCCGCGCGCATCTACACCAACACGCAGGTGAAGCCGCTTCTGGAGACGCAGCTCAAGTACCGGTTTCTGCCGCAATCGGTGCCCGCGTTCGCCGCCACCGAGCAGTTCAACGACATGCGCAAGAAGTATCCCGACTACAGCTACAAGGAAGCGACGCTCAATCCGACTAATCCCCGCGATCACGCTGCCGACTGGGAGGTCGACGTCGTCAACATGTTCCGGCAGACACCGACCCGGCTCGAGGTGTTCGGCGAACGGGACACGCCGGACGGCCGTTCGCTGTATCTGGCACGTCCGATCCAGGTCAAGGATCCCGCGTGCCTGGTCTGTCACAGTACTCCGGATGCTGCGCCCAGGACGATGATCGAAACCTACGGCGCCGCCAATGGCTTCGGCTGGAAAGTGAACGATATCATCGGCGCGCAGGTCGTATCGGTGCCAACCGCGGTTCCGCTTCAGCGTGCCAACTACGTCTTCAAGATTTTTCTTGTGTCGCTGGCTGGTATCTTCATCTTCACCATCGTCATGCTCAACCTGATGCTGTACTGGTTCGTCACCCGGCGGGTCAAACGGCTGGCGAGGCTTGCCGACGAAGTAAGCCTCGGCAATCTCGAGGCGGGAGACTTTCGCACTCGCAGTCACGACGAAATCGGCGTTCTGACCGAGGCGCTGGGAAGAATGAAGACCAGCATGGTGCAGGCGATCAAGATGCTCGAGGGCTAGGCACCATGGCTGACCCGGCGACCATTGGCAAATACCGCATCGACAGCGTGCTCGGCAAGGGCGCGATGGGCCTCGTTTACAAGGCGTTCGATCCTGGCATCGAACGCGCGGTGGCGATCAAGACCGTACGCAAGGATCTCGTCGATCCCGACCTGGTGGAGCAATCGATGGCGCGCTTCAAGAACGAAGCGCGAGCGGCCGGCCGGCTGCTGCACCCGAACATCGTCAGTGTGTACGAGTACGGCGAGGACGACGACAACGCGTTCATCGTCATGGAATATGTCGAGGGCACCGGACTTCGCGATTTTTTGAATCGCGGTGCGGCCTTCGATCTGGCGCAGGTCGCGGCGATCATGACTCAGCTGCTGCTGGCGCTGGATTTCGCGCACGAGCGAGGCGTCATTCACCGCGATATCAAGCCGGCCAATCTGATCCTGACCGGGTCCGGCACGCTGAAAGTCGCGGATTTCGGCATCGCCCGCATCGATACCTCCAGCCTGACATCGCTGGGTATGGTGATGGGCACGCCGTCGTACATGTCGCCGGAGCAATGTCAGGGACTAGTGGTCGACCGTCGCACGGATCTGTTTAGCGCCGGTGTCGTCTTCTACGAGCTCGTTGCCGGCGAAAAGCCGTTCAGCGGCGCGCTCGAGACGATCGCCTACAAGATCTGTCACGAGGATCCGCGTCCGCCGTCCACGGTTTCGCGTCTGGCGTTGTCGCCGATGATCGACGCGGTGGTCGCGACTGCGTTGGAAAAAAATCCTGACGCGCGTTTTCAGAACGCAAAGGCGCTGAGCCGCGCGCTGAGGCAGGCGTGCGAAGCAGTGGCCGACGTGACCGATGATCCGCTCGGCGCGACGCTGATCAATGTAGCGGCGGTGAGAATGGATCCCGCATCGGCGGTCGCCGCCTGGGATGACACGGTGCTACGCACGGTCGAGCGCCAGCTTGCGCACTATGTCGGTCCGATGGCGCGGGTCATGATACGGCGGGCCGCCGAGCAGACCGCCGACGTCGACGAGCTCTATACGCTGCTCGCCGAGAACATCAGCGACCCCGCGCGCCGCCAGCGATTCTTCGACGAGGGCGGCGCGACCGCGAGCGCGTCGCGCAGCGCGAGACAGCCCGGCTCGACCACGGGCCAGCGCGCCCGCACCGCGGCGCTGGAACAGAGTTTCGTCGATCAGACGACGATGCGCCTGGCGACGTATCTGGGACCCATCGCCCGAGTGGTGGCCAACCGCGCGGCGCAAAAGGCCGCTACGCAGGACGAATTCGTGCAACTGGTGGCCGGCCATCTCGGCGCGCAGGACCGAACCGCGTTCTTGCGGGAAATCGGCTTCGACCACTGATCCTCGGCGCTCCGCCGCGGTTCGCGCGCCGCCGGCTCCTTGCGCGCGATTCGTAGGATGGAATGTCGCATGTCGCCGGCAGCGCTGATTCGCGGGCGCTCGCACCCCACTCGCTTCGCGAGCGGCGCCGGCTCCTCGAACGCTATGTGTGAACCGGGGTGTCTCGTTTCGCCGGCGGGTGCTGATTCGCGGGCGCTCGCACCCCACTCGCTTCGCGAGCGGGACCTGGCTCGCTGCTCACAGCGCCACCTGGCTCGCTGCTCACAGCGCTACATCCGCTCGATAACCGCCGCGATTCCCTGACCGCCGCCGATGCACATGGTGACGAGCCCGTAACGACCGCCCGTGCGCTGAAGCTCGTACATCGCTTTTACCGTCAGCAGACATCCGGTGGCGCCGATCGGGTGCCCAAGCGCAATCGCACCGCCATTCGGGTTGACCTTGGCCGCGTTCATGCCGAGCTCTTTGCTGACGCCAAGCGCCTGCGCCGCAAATGCCTCGTTCGATTCGATGACGTCCATTTGGTCGAGCTTAAGCCCCGCCTTGGCGAGAGCGCGGGGAACCGCGCCGACGGGACCCAGGCCCATGATCTTGGGGTCGATGCCGGCGTGGCCATAGGCGACCAGCCGGGCCATCGGTTTGAGGCCCTTTTTCGCCGCCGCCGATTTTTCCATCAGCACCACCGCCGCCGCTGCGTCATTGATGCCGGACGCGTTGCCCGCGGTGACGCTGCCGTTCTCCTTGATGAACACCGCTTTGAGCTTCGCCATGCCTTCGATCGTCGCGTCGCCACGCACGTGCTCGTCGGTGTCGAATTGCAGCGGGCCTTTCTTGCTCTTGAGCTCGATCGGCAGGATTTGGCTCTTGAAGTGGCCGGCGGCAATCGCCGCGGCGGCGCGTTTGTGGCTTTCGACCGCGAACGCATCCTGCTGCTCGCGCGAGATGCCGCACTTGGCGGCGACATTCTCGGCAGTTACGCCCATGTGGATGGTGTCGAAAGGATCGGTCAGCGCGCCGACCATCGCGTCGAGCGCCTTGGAATCTCCCATGCGCGTACCCCAGCGCTGCGTCAGATTCATGTACGCGGCGCGGCTCATGCTCTCGGCGCCGCCGGCCACCGCGGCGTCGGTGTCGCCGAGGAGAATGTATTGCGATGCGCTGACGATCGCCTGCAAACCGCTGCCGCACAAGCGGTTGAGCGTCAGCGCGCCCGTTCCGTGCGGCAGGCCGCCGTTGACGCAAGCTACCCGCGACAGATACATGTCCTTGGGCTCGCTGTGAATCACGTTGCCGAATACGCATTGGCCGATGTCGCTGGGGTCGACCCTGGCGCGTAGGACGGCCTCTTTGACAACGCGCGCCGCGAGCTCGGTCGGCGCAATGTCCTTCAAGCTGCCTCCGTAATCACCGATGGCGGTGCGCACGCCGCTCAAGATGACGACTTCCCGCTGCTCGTTCATGATTGATCTCCGCTGTTGGATGCCGATTATCCCGCGATTCGAACGCGTTCGCACCTGTGCCGGCCCGACGCCCTTGCACCCGCGTCCCGCAGCTACGCACCCGCGAGCGATTGACTGATCCGGTAGAGACCTTCCAGCACCAGATTTTCGTGCAACTCGAAAGGGATGGTTAGCCGCGGGGAGAGGGCGCGCGCGGCGCCGCCGGAGAGCAGGCAAGCAAGGTCCGGTTGCTGTTGCGCATGCAGGCGGTAGAGCCGTTCGATTGCCCCCGCCTGCGCATGCTGGCAACCGCTGGCGATAGCGTCCACGGTCTGCGTCGGGTTGTCGACATATTCACCGTCTGCATCGGGCAGCGCGGCAGTGTGGTCGTGCAGCGAGCGCAGCATGAGGCCGACGCCGGGCAGAATCACGCCTCCCATGAACTCGCCCGAAGCGGTGAGGAAGTCGATGGTCGTCGCGGTGCCCGAGACGACCACCAGCGCCGGCTTCGCTCCGAGGACCTCGCGCGCGCCGATCAGCGCGGCCCATCGGTCGCTTCCGAGTTGAGCGGGATTGCGATAACGGTTGACGATGCCGCATTGTTCCGCTTGCGGAATCAGCCAGTACGGAGCGGGCGCATCCGACCAGACTTCGAGCACGCGGATGATGGTCGATCGGACTCGCGTGCCGGCGACATTGGATATGATGATTTGCGCCGGCGCGCGAAATTTCGCAAACTGCAGCGCGAGTGCCGGTATTTCGGCGAGAAGCGCATGGCCCGATTCCAGCCGGTTTTCGCGCGCGCCGCCGCTCGACCGGTTTCGGAACAATCCCCATTTCAGGAACGTGTTGCCGATGTCGATCAGCAGATTGTAGTCGGGCGCGCGGACGTGAGTAGTGGAGGCCACGGGCAGTGAGCGTCGAGCTTCAGAGCGGGTCGAGCGGATAGATCGGCCGCCTGAGTTTTTCGTAACGATACACCGACAGATCAGCATTGGTGACGCCGGCGCCTGCGCATTCGACGACGTGCGATGCGATCGGGCCGAAGCCGGCGCGATAGTGAACGCGTGATTTGAGCATGATGAAGCGCTTTTGCCGCGGATCGATACCGCAGTGGGTGAATATACCGAGGTCCATCGGCTCGTGACCGCGCTCGGTGATCACGATCTCGACGCGAGGCCCCGAAGCCCCGGCCGCATTTTCAACACCAAGCACCGCCGTGCGCCCCAGAAAAGTCCTGAGGCCGGTATACATCGGTCCGGTGATGGTGAACTCGCCGTCGGTGATCGCGAGCACGCGGCCCGAAATTCGCAGCGGCTCGCCGCTGGTTCCGATCGACGGCATATCGGTCCTGCCGCCGAGGTCGAGGGTGACCTGCTTGCCGAGGCCGGCGGCAATCATCTGCGCGACCGCGGCCGGGTCGCGGATCGGCGCGATCGCGACGTCATCGAGCTCCTGACGCAGGATCTCCGCGACCACCGCCATTACATCCTGCGCTCCGCCCGAGCCGCAGTTGTCGCAATGATCGATCAGCAGCACCGGGCCGTCCTGCGGCGCATTGCCAAGCCGCTTGGCGGCTGCCACCGACTCCGCCAATGGCGCCGCGACGAACGCATACTCGGCGCGGCGCTGCCAGGCGATGTCGAGCATGCGCTCGCACACTTCCCTGGCGGCACCTTCCCCGCCGCGCCTTGCGTCGCCGACCACGATCGCGGAGACACCGGTGTGTGGCGTATCGGCATGCGGAAACGACGGCAGTAATGTCGCGGCGAGGACCTTGCCGCTTGCTTCCATCTCGCGCGCGTAGCGCAGGATGTCGCCCGAGGGGCCATCTTCGGGCGCGTGGCGCATGACCGACGCAAGGAGGGGCCTCCATCCCCAGGCCATCACCGGCTCGATCTCGAGCTTGAGCGTGCGGATCAGGATTTCTCCAGACAAGCGTCCCACGTCGTACATGTCGACGTGCGGATACGTCTTGTAGCCGGTGATCACCGTCGCATTGTCGACGAGATCCCCGGAGAGATTGGTGTGATAGTCGAGCGTGACCGCGATCGGCAGCTCCGGCGCGATTCTGCGCAGCCGCATGACGATCTCGCCTTCGGCATCGTCGCAATCCTCGATCACCATCGCGCCGTGCAGGTCGAGCATCGCGGCGTCGCAGCCGGCGCGAACTGCGTCTTCCAGCGGGCGCACGAGCTGTTCGAAGCTTGCGCGTGAAGTCTTGTTCGAGGGCCACGCCTCGGCGGCGACGGGCGTAACGATCTCCGCGCCTTCGTGCATCGCGAGGTCGAGGTACGCCCCCATCGGCGTATTGGTGCCGGTGAATCGCGCGCGCGCCGTATCGCCGAACGCCGGGCCGTTACCGTGGCCGAACGACGCAAGCGGCGTTGCGATGGGCGAGAAGGTGTTGGTCTCGTGCTTGATCAGCGCGATGACGTAGCGGCGCGGCATGGTCTGACTAGGGAAGCTTCAAAGGGCGATGTCG
Organism: Casimicrobiaceae bacterium; assembly: GCA_035568975.1. GTDB lineage: Bacteria > Pseudomonadota > Gammaproteobacteria > Burkholderiales > Casimicrobiaceae > PALSA-1003. The sequence continues at coordinate 6,369 of DATMNH010000043.1, forward strand.
CCGAATGCCGGCCCCAATGGTTTGAGCCGCAGTCCCTTGCGCAGCCGCGACCACGCGAACATCGTCGGATCCGCTTTTGCCGGGCCGGGTGCAACGACCACCAGTACCTCCCTGGCGATGGGCTCGAAATCGGCGCGAAAATGCACCGAGCTCTTGAGCGCGAGGATGCGTTGCGTCTTCGGTTCGATGCCGACGTGGCGAAACATCTCCTGATCCGCGGCCTGACACTTGCGCGATGCGAGCACCACGCGCACGCCGTCTTTCTCCAGCACCGCCATCGGCCCCAAATCCATGCGGAATCCCGAGAACATCGGACCGGTGCAGGTGAATCGTCCGTCTGCCACGCGCTCGATCGCAAACTCTCCGGCCAGCGGCACGTGCCCTTTCACGCCGGAAATCTCGCCGAGCTCGAATATCGCTTTGCGACCCGCGCCGATGGCCAGCGCTTTGGCGGCGGATGGCGGATCGATCAGCAGGCCCAGCACGGCCCCCGGCGCGCGACGCGCGAGCAACGCAGCGAGCAATCCGGTGGTGTCGCCGTTGCCGCCGGCGCCTGGATTGTCCTGGGTGTCGGCAAGCACCACGGGGGCGCCCGGCTCGCCCCGCTGTATCGCACGCGACACGGCCGCTTCCGGCGCGAACAGCTCCATCGAAAATTCGCCCTCCGCGTCGGCGATGGCGTTGGCGAGATACGCCGTCGCGGTCTGCACCCGCGCAAGGTCGGGACCGTAGCCCAATACCGCCATGCCGCATTCCGGAAAATCGGCCATCGGGAAGCCGGGAGTGAACGAGAGCACGGTGTCGTGCTCGGGTTCGAGGCGCCCGAGCATGGCGTACAGGCTCCTTGCGGGTTCGATGAGAGTGCATTGCGACGGCAGGCCGGTGAGAAAATCGAGCGTGCGAAAGGATTTGGTCGGCGCCTCGCCCTCGGTAAGCATGCGTTGGAGGAGATGACCGGCGCGCTCGCCGCTGGCCGCCATGTCGACGTGAGGATAGGTGCGGTAAGACACCAATCCGTCGCAGTGTTTGATCATTGCCTGCGTGACGTTGGCGTGCAAATCGAGGCTGGCGACGATCGGAACGCGATTGCCTACGAGGCGGCGCACGCGGGACAAGAGCTCGCCTTCGCCGTCGTCGAGATGCTCGGCGACCATGGCGCCGTGGAGATCGAGATAGATCCCGTCCACCGGACCGGCCGCTTCCAGCCGTGCTAGCATGTCGCCGGCGATCCGCTCATAGGCGTCGCGCGTGACGTGCGCCGAGGGAGGCGCCGCGCCCCATACGAGACCGACCGTGCGATGCCCAAGAGCGTGCAGCGTATCGATGGCGCCCGCGGCCGGAATGTTGGCGCCGGAAAGGCGCGGCGCGATCTCCGCACCGGACGTCAGCGGCGGCCAGCCGCCGCCATCCTCGAAAGCCCTGAAATCGGCTTTTGACGGCGCGAAGGTGTTGGTTTCGTGCTGGAAGCCGCCTACAGCGATCAGACTCATTGGTTTTCCCGCGGGTTTTCCTGGATTGGCGTCGGACGAAAAGCGCCGGGCGAGAGTAGCCGGAATCGCTTCGACGCGCAAACGCCGCCGCCCGGACAAGAACAGAGTCGCCCGTTTGCCATGAGCGACGACATCTGGCGCTGGACCGCAAATCGGATCGCGACGGCGATCCGCGGTCGCGACATCTCGGCGCACGAGGCCCTCGAGTCGTGCCTCGGTCGCATGGCGGCGGTCAATACCAAGCTCAATGCGGTGACGGTCGATCTGTCGAAGAGCGCGCGCGAGGCCGCCGATCGCGCCGATAAAGCGGTCGCGAGAGGCGACGAGCTGGGCGCAATGCACGGTGTGCCGGTGACGATCAAGGAAAACGTCGATCAGCAAGGCTCTGCGACGACCAACGGCGTGGTCGGCTTTCGGAACGTCATCGCCCTGGAGGACAGTCCGATCGTCGCCAACTGGAAGAAGGCGGGCGCGGTCATTCTCGGCCGCACCAATACGCCCGCCTTCAGCTTCAGGCTCGATACGGTGAACGATTTGCGCGGACGCACCTATAGCCCGTGGTCGAAAATCCACACCCCCGGCGGCTCTTCCGGCGGCGCGGCCTCCTCCGTCGCCGCGGGCATCACCCCACTGGCGCACGGCAACGACATCGCCGGGTCGGTGCGATTTCCCGCGTATTGCTGCGGCCTCGCGGGCATCCGGCCGTCATTCGGCCGCGTGCCCGCGTACAATCCGACGCAGACCGCCGAGCGCTCGATCTCGTCGCAACTCATGTCGGTGCAGGGACCTCTTGCCCGCAGCGTCGCCGATGTGCGCCTGGGTCTCGCCGCGATGGCGGCCCGCGATCCGCGTGACCCGTGGTGGATGCCGGTGCCGCTCGAAGGGCCGGCGCCCTCGGCGCGACAGCCGATCCGCGTCGCGGTCGTCACCGAAGCGCGCGATCTTGCCGGCGTCAAGCTGCACCCGTCGGTAGCTAGCGCGCTCGAGCAAGCTGCCGCTTCGCTCGCCGACGCCGGGTACGAGATTGTCGACGACAGAACGCCGGGTTTCACACGCGCCAAGGAGCTCTGGTTCGAGATGCAGATGCCGGAGTTTCGCCATTACACGCTGGCGCTGATCGAAAAAGAAGGCGACGAGGGCATTCGCACCGCGGTCCGTTTCATGTTCGACAACATTCCACCGTCCGATGCCTGGTCATACATGAAATCGCTGGCGGAACGCACACGATTGATCCGCGAGTGGACCCTCTTTTTGGATCGCGCGCCGCTCGTGCTGGCGCCGATCTGCTCCGAACCGGTATACGAGCAGGGGTTCGACATCGAAAGCGCCGCGCGCACCGCGGCCTTGTGGCGCGAGTGTGCGACGATGATGGCGGTTCCGGTGCTCGGGCTCCCGGCGATGGCCGTGCCGACCGGCGTGGTCGACGGACTGCCCACGGGCGTGCAAATCGTGGGACAGCGCTTTCGTGAAGACTTGTGTCTCGCCGCAGCCGAGGCGATCGAAGCGCGCGCGGACGTGCTGACACCCATCGATCCTGCATGGTAGCCCATTGCTATTACCAGTCTGCATCGGCTATCGTGCTCCCTCGTCGTGCGCGCCGCGCCTCATCGGGACTTCGGCCCGATGCCCCAGTCAAGGAATCTTCCATGCTGAACCTTCGCTCCTGCAAGCTTGCGCTGCCCACGACGGTGGCGGCACTGGTCGCCACATTCGTGATGGTCAACGCCGAGGCGCAGACGACGCTGCGCGTGGTCAAGCACTCCGACCTCAAAATCGTCGATCCGATCTGGACCACCGCCTATATCACTCGCGATCACGGCTACATGATCTACGACACGCTGTTCGCGACCGATGCGAACAACCAGATTAAGCCGCAGATGGTGGAAAAGTTCGATCTTTCCGCCGACAAGCTGACCTACACCTTCACGTTGCGCAGCGGTCTGTTGTGGCATGACGGCAAGCCCGTGACCGCCGAGGATTGCGTCGCGTCGATCAAGCGCTGGGGCGCCAAGGACGCGATGGGCCAGAAGATGATGTCGTTCGTGAAGGATATGCCGGTCGTCGATGCCGGGACCTTCCAGATCGTATTGAGCGCGCCGACAGGACTGGTGCTGACTGCACTCGGCAAGCCGTCGTCCGCGGTGCCGTTCATGATGCCCAGGCGCGTCGCCGAGACGAGTCCCAACGAACAGATCTCCGACTACACCGGGTCGGGTCCATTCGTGTTCAAGAAGGACGAATGGAAGCCGGGAGACAAGGCCGTCTACGTCAAGTTCGACAAGTACAAGCCGCGCACCGAGCCGCCGTCGGGCCTCGCCGGGGGCAAGGTGGCGAAAGTCGATCGCGTCGAATGGAAAGTCGTCGCCGACCAGCAAACCGCGGTCAACGCGCTCATCGCCGGCGAGATCGACTTCATCGAGCAACCCTCGCACGATCTGCTGCCCATATTGCGCAACGAGTCGAGCATCAAGCTGGTCGACTGGAATCCGCTGGGAAACCAGTACGCGTTTCGCTTCAACACGACCGCGAAACCGTTCGACAACGTGAAGATTCGGCAGGCGCTGCTGTACGCATTCAATCAGGAGGACTTCCTGCAGGCGACGATCGGCGACAAGCAGTACTACAAGACCTGCAAAGCGCTGTTCGTCTGCGGCACGCCGCTCGCGTCGGACAAGGGCATGGACGGATTGCTCGAGTCGAATTTTGCCAAGGCTCAGGCGCTGCTCAAGGAGGCGGGCTATGACGGGACGCCCATCGTGCTGATGCATTCGACGGACCTGCAGGTGCTCACCAATCTCGCGCCGGTCGCGAAATCGCTGATGGAAAAGGCCGGCTTCAAAGTCGACATGCAGTCGATGGACTGGCAGACGCTGGTCGCACGGCGGGCTAAAAAGGATCCGCCGACGCAGGGCGGCTGGCACGCGTTCATCACATCGTGGGTTTCGGCCGACATTCTGAATCCGGTGTCGACCGCGTTCCTCAATTCGAGTTGCGACAAGGCGCTGTTCGGCTGGCCCTGCGACGCGCAGATCGAAAAGCTGCGCGATGACTTCGCCCGCGAGACCGATCCGGCCAGGCAAAAGGCAATCGCCGAAGCGGTGCAGGTGCGCTGGACGCAATATCCGACCCACATCCATCTCGGACAGTGGTACCAGCCAGGCGCCTCGCGCAAGAACGTCGACGGCTATGTAGTGGCGCCGGCGTCGGTGTTCTGGAATATCGGCAAGACCGGCAAGTAGGGCCTAGCCTCCCGCCCCAGCGACAAGCCGGGGACCATCGATGCTCGCCTACATCGGCCGCCGTCTTCTCGCGACCTTGCCGGTCATGGCGGTGGTCGCGGTGTTCGTCTTTTCCATGTTGCGTCTCACGCCCGGCGATCCGGCATCGATCATCGCGGGCGCTGCCGCAACGTCGCAGGACATCGTCCTGATCCGGCAAAAGCTCGGCCTCGATCGTCCCATCGTCTCGCAGTTCTTCATCTGGCTCGGACACGTGCTGAGCGGCGACTTCGGCGAATCTTTTTTCTACAAGAAGCAGGTGGCGGAGCTTATCGCCGACCGCGTCGGGCCGACCCTGGCGCTGGCGACACTTACGATGGCGCTGTCGATCCTGATCTCCGTGCCGCTTGGCGTCGTCGCCGCGTACCGTCAAGGTACCTGGCTTGATCGGGTCGTCATGGGCTTCTCGGTGCTGGGATTTTCGGTGCCGGTATTCGTCATCGGCTACGCGCTGATCTACGTGTTCTCGATCCGGCTCAACTGGCTGCCGGTGCAGGGCTACCAGCCGATCTCCGGGGGCTTCGGCGGATTCGTCCAGCGGCTGATCCTCCCGAGCCTCACGCTGTCGGTGATCTACATCGCACTCATCGCCCGCATCACGCGCACCAGCGTGCTCGAAGTGCTCGGCGAGGATTACATACGAACCGCGCGCGCCAAAGGTCTCACCAATCGGGTGGTGCTGATGCGGCACGCCTTGCGCAACGCCGCGGTTCCGATCGTGACGGTGGTCGGGCTCGGCATCGCGCTCTTGATCGGCGGCGTAGTCGTGACCGAAAGCGTGTTCAGCATTCCCGGGCTCGGACGCCTCACGGTCGACGCCGTGCTCGCCCGCGACTATCCGACCGTGCAGGCGGTGATCCTGCTCTTTTCGGTGACGTACGTGCTGATCAACCTTCTGGTCGACGTCGCCTATCCGCTGCTCGACCCGCGGATCCGCTACTAGCGAGGAACCCCGAATGGATGACGACTTCCACAAAACTAGCGTCATCCCCGCGAAGGCGGGGATCCATTTTGCAACGATCAAAAGACAATGGATTCCCGCCTTCGCGGGAATGACGATTGGGGGTCCGGCCGTCACGCATTTTCATAGTGCTCAATCATGAACCGTGCGATGGCATCGGGAAAGCGCGCGAGAAAGCAGTGATGCCATGAAAACTTTCTGCCCATGACCGTCGCTGCCGATCTGACCGACATCGATCGGACCTTGCCGCCGGCGCCGCAGACCCATGTCGGACGACGTTTGCTGCGCAACCCGGGTGTGGTTACCGGTGCCGCGATTCTCGCGATCATGTTTTCGATCGCGCTCGCCGCGCCGTGGCTCGGCACGGTCGATCCGGCGGCGATCAATCCCGCGGTGCGAAACAAGCTGCCCGGATACGAGGAGATCGTACGCAACGCCGACGGCGGTGAAGCCACGCTCGTGCATTACATGGGCACCGACACACTGGGCCGCGATATTTACAGCCGCGTCGCCTACGGCGCACGCGCGTCGCTCCTGGTTGGCGCGTCGGTGGCGCTGATCAGCGTCGCGATCGGGCTCGTGATCGGCCTCATCGCAGGCTACATCCGCTGGCTCGACGGCATCCTCATGCGGGTGATGGATGGCTTGATGGCGATTCCGGCAATCCTGCTGGCGATCGCGGTGGTGTCGCTTTCCTCGACCGGCCTCCTGGCGGTGATCGTCGCGATCGTGATTCCGGAAATTCCGCGCGTCGTGCGCCTCGTGCGCTCGGTGGTCCTATCGGTGCGCGAGGAACCTTACGTCGAAGCCGCGATCTCGGTCGGCACTCCCACGCTGCCGCTGATCGTCCGCCACATTCTCCCCAACACTGTGCCGCCGCTGATCGTGCAGGCAACATATATCGCCGCGTCGGCGATCCTGATCGAAGCCATCCTGTCGTTTCTGGGCGTGGGCATTCCACCGCAGACGCCTACGTGGGGCAACATCATGGCCGAGGGCCGCGCGCTGTTCCGCATTTTTCCGCACAACATTCTCTATCCGGGCATCCTGCTCGCCTTGACCGTGCTCGCGGTGAACATGCTGGGCGACGGCTTGCGCGACACGCTCGATCCAAGGATGAGCAAACGATTGTGATCGCTCATGAGTGAATGCGCGCGTGCGGTGCTCGAGGTCCGCGAGCTGACGATCGCGTTGCCGTCCGGCGGCGATCGTGCGCTGGCGGTCGATGGCGCAGGCTTCAGTGTCGATGCGGGCGAGATGGTGTGCCTGGTGGGCGAATCGGGGTCGGGAAAATCGGTCATCGCGCAGGCAACGATGGGCCTCTTGCCGGCCGCGCTGCGCGCCACGGGCGGGCAGGTGCTGCTCGACGGAGAGAACCTGCTGGCGGTGAGCGAAGCTCGTCTGCGCGAGCTTCGCTGCACGCGAATGTCGATGATCTTTCAGGAACCGATGACCGCACTCAACCCGGTCATGACCTGTGGCGACCAGATCGACGAAGTGCTGGCAACGCACACCGCGCTTTCCGCCGCGCATCGTCGCTTGCGCGTTCTGGAGATCGTGTGCGACGTGCAGCTCCCCCAGCCAGAACGCATGGTCGCGTCGTATCCCCACCAGCTCTCGGGCGGCCAGCGGCAACGAATCATGATTGCGATGGCGCTGGTGCTCAATCCACGGCTCCTGATCGCGGACGAGCCGACGACAGCGCTCGACGTCACGACGCAGGCGCAGATCCTGGAATTGATCCGGGAGCTGCAGCGCAAGCACGGCACGGGCGTGCTGTTCATCACTCACGACTTCGGCGTGGTCGCGGAGATCGCCGATCGCGTGGCGGTGTTGCGGCAGGGTGAGGTGGTGGAATTCGCGCCCGCGCAGGAGCTCCTTGCCCATCCGCGACATGACTACACGAGGATGCTCATCGAGGCGGTGCCGAGCCTCAAGCCGCGCCAGCGCCAGCTAGCGGCCGGCGCGCGCGTCGTTTTGCGCACCGAGCGACTGACCAAAACCTATAGTCGCGGAGGATGGCTCCGCCGCAGCGACAGCGTCGCCGCGGCGGCGTCGATATCGCTCGAGATTCGCCGCGGCGAGACGCTCGGCATCGTCGGCGAATCGGGCTCGGGCAAGTCGACGGTCGCGCGCTGCATCGCGCGGCTGATCGAGCCGAGCGCTGGGCGCATCATGCTCGACGGCGAGGATGTGGCGCAGCTTGGTGCCGGCGCGCTGCGCCGGTTCCGCCGCCGGGTGCAGATTGTGTTTCAGGATCCATATCGGTCGCTCAATCCGCGGCGAACGGTCGGCCAGGCTATCGTAGAGGGTCCGATGAATTACGGCATCGACCGCGACGCAGCGCTTGCCAACGCCCGCCGGCTGATGGATCTGGTACGGCTCGATCCCAGATCGCTCGACCGCTACCCGCATCAGTTTTCAGGAGGACAACGGCAGCGCGTCTGCATCGCGCGCGCTCTGGCGATCGAGCCCGAGCTCTTGATCGCCGACGAGGCGGTGTCCGCGCTCGACGTGTCGGTACAGGCGCAGGTGTTGGCGCTGCTGGACGAAATCCGCACCGAGCTCAACCTCGCGATGCTGTTCATCACCCACGATCTGCGCGTCGCGGCGCAGGTCTGCAACCGCGTCGCGGTGATGCAGCAAGGGCGCATCGTGGAGGAGGGACCGGTGGGCGAACTGTTCGAGCATCCGCAGCACGAATACACGAAGACTCTTTTTGCCGCCGCGCCGGGGCGAAACTGGGCGTTCGCGAGCGACGGTCGGACAAGTGCGGGCTGACCTCGACGGAGTGGCCGGAGTAGAGCGTCTACATGTTGTCGATGCGCCACTTTCCTTCGGCATCGCGTATCAGGTTCACGTCATGCACATAAATGCCGTCGGCTTTTTTGCGCGTGAGGGTGATCGTGGCGAGGCCTTCGCCCGCCAGCGTGACCGAGCGGATCGAGCCGAGCTCCTCGGCATTGAGCGGCGTCGATTTGCTGCCGATGGTGTCGAAGACCGATGCGAGCCGCTGCTGTGCGAAGGGCGTCAACTCCTTCAGCGCGGCAGCCTTGTCACCGCGGCGTATGGCCAGCCCCAGACGTTCCCACGTCTCGCGTGGACCCCTGAACTCGGCTTCGGTGGGAATTCGATCTTTTGCCACGCGGGAGGACACGCCCGGTGCGCTCTTGGGGCTCGTCGCCGAAGGGGTCGCCGCCGGCGCCGGGGCCTGAACCTTGAGCGTCTCCCCGGCGGCGTTCTGACAAGGATTGGCCTGGTAGCTCGTCTTTCCAGCGGCATCGACGCATTTGAACACTTCGCCGTCTGCCGACGCATGGCTCAGCGAAAGCGCCACGAGCGAGCTCAGGGCGATCAATCTCCGCACGGGCAAGCGCGCGCGATTCACAGCGCCGGACATTTGACGGGAAGCTAGGAGCGACGCGGAAGCGTCTTCTCGGATCTGGACGTGATCCCCGCAATGCATCTACGACCGGGGCACGACATACGGCGGATTGGGTGCGAAACTACGCGGCGCCGCGGTTCGGGGCGGATGCGGCGGCCGCGGGTGCGGCGGGTGCATCGAACCAAACCCCGGATACCACAGGAGGGCGTAGGGCGAGGGCACGTCGTCGGGCCCGTACTCTGCGCTGCGATCTTCGTCCCGCTCGCGCCGCGCTAGCGCTGCAAGGTCTCTTTGTGCGGCCGTGCGGCGCTCTTCAGCAATGCGCACCGCAGCACTCCAGTCGAGCTGATCGCGGGCGCGCTGCAGTTGCGCGACTGCTGCGGGATCGGCCTCACCCGCACGGATATCGAGCTTCTCACCGCCTTTGCATGGCTGGTCGGTGTAGATCACGGCGAGATTGGCGCCGAGGCATTTGTAGATCGATGCCGTGGCGGCGTCGGCGGCGCCGGTCGCGAGAACGAGCGCGCCGGCTGCGATCATCGCGGCAGCCCGTTTGCTGCGCCCATGCATCGGGTTCGCGGTCATATCCGACGCTATTCTACGCCCGCTTTGACCTCATGCGTCTCGCGCCCCTGCGCTCACGCGGGCGAGCCTTCGGCGATCTCGACCAGAATATCGGCGGCCCTCGCACACTGCTCGGCGGACACGTCGAGGTGGGTAACCGCGCGCAGCATTCTCGGCGTGAAAGCAAACACCAGCACGCCACGCTCCCGCGCCCGAGTCACCACCGTCGGCGCGTCGGGCGCGCCCGGCGCGAGAGTGAAGACAAGAATGTTTGTCTGCACGCTTGGCAAGTCGATGTCGATGCGCGGGCTCGACGCGAGCCGCTCCGCGATTTTTCGCGCGTTCGCGTGATCGTGGGCCAAGCGCGTGATGTTGTGCTGCAGCGCGTAAAGGCCCGCGGCAGCGAAGATTCCCACCTGACGCATCGCGCCGCCGAGCATTCGCCGGTAGCGCACGGCCCGTCCGATCAGCTCGCGCGATCCCGCCAGCAGCGAGCCGCCGGGCGCGCCCAGCCCTTTGGACAGTGCGACCGACGCCAGATCGAATGGCGCTGCCAGGTCGGCCGGCGATCGGCCGCTGGCTACCGCCGCATTCCAGAGCCGCGCACCGTCGAGGAAGGAAAATACGCCGTGGCGTCGAGCTGCGCCGCAGATGCGCTCGACTTCGTCCTGCGGAAAAATCACACCTCCCGCGCGGTTCTGGGTATTTTCGATTTCAACCAGCGTGGTCGGGGGATAGATGACGTGACCCGCCGCCTTGCGCGCGGCGAGGAACTCATCGACCGTAAACGTGCCTCGAGCGCCGATCTCGGTGAACTGAATACCGGCGTTGGCGCCCGCGGCGCCGGTTTCGTGCCACACGGCGTGGCTCTCGCGACTGACGATGACGTCGTCCCCGGGCCGGGTGAATATGCGAAGCGCGACCTGATTGGCCATCGTTCCCGATGGCAGCCAGAGCGCGGCTTCCTTTCCGAGCATGGCTGCGATCTTTTCCTGGAGCAGGTTGACCGTCGGATCTTCACCGTATTGATCGTCGCCGACCGGCGCGGCGGCGATGGCGGCGCGCATTTCCTGCGAAGGGCGGGTGACGGTGTCCGAACGCAGGTCGATCGGAGGAATGGGTTGCTGCATGGGCGTGGCTTTCCTATGAGTCCGGACAGCGCGGCTGTCGCGCAATGCGAACGATACGCTCACGCACCTTCGACGAGCACCATGTTGAAGTCGCAGGCGCCGAGCCGCTTTTCGCGAGCGCCCTGATATTCGGGCGAGTTGTAGAAAGTCTTGGCACTTTCGGACGAAGGAAATTCGGCCACGACAAGACGGTTACCGTCGAATTTTCCCTCCAGGATCGTTCTCGCGCCTCCGCGCACAAGGAACTTGCCGCCGTACTGGGCAACGGCTGGCCCCGCGAGCTTGCGGTATTCGTCGAACTGTTCCGGTTTGGTCACCGTGATGATGGTCACGAGGTAGGCTGGCATGGCGTTACTCCGTCGGATCGATGCATTAAATCATGGCGGGCGCACCGTGTCGGTGACATTTTGCCGCCATACTCGTCAATGTATACCGGAATGTTATGGGCCGAGCTCCGGGGAGTCCAGGAAGGTCGCGCACCCATCCTGATGTAGGACTCGGTCCGGCGTTACCGTGAGATTGGACTACAAGAATTCCAGAGCTCCTCTGATTGGCATCCATTTGCCGGGGCGGCAAGATAGCGGCGCGTTGTCCCGAAAACGTAATCCGAAAAGGAGTCTTTATGAACGTTCGGAAATCTCTCTTGGCAGTCGCACTTGCTGGTTCGCTCGCCGTTCCGCTCGCGGCTCAGGCGAGGGTCGATATTGACGTCGATATCGCGCCGCCGGTCGCGATTGTCGAAGACGCGCCGGCTCGCGAGGGCTTTGTCTACACACCGGGCTATTGGCAGTGGGACGAACCGAGTCATCACCACGTCTGGGTCAAGGGCGAGTATGTGCCCGCTCGGCGCGGGGAACACTGGGTCGGCCATGAGTGGCGCGAGCAAAACGGTCGCTATCGCTTTAATGAAGGGCACTGGGAGCGTGACAAGGGTCAATAACGCACCCAAAGCAGTTTCGAAAAGGCCCCGGGTTGCGGGGCTTTTTCTTATTCAGGCAGCTTGAGCGCTGCGGCGAATCTTGTGCCGTTCGCCTTTTGGCGGCAACGGTTTCGTACCGTCGCGAAGTCTACTAATATGCTGGGTATCGACCTTCAAGGCCGCAAGGCCCGATGACATTGGGTTTGGTAGACTCGGTCTGCCCGATTCTCCACCGGCCGCGCACCCTCGCCAACCATGACTTCTACGTCGATACCGCTGCCAGAGGGCGCTCAACGGTGGGCGTGGCTTCCAAGACTTGGCACCTGGAAGTACTACGCCTTGCTCGGCGCCGTCGGCATCTTCGTCCTGGGTCCCTTGGGCGGGGTTGCCGCGTCGTATATGAATTTCTCGCTCGGCTTTTTCGTGGGCGGCCAGGTGCTCGCAGGCATACTCGGGTCGACGGTGACTTTCGGCTACGGCGCGCAGGGTCGTCATGGAGCCAACTATATCCAGACCACCGCCGCGTCGGTGGCCGGCATGAGCGCCATGGCGGTCGTGATTCAGGCCATGACATGGCTGGGTTTGCCGCAGCCGCCGATGTGGCAGCTGATTCTTTACATGCTTTGCATCGGCATGTTCGGCGTCGGCGTCGGCATGCTCTACACGCCGATTCTCGTCGACCGCCTGCAGCTTACGTTCCCCTCTGGACTTGCCGTCGCCAACATTCTGCGCGCGCTGACCGATCCGGTGTTGCTCAGGCAGTCGGTCACGCGCCTGTTCGGCGGCATGGCGCTGGGCATCGCCGGCGGCATAGGCGCGGCGAAGACGGCGTTTCTTGGCGCGATCGATTTGTCCACGTCGACGTTTGGCGCCGGCATGATCGTCGGCGCGCGCATCGGCATCGCGGCCATCGTCGGCGGACTCGTCAGCTGGGCGATGATTCCCTACTTCGTGTCCATCGGCTGGCTTAAAGCGGGCGAGCCGTTCCGAAAAATCACCTTCCTGATCGCGCTCGGAATGATCATGGGCGCGGCGCTCATCGATGTCTCGCTGATTCTCTTCCGTGCGTATCAACGCGCCAGGGAGCGCACGGGTGAGAAACCGGTCGAGCAGGAAGACTGGAAGCGCATCAACACACGCATGCTCGTCGTCTGGGTCGTGTTCTGGGGCATCGGCATCGTCGTCACCGGCTCACAGATGCTCCATCAGCCGGTCGGCTACCTGGTGTTCGCAGTGCTGCTGGTGTTCGTATTCGCAATGGTGAACGGCATTTCGGTGGGGATGGTCGACCAGAACCCGATTTCATCCGCATTCGTGGTGACCGTGATCCTCATGGCCTCGATCGGCCTCAAGGATCCGACGATCGGCTTGATGGCGGCAACCGTGGTGCTGGTGTCCACCGCCGAGGCGTGCGACATGCAGCAAGACCGCTCGACCGGGTGGCGGCTCGGCACCAATCGCACCATTCAATTCCGCTTTCAGGTCGCCGGCATCGTGATGGGCGCGATCATGGCGGTCGTGTTCGCCAAGCTTTTCATGAGCGCGTACCCGGTGCTGCTGCTCGATCAAACCACGCTCTCTGCGGATCAGCAACCGGACCGGTGGGCGTCGGCGATGACCTACAAGTTCGTCGGCGCGCTGCGCAGTCTTACCGAAGACAAGCCCTATCAGCGCACCGCGATCTGGGTCGGCGTTTTCATCGGCTTTGCGACCGAGCTGCTGCGCAAGATCATCAAATCGCGTGACGGTTACCAGCAGTTCGTCAAGGCAGGCAAGATAGGTTTCAGCACCGACTTCCTGCTGGATGCCGTGGTATTGCCGTCACCCTACGCGTCCTCATTCGGCGGTTTCGTCAACCTTCCGACCTCGGCGTGGTTCGCGGCGGGCGGCGTGTTCGCGAGCTTCGTCAACAGCCTGCCCAAAGACAAGGACAAACCGGCTGCGCTCCCCGAGGACATGAGCACGACTTCGCTGGTGGGCGGGGGACTCATCGCCGGGGACGCACTCGCCGCACTCGGATTGGGGATCGCGGGGCTACTCGCTACCTTATTCACCTGAATCGAAAGTTCGTGGCGTAAAATTCCTACCCCGAACGATCGTGCCTCCAGCAGGAGGAATTGATGCCTGGGATACGGTACATCCTGTGGCTGATTGCGCTGTGCATCGCGACAGGCAGCGAACCGGTGCAAGCTCAAGCCTATCCGACCAGACCCGTGAGGCTTGTCGTCGGGTTCACCCCTGGCGGAGGGGTGGACATCAATGCGCGTTTGCTCGCGGCCAAGCTTTCCGAGCTCCTCGGCCAGCAGGTTATCGTTGACAATCGTCCCGGGGCCGGCACCAACATTGCCAATGATCTCGTAGCGAAATCGGCGCCCGACGGTTACACACTGCTGGTCAATAGCCCCGCGGTAGCGATCAACATGGCGCTCTACAAGAATCTTCCGTACGACACGTTGCGCGATTTTACGGCGGTCTCGGTGTTCTCGGAGAGCGCGAACATACTCGTGGTGAACGCGTCGTCGTCAGCCAGAAGCGTGAACGAGCTGATTGCGCTCGCGCGTGCAAAACCTGGGGTGCTTAACTATTCGTCCGCGGGCACCGGCACGACCCAGAACCTTGCCGGCGAGCTGTTCAAGCTGCGCACTGGAACGAACATCGTGCATGTGCCGTACAAGGGCAGCGCGCCTTCGCTCACCGCATTGATCGCGGGGGACGTCGACCTGACCTTCGCCAACGTTCCGGCGATCCTTCAGCATGTCAAATCCGGACGGCTACGCCCTCTCGCCTCGACTGGCGCCCGGCGCTCGGAGTTGATGCCTGACGTGCCGACAATGCGGGAGGCCGGGTTGAAAGGAGTCGAAGTGACGCTGTGGTACGGCGTGCTCGCTCCCGCTGCGACGCCGCGCGACATCATCAACACCCTCTCCGAGGCGATCATCAGGGCCACGCGGTCGCCGGACATCAGACAGCGCCTTCTCGATCAGGGCGCGGAGCCCGTCGGCAGCACGCCCCTCGAGTTCGACAAGGTCCTGCGCGAGGAAGTCGCGAAATGGGCCGAGGTGATCCAGACCTCCGGTATCAGGCCCGACTGAGCACGTCAGTTTTTTCCCGGCCGCTGCGGGAAGCTTCGCTCGAACACCGCCTCCGCGATGCGGTTCTTGAGGATTTCGATCGACCCCCCGGCGATCATCCAGCCGCGGCAGCGGCGCACGCAGTACTCGACCAGCTCCTCCTGAGAGTAGCCGAGCCCGCCCATCACCTGCAGCGCGTCGTTCGCAATGTCGAATCCCGCCTGGTTGCAAAACGCCTTGGCAATCGCGGTCTCCTCCGCGGACGGAAAGCCGCGGTCGGCGTTAGCCGCTGCGCGATACAACAGCATTTGCCCCGCATCGAGCTTGATTTTCATGTCGGCAAACTTCCATTGCAGGCCCTGGAACTCGCACAGCAGGCGCCCGAATTGCTTTCTTTGCATCGCCCATTGACGTGCCGCCTCGTAGGCGTAGCGGCCGAGCGCGAGCGAGCGCGCGGCGTTGCCGATACGTTCCACGTTGAATCCGGCGATCAGCTTCTTGAACCCGCCTTCCTTGAGCAGCACCGCATCGGACGGAACGAAGACATTGTCGAAGTAGATCTGCGCCCACTCCTCGTCGGACATGAACTTCGAACGTTTGCCGAAGCGCACTCCCGGCGCCTTCAGGTCGATCAAGACCGAGCCGATCCCGGTCACTCCCGGGCCGAAGCGCACGTAGGTGAGAATCACGTCGGCGTGGGTCGAGTGGGTAGTGAATATCTTGGAGCCGTTGACGCGATAGCCCGTGCCGTCCGCGGTCGCCGTGGTCTTGAGCTCGGTCACGGCGGATCCGGCCTCTGGCTCGGTCATACCGACCGAGACAACCGATTCGCCGGCGAGCAGCGGCTCCAGGTAACGCTTCTTCTGCTGCGGAGTGCCGTACTCGGCAAGAACGCGGATAGGGCCGAAGTTGCCAACCTGAACGACGTCGGCGCTTTTCGGGCAGATCGAGGCGATGGTCTCGATTGCGATCACTGCGTCGAGCAGGGTGCCCCCATGGCCGCCGTCGGCTTCGGAGATCGTGATGCCGAGCAGCCCATGAGCGGCCATGAGCTTCGCGACATCCCAGGGGTATTCGAGAGAGTGCGCGCGCTCGAGCGCGCCTTGCGCGAGGTGTTTCTCGGCCGTGCGCCGCACCGATTCGCGGAACTGTTCCTGCTCGGAGGTGAGGCGGAAATCCATGGCATCCCTCACGTGATTTGTCCCAGCCGTGGTTCGATCTCAGACACGTTGTACGGCTTCTGACTGCACTATGTTCAAAAACCGCGCTCGACCCGTTGCAGCCCTTAGGTCTTTTCTAAAGCGGGCGAATCTGGTCAGTCGGCGACCACGGCGAGCACCGCGAAGCCCGCGAACGCAACGATCCATCAATCTATCAACTCGGCCTGCACCCGTAGCGACTGCGGGATGGTGAGGCCGAGCGCATTGGCAGTCTTCTGGTTGATCACAAGTGCGAAGCTAACCGGCCGTTGAATCGGAAGGTCGGCAGGCCGAGTGCCGTCCAGAACCTTAGCCACCAAATCAGCTGCGCTGCGCAACATGTCTTTTTGCACAGGGCCGTAGGCCATAAGCAAGCCATCGCGCGGGAAGCTCGATAACAGGCCGATCGCAGGCAAGCGCCCCTTCA
The DNA here is from genome assembly GCA_035568975.1 of Casimicrobiaceae bacterium. GTDB lineage: Bacteria > Pseudomonadota > Gammaproteobacteria > Burkholderiales > Casimicrobiaceae > PALSA-1003. The sequence continues at coordinate 22,793 of DATMNH010000043.1, forward strand.
ATGCGGCCCCGGCAATCAACGCTCGATTCCGTTCCGTGTAAATGTGCGGCGACGACAGCACGATGAGTCCGCGCGCGCCGTCCTGCGTTGCCGACTGAAGCGCAGCGGGCAGGGTATCGGGACCGTGCCAGACAATGGGCGCAATCGTGACGCCTAGTCGTCTTGCGGCCCCCTCCACGGATTCGCGTTGTGCCGACGCAACCGGGGCGTCGAAGAGCACAGCGACACGCGTCAGCCCGGGGACCAATTCACTGAGCAACTGCAGCTGCTTGGCGCTGATCTCGGACTGATCGAGGAAGACTCCAGTGACGTTGCCGCCGGGGCGCGCGAGACTCACCGCGTAACCAGCCGCAACTGGATCTGTCTCGTGATCGAGGCAGACAATAGGAATGATTGCGCCGGCTGCGCGGGCTGCCCGCAACGAATAGGGGCCATTTGCGTAGATGACCTGGCTGCCGGTCGTAACGAGCTGGCTGGCAAGTTCCCGCAACCTCTCTTCCGATTCCGCGTAACGATGATCGATAATAAGATTCCGACCCTCGACGTACCCCAGCTCGCTCAGCCGCTCGGCGATCGTCGATACATTGCCCCCCTGTGCCAGTCTTGGCGTGGATGCCAACGTCCCGAGCCGCGCGATTTTTTCCCGCGGCTGTGCGTTCGCCACGAGCGGCAACAGGAGGGCGCCGCATACGCCTGCCCCCACGAACCTCCGCCGATCCATTCTCATGCCCCTTTTATTGATGCCAGCTTGGCTCGACCATAACATGGCTATGACAAGAGCTTCATCCGCGCGGCGGAATGGCTGGTTATACCCGCACTCGGCCGCATAACGGCGACGACGATCTGACCGTGGCTGCCAGAAAAAATCTGGGTTGGCCGCATGAATGTCTTCAGGAGTGTTCCTTCACAACAACGAGCCCATCGACCGCGACCACGCCCTTCGATTTCACGATGAGCGGGTTGATCTCCGCTTCCGCAACGGGCTGACCCGCCACGAGCGCGAGCCGCGACAAAGCTGCTACAGCCTTGGCGAGGGCGCCGACGTCGCCGCGCGGCAGGTTGCGGTAGCCGCGGAGCGTCGCGAGCCCCTTCACTTCGTCGATCATCGTCGCCGCCTCTTGCTCGCTCACCGGTGCGAGGCGCAGCGCGTAGTCGCTGTAGAGCTCGGCGAGCGCTCCTCCTGCGCCGACCAGCACCAGCGGTCCGACCAGAGCGTCGTGGCGATAGCCGACAATGACCTCGGCAAGCCCGGCTTCCATGCGCTGCACGATGATCCCCTCGACGCGCGCCGCAGGTTGTGTCGCCGCAACCGTGGCAAGCAGGGCGCGCACTTGCTCATCGAACTCGCTGCGGTTGGAGATGTGCAGCGCGATCCCACCCGCCTCGGTCTTGTGCGCAATATCGGACGAGAGAATTTTCGCCGCGACCGGATAGGCAAGTCCGTGCTCGTAGTGCGGCGCACGGGCGATTGCCGATTCGACCGACGGCACGCCCAGGGTGGAAAAAAGCGCGAGCGCCTGCGCTTCGTCGAGCCTGCCTCGGGCTGGCAGCTCGCCGGGCCACTCGGGGCGCGATTGGGTTGTGGCCTGATCTGGCACGCGGCGTGGCGCGCGCCAGGCAAAAAAAGCGGCGAGCGCGTCAGCGCAGGACTCGGGGGTGCGGAACGCGGCGATACCGCGCTGCGCGAGGAGCGCGAGCGAGCGCTCGGCGTGGGGAGTGAGAAACACCGCAAGAGGTTTCGTCGTTATGGAGGAGAGCAAGATCGGCTCGATGGCAAGTTGCGGATGAAACTGCGCAGACGAGCCGACGACCGCGAGCACCGCATCGCAGGCCGGTGAGTCGAGCAGCGTTTCGAGCACGTCCGCGTAGACCTTGTCTGTCGCGGCCATGGTCAGATCGATGATCGGCGAGTCGAGGTTGTGCACACCGAGCGCGGCCAACTGCTGCCGCAAGGACGCATCCGGCACCGGTGTCTCGAGGCCGTGCATGCCCATCCGGTCTACCACGCTCGCCGCGCCGCCACCGGTCGTCGTCACCACTGCAACGCGCGCAGCGTGCGACAGTCCCCGCGGACTCCGGCCGCAGAGGAGCGGAGCAATCTCGATCAGCGTTTCGAGGAAGTCCACCCTGAGGATGCCGCAATCGCGGAAATAAGCATCCACCGCAGCGTCGGCTCCGGCGAGTGCGCCGGTGTGCGAATGCGCCAGCGCTGCGCCGAGAAGCGAGCGGCCCAGCTTGTAAGCCACCACCGGTTTTCCCGCGGCGTGGGCCCTGTGCGCCGCGGCGGCAAGGCGTGCGCTGTCACGGATCGTCTCGAGGAACAACAGGATGACCTGTGTCGCGGGGTCGTCAGCGAGCATATCCACCAGCTCCCCGACTCCCAGGTCGGCTTCGTTCCCGACCGAAATGAGCTTGGAAAATCCCAGCCCACGCGGGGCGCCGCGCGAGAGCACGGTTCCGAGCATGGTGCCGCTCTGCGATACCACGCTCGTGGTGCCCGCAGGGAGCGCATCGATCTCGAGCACCGCGTTGACGGTGAGCGGAACGCGACCGGGAATGTCGATCACGCCCATGCTGTTCGGGCCGAGCAGCCTCACGCCGAGCGCGCGAGCACGCGCCACCAGCCGCGTTTGCCTCGCCGCGCCTTCGGCACCGACGTCGGCGAAGCCGCCGCTCAAAATCGTCACGACCGGTATGCCACGCGTGCCGCACTCCTCCAGCGTACGCTCGACGGACTCGCCGGATGTCATCACAAAAGCATGATCGATCTCACCGGGCGCTTCGGCCACGCTTGACCAGGCGCGCTCGCCGAAAACTTCGCTCCGCGAGGCATTAATAGTCACGATTCGCCCCGTGTAGCCGTGCTTGCGCAGGAAGCGTAGCGGGCGGGCGGTGTGTTTCGCCGCGTCGCCGGATGCGCCGACCAGCGCGATGGCGCGGGGAGAAAAGAGTGCTTGCGCGAGATTCACGTGGAGAACCGGTAGACCAACGCAAATTAGCTTGTCACCGTCGGATAACTGTCCCCGAGTGCTCGAATAGGGAATGGGAGTCCAGCGCCATCGACTGAAAGTGTTGTCTCCTCGCTTTCGCAGGAGACGAAGGAATTAGTCATCGGCGGATACAATTCCCAAAAAAGCAAGGTGCTCATTTTTTCGTCAAACGAGTTGCACTTCACGTTCCAGACGCCACAGGCGCGCGAGCAGCTCTTGCGCGCGCGCCTCTCCAAGCACCGGGGAAGCGAGCTCCAGGTACTTGTGCTCTAGCTCGGCGTCGGAGAGCGGCGCTTCCGGATCGCCCTTGCGCGTCGGCTGCAGGTGCTCGCCGCGGCGTCCGTCGCGCGACTCGATCGCGATGCGCGCTGCGCGCTGCGCCGGAAAAGCGGCGTCCAGCTCAGGATCGATCGCCACGTCGATGCGCCGCATCAGCTCGCGCGTGACTGGATCTTCGAGCCGCGACGGCTCGAATGCGGCCAGACGCACGCTGCCGTGCGTCAGCGCCGAGGCGACCGTGTACTTGAGCGAGAAGCGCGCCTCGGCCGCGGTTCGCGGCGATTCATGGCGCGCCACATCGAGCGCCGCCTTGTAGGTTCCTATGCTCACCCGCTCGATGTCGGGCGCAAGCACGCGCATTTGCTGCTGCAGCGCGAGCGCGCCGTCGATCGCTGCGAAGACATGGCCGCAGCAGGCGTGGTTCTTGAACGTCATGCGGGTGATATGAAAATCTTCGCCGAGCGTCGCGAGCGCGCGCTCCCAGTCCGGGCCATTACCCTCACCCATCGCGCGGCCGTAGCCCGACTCGCCTTCCAGCACGTCCGGCGATCCGGTGACGCCTTCGCTGGCGGCGAGCGCTGCCGTGACGCCTGCTTCCGCAGCTCGCCCGGCATGCAGGGGTTTCGACATCGAGTCCAGGCGGAACGCCTGCTGCAAGCCGGCGGAGAAGGTGGCAACCGTGGCAAGCGCGTGCGCGAAGCGCGTTCGATCGAGGCTTAGCAGTTCGGCGGCCGCGGCGCAGGCGCCGAAGCAGCCGATGGTGCCGGTGTTGTGCCAGTATTTGTAATGCGCGCGGCCCATCGCTGCGGCGATGCGCGTCGAGATCTCGTAGCCAACGATAACGGCGCGCAGAAACGCTTCCCCCGATGCGCCCCGGGCCTGGGCGAGAGCGAGGGCGGCGGCGATGGTCGGGGCACCGGGGTGGTAGATGCCGTCGCGGAAAATATCGTCCACCTCGGCGGTATGCGCGGCCGAGCCGTTGATGAGCGCCGCGGCCCGTACGGTCGCGTGTCTGCCCATGGCGAGCCGCGCCTCGCCCCGGTCGAGCTCCTCCGCCAGAGCGCGCGCCAGCAGCGTCGCGGGTGGAAGCAAAGCGCCGGCAAGGAGTGCTGCGTGCCAGTCGATCACTGCGCGTTTTGCGTGGTGCAGTACCAGCGGCGCGAGCGGTCTTGTGCGAAAGCTCTCAGCAAAACCGGCGAAGCGTTCCACCACGTACATTCAGTCGACCCTTACGCCGGAGGCCTGACGTACGGCTAGGCGCGCCATGTCGAGCACTGCCAGCATTTTTACTTCCCAGCGTACCGCGCGTGCTACGTGACGGTCATCATCACCGGCGCATGATCGCTCGTTCCTACGTCGGCGAGAACGACACAGCTGGTCGCGCGAGCGGCGACGCTGCGCGAGGCGAGAATGTAGTCGATCCGCCAGCCGATATTGCGCTGACGCATGTTGCGCCACGGCGGCCACCATGAGTAAAGGTCCGTGTTGTCGGGCTGGAGCGCGCGGCCGACATCGACGAAGTGGCCACCGAGAAGCTGGTCGAAAAGCTCTCGCTCCTCCGCTCGCTGTCCGATGACGTCAGCCTTGCGCTCCTTTGGATGCACGTCGATGTCGGCGTGCGCAACATTGATGTCACCGCACAGGACGACTTCGCGTCCCTCGTCGTGCAACTGCTTCGCCCACGCGGCGAGCCGGGTCAGGAAGCCGAGCTTGGCGGGATAGTCCTTGCCGCCATTGGGCACGTAGACCGAAGCGAAGACCACGTTGCCGAGCGCGGTCTGCACGATCCGCGTTTCCATGTCGAATTCGGGATGGCTGAACTCGGGGCCGGCATCGACGAGATTTTTCCTGATGTGAAGCGACACCCCGGAGTAGCCGCGATGGCCATGCCAGAACACGTGGTAGTCCGCGAGATTGCACCGCTCGGGGATTTGCGACGGGTCCGCCTTCAGCTCCTGCAGGCACACCACGTCGGGCCGGTCGCGCTCCAGCCACTCGCAAAGCTGCGCTTCGCGGGCGCGGATGCCGTTGACGTTCCAGGTGGCTATCTTCATCGCTATCCTGGTGCAGATCTAGTCTTGCAAATCCGATGTCTCACCGGTTCGCGTCGCCGCAGGAGCAACAGCCGGCGACGCGGCGGTTACTAGGGGGACTTTCCGAATCCACGTTCCTCCAAATCCGCCGATCTTCCTCGAGCCCTTTTTCCGGCTCCCGGATGCCGGCATGATCGGCGGCGACCAGAGCCCTGTCATGACAATCTTGTCCGGTAGGGCGGTGCTGCGATTCTGGGAATTTCCGCCGCGTTCGTCAACGCGCGGTCCAAGCAGAACCTTTCAAAAGGAATCGCTCCCGGAGCGCCTGTTCTCCCGACGGCGAGAAGTTGACCACACGCGAGCCCTTCGCGCGTCGCGCCCAGCCGAGCTCGAAGCATCGATCGAGCAACGCAGCGCCCAGCGCGCCGGCAAGATGATGACGGCGGACGCTCCAATCCAGACAGGCGCGACACAGCGGGCGACGTCGGCTCACCAGCGCTTCGACGTCGATCCCGATCCCGGCAAAGAATCGCTCGCCGTTCCTGGTGAGTTGCAACCCTTCGCTGCCGGTTCCCATCAAGCGCCGTTGCTCGAGACCGTCGAAGACGAGCACACCCAGCTCGCCCGCAAGATGGTCGTAGCACA
>DATMNH010000044.1:0-14404 GCA_035568975.1 Casimicrobiaceae bacterium
GGCTATATCGGCGACGTGTCGAACATCTGCGGTCTTCCGTTTCTGAGCGACACCCTGCAGGAGAAATGCGCCGCGAGCGATGGCCAATTGAGCCTGTTCGGCAGCAACTACCAGGACGTGTTCGCGTTTTTCGTGCTGATCCTGGTGCTCATCTTCCGGCCGTCGGGCTTGCTCGGCGAGCGCGTGGCGGACCGCGCATGAATCGGCCGCGCGCGAAATCGATTCCGCCCAAGGTCTGGGCCGGCGTCGCTCTGCTCGCCATTGCCCTGGCGCTGCTGCCTTTCGTCGCCGCCATCGCCGGCCAGGCCTGGGTTCGCATTCTCAACTTCGCGATGCTCTACATCATGCTCGCGCTGGGATTGAACATCGTCGTGGGTTTCGCGGGCCTGCTCGACCTCGGATACATCGCCTTCTATGCCGTCGGCGCGTACATCTATGCGCTGTTGGCGTCTCCGCACTTCGGCATTCATCTTCCATTCTGGGTCATTCTGCCCCTGAGCGCGGGAATCGCCTGCGCTTTCGGCGTGCTGCTCGGCGCACCGACGCTCAAGCTCCGCGGCGACTACCTTGCCATCGTAACGCTCGGTTTCGGCGAGATCATCCGCATCTTCCTGAACAACCTCAATGCACCTTTGAACATCACCAACGGCCCGCAGGGCGTCAACCTGATCGATCCGTTTCGCCTCGGCAGCTTCTCCTTCGCGAGGCCGGAAGTCGTTCTTGGCATAGCGTTTTCCGGACCGCAGAAGTACTACTACCTCCTGCTGCTGATCACCATCGGCGTCATCGTCGTCAATCTCCGGCTTCAGAATTCGCGCCTCGGCCGCGCGTGGGAAGCGATCCGCGAAGACGAGATCGCCGCCAAGGCGATGGGCATCAACACCCGCAACGTGAAGCTGCTGGCGTTCGCCATGGGCGCGTCGTTCGGCGGCATCGCCGGCGCGGTCTTTTCGGCGACGCAGCAGTTCGTGAGCCCGGAAAGCTTCGGCTTGTTCGAATCCATCATCGTGCTGGCGATGGTAGTGCTGGGCGGCATGGGCAATATTCCGGGCGTCATTCTTGGCGCGATACTGCTGACGCTGCTGCCGGAGGTATTGCGCTACACGATGGAGCCGCTGCAGAACGCGCTCTTCGGCAGAGTGATCCTCGACGCCGAAACGATCCGGCTGCTGGTCTTCGGCGTCGCGCTGGTGGCAATCATGCTTTATCGTCCGGCGGGCCTCTGGCCTTCCGCGGTACGCAAACGCGAGCTCGAGGTAAAAGGCGGCGCCGCGTGAGCGTGAATCCATCGGTACTGCTCGCGGCGAGTTCCATCGGCAAACGCTTCGGCGGCGTTCAGGCGCTGACCGACGTCAGCTTCAGCATCAACCGCGGCGAGATCTACGGTTTGATCGGGCCGAACGGCGCGGGCAAGACTTCCCTGTTCAACGTGCTGACAGGCATCTATTCACCCGACAGTGGAAATTTCACTTTCGACGGCGCGCCACTCGATCGGCTGAAACCGAACGAAGTCGCGGAGCGCGGCATCGCGCGCACGTTTCAGAACATTCGCCTTTTCCAGAATCTCTCGGCACTGGAAAACGTCATGATCGGGCGCCACATTCGTACCCGCGCCGGCGTATTCGGCGCGATCTTTCGCGACCGGCGAACGCTGGCGGAAGAGGCGGGCATCGAGTCGCGATCCTACGAGCTCCTCGACTACGTTGGCGTCGCTAACCGCGCCAATCATCTCGCCAAGCACCTCGCCTACGGCGATCAGCGGCGCCTGGAAATCGCGCGCGCGCTGGCCACCGAACCCAAGCTTCTCGCCCTGGACGAGCCCGCGGCCGGAATGAACGCGACCGAAACCAAGGCGCTGAAAGCGCTCCTCGACGACATTCGCCGCGACGGAACCACGATTCTATTGATCGAGCACGACATGAAGCTGGTGATGAGCATTTGCGACCGCGTGCTGGTGCTCGACTACGGCAAGAAGATCGCCGAAGGCTCGGCCGCGGAGGTTCAATCGGACCCGAAAGTCGTCGCCGCTTACCTCGGCGGCGAAGTGACCCTGAAGCTGCGAAGGGCGTGACCCCCGTGGGCGAGACGGCGCTCCTCGAGCTCAAGGGTCTGCAGGTCGCCTATGGCGGCATCCAGGCCGTCAAGGGCATCGATCTCGTGGTCAGGGAGCGCGAGCTTGTCTGCCTCATCGGCGCCAACGGCGCGGGCAAGACAACGACTCTGAAGGGCATCACCGGCCTGCAGCCCATCAAGCGCGGATCGATCCACTATGACGGCCAGGACATCACCGGCAAGCCCGCATTCGTGCTCGTGCGCCGCGGCCTGTCGATGGTTCCCGAGGGGCGCGGCGTCTTCGGGGCGCTCTCCATCGAGGAGAATCTGGCCATGGGCGCCTACACGCGCAACGATCGCGCGGCGGTGCGGGCGGACGTCGAGCGCGTGTACGGGCTGTTTCCCCGGCTGAAGGAACGCCGCACTCAAACCGCGGGAACGCTCTCCGGCGGCGAGCAGCAGATGCTGGCAATGGGTCGCGCGATGATGTCGCGGCCCAAGCTCCTTCTGCTCGACGAGCCGTCGATGGGCCTGGCACCGCTGATGGTGCAAAAAGTGTTCGAAACCGTGCTTGCGATCGCCAGCGAAGGGGTCACGATCCTTTTGATCGAGCAGAACGCGAAGCTCGCGCTCGAAGTCAGCGATCGCGGCTACGTCATGGAAAGCGGCGAGGTCACCCTGTCCGGCGACGCGAAAGAGCTTCTTTCCGACCCGAAGGTCCGCGCGGCGTATCTCGGCGAGAGCACCACCTGACGCGGCCGCGCTACGGCATCACGTGGACCTGCCTTTTCCCTCTATCGTCGTCGCCGCGCCCCGTGCCGTAGGCGTGCGGCGCGCATTCGCGTGGTACGAAGAGGCGATGCGGCTGTTCAAGCTCGCGCCCTTTACCTGGTGCGCCCTCGGATTCATCACCCTCGCCTCGGATTTCGGTCTGCAACTTGTGCCCGGCATCGGCATCGCCGCGTCCAAGGTCATCGTCCCGCTGGTCGAATGCGGGATGTTGATCGGTGCAGCCGCGCTGGATCGGGGGCAGCCGCTGTCGCTTCGATACACCCTCACCGCCTTCGGCGCCCGTCCCGGCGCGGTGGCGGCAATCGTCGTCGCCGCGCTGGCCGTCTTTGCCGCCGAAGCGCTGGCTGCCTATTATTTCGCCGACGCCAATCTACTCGCTCCGGACTCCGAAAGCAGTGACCTGTCCTCGGTGGCGTTGATCGGCACCGTCATTACCGGTGCGCTGATCTCGCTGCCCGTCGCCTTCGTGCCCTTTGCGGTGCTGCTGTCGGGCGCGTCTTTCGTCCACGCATTCGCGACCAGCGTGCGTGCGTTCGCGCTCAACCTCGCGCCGCTCCTCGTTTTCGCAGCGATCGCCGTGGTGCTGGTCGCGCTGGGTCTGTTGCTGTTCGGTGTCGGACTGATCGCGGTGTTCCCCCTGCTGTCCGCGGCAAGCTACGCCGCGTGGAAGGATATTTTCGCAGTCGACGCGGGTGGCACTTAAACGGTGGGCGCGACCTCGAAGCTCGCAAAATCGCCTTCGATGGCGCTAGTCTCGAGTGCAGTGACTTGCGCTGCCGCAGGGCCGCGACGCGACCAGGCGACGATGGCATCGACCTCGGCGGCGGGACCGGCGACGATCGCCTCGACGGAGCCGTCGCGCCGGTTTCGCACCCAGCCGCGAAGCTTGCGCGAACGCGCCTCATCGGCGAAGGCGTAGCGAAAGCCGACGCCCTGCACGCGGCCGCGGATGAGCAGGCGCAGCGTGGTCTCGCCCGCGCTGGCGCCCGCCGCACTCATCGCTTAAGCCGCCGCAGCCCGGCGCGCGAGCAGCAGCAAGCCGAGCATGGTCTTGACGTCGGTGACTTCGCCGCGATCGATCCACGCCAGCGCTTCCTCGAGCGTGGCGCTGAAGATTTCGATGAACTCGCCTGCATCGGGTTTCGCGCCGATAAACGTCAGCGCATCGGCCGTGTAGATTTCGATGCGCTCGGTCGAATACGTAATCAGCGGGTGCAAGGTGCCGATGTGCGACCAGCGCTCCGCGGTGTAGCCGGTCTCCTCGAGCAATTCACGCGCCGCGGTCGTGGCGGGGTCCTCGCCCGGATCGATCTTTCCGGCGGGAAACTCGATGAAAATGCGCGCCAGCGGGTACCTGAACTGCCGTTCCAGAAGCAGCTTTCCATCCGGCAACCGCGGAATGATCATCACCGCGCCAGGATGAGCGATGTACTCGCGCGTGGCCGTTTTTCCATCCGGGAGGCGGACGGTGTCGCGCTTGACATGCAGCAACTTGCCCTCGAACACGTCTTCCGAGGCGATGCGCGTCTCGACCAGATGCTCGTCGCCGCTTCGCTTCTCGCCGTCGTCCGCGGTTTTGGCGCTCATGCCAGCCAGTCGCGCGCGGTAAGAAACTCGGCGTAGAGCCTTTCCTCGGCACTGCCGGAATCAGGGCGCCAGTCATAGCGCCAGCGCACGATCGGCGGCAGCGACATGAGGATGGCTTCGGTTCGGCCATTGGATTGAAGGCCGAAGAGCGTACCGCGATCGTAAACCAGGTTGAACTCGACATAGCGCCCGCGACGGTAGGCCTGGAAGTCACGCTCGCGCTCGGTGTACGGCAGGTCCTTGCGCCGCTGCAGGATCGGCTCGTACGCGGCGAGGAAATGGTCGCCGACGCTTCGCGTCAGCGCGAAGCAATGTTCGAATTCACGCTCGCTCAAATCGTCGAAAAAAATGCCGCCGATGCCGCGCGGCTCGCCGCGGTGCTTGAGAAAAAAATAATCGTCACACCAGGCCTTGAACCGGGGATGGTAGCCATCGCCGAATGGCGCCAGCGACGCGCGACAGGTTCGGTGAAAGTGAATCGCGTCCTCCTCGAAGCCGTAATAGGGCGTGAGATCCATGCCGCCGCCGAACCACCAGACCGGCTGCGATTCGGGCTCGCGCGGGAGCGCGGCGAAGAGTCGCAGGTTCATATGGACGGTGGGAACATGGGGACTTCGCGGGTGCAGCACCAGCGACACTCCCATCACCTCGAACGAGCGCCCGGCGAGCTGCGGGCGCGCGGCGCTCGCCGACGAGGGGAGCCGTTCTCCCCTGACATGGGAAAAGTTGACGCCGCCGCGCTCGAACACGTTGCCCTCTTCGAGGATGCAGCTCGTGCCGCTGCCGCCTTCCGGTCGTTGCCATTCGTCGCGACGAAAAGCCGCGCCGTCCAGGGCTTCGAGCCGGCGGACGATGCTCGATTGCAGTTCGGTGAAGTAACGGTGCGCGCGCGGCAGGTCTTGCAGGAGGTTCATGATATTTCGCGGCGCTTCGCTTCCAGGCAGGTGCCGCGAGTCAGGCCTTGCGCGCGCCGAGCGCGCGATGGCCGATATCGCTGCGATACTGCATACCGTCGAAGTGTATGCCACTCACTCCGGCGTACGCGGTGCGCTGCGCCTGTCGCAAGGTTTCACCCAGCGCAGTGACGCACAGAACGCGTCCACCCGCAGTCACGATGCGCTCACCGTCCTGCACGGTCGCGGCGTGGAAAACCTTGCAGTCGTCGCAAGCCGCATCAAGGCCCGAAATCGCGGCGCCCTTGCGCGGCGCATCGGGGTAGCCCGCCGCTGCCAGCACGACACCCAACGCGGCGCGGCGATCCCAGTCGGCGTCGATTCGATCGAGCCTACCTTCGACCGCATGTTCCAACAGCTCGACCAGATCGGTCTTGAGCCGCATCAGAATCGGCTGCGCCTCCGGGTCTCCCAGCCGGCAGTTGAACTCGAGCGTGAGCGGATTGCCTTCCTCGTCGATCATCACCCCGGCGTAGAGAAATCCGCTGTATGGAATCCCCTCCGCGGCCATGCCGTCGACGGCGGGCACGATAACCTCGCGCATGATGCGCGCGTGAACCGCGGGCGTCACCACCGGCGCAGGCGAGTAGGCACCCATGCCGCCGGTGTTGGGTCCCGCATCGCCGTCCAGGAGCCGCTTGTGATCCTGCGACGAGGCGAGCGGCAGAACGTGCGAGCCATCGGCCATGACGATGAAGCTCGCTTCCTCGCCGGTCAGGAACGCTTCGATGACTACCCGCGCCGGTGCTGCATCACGCGCCGCAGGCGCTCCATGCTGATGCGGCGCCGGCTGCCTGTCTGCGAGCATGGCGTCGATCGCCGTGTGCGCCTCGCCGGCGCTCATGGCCACGACCACGCCCTTGCCCGCGGCGAGCCCGTCGGCTTTGACGACGATCGGTGCTCCTCGATCGTCGATGTAGGCATGCGCTTCGGCGGCGTCGGCGAAGCTCTTATACTCGGCGGTGGGAATGCGGTGTCGGGCCATGAAGGCCTTGGCGAAATCCTTGGAGCTCTCGAGTTGCGCCGCCGCCTGGGTGGGGCCGAAGATCTTCAGTCCCGCGCGCCGGAACGCGTCCACGACGCCGTCGGCTAGCGGCGCTTCCGGGCCCACGACCGTCAAGCCGATGCGCGAGGCGACTGCAAACGCGACCAGATCAGCGATCGAGGTCAACGCGACATTGCTGAGCTCGCGCTCGCGCGCGGTGCCGGCGTTGCCGGGCGCGACGAAGACTTTCGCAACCCGGCTCGATTGCGCGATCTTCCACGCCAATGCATGTTCGCGCCCGCCGCCGCCGATGACCAGAATATTCATCGCGTCAGCTCACGCCTTAGCTCGCGCCCTGCGCGACGAAGACAATGCTTCAGGAAAGCACACCAGGGCGGCGGCTCCTGCCTAGTGGCGAAAGTGCCGAACGCCGGTAAACACCATCGCCAGACCGCGCTCGTCGGCCGCGGCGATGACTTCGGCATCGCGCACGCTGCCGCCGGGCTGAATGACCGCGACCGCGCCGTTGTCCGCGACGACATCGAGGCCGTCACGAAACGGGAAGAACGCGTCGGAAGCAACCACCGATCCGGCCAGCGATAGCCCTGCGGATTGCGCCTTGATCGCGGCGATGCGTGTCGAATCGACTCGGCTCATCTGGCCGGCGCCGATGCCGAGCGTCCTTCCGCCACCGCCATAGACGATGGCATTGGACTTGACGAACTTGGCCACGCGCCAGACGAACAGCAAATCGGCAAGCTGCGAGGGTGTGGGCGCCTTGCGCGAAACCACCGACAGGTCGCCCGGGTTGATGCTGCGCCGGTCGGCGGTTTGCAGCAGCATGCCGCCGCCGACGCGTTTCATATCCCACGCATTTCCCGCTTCGGTCCCCGCGCCCCGAACCGTCAGCACACGGACATTGACTTTCTTTGCGATGCATTCCAGCGCATCGTCGGAATAGCCCGGGGCGATCAGGACCTCGAGAAATTGCTCGCTGACCAGCTCGACCGTCGCAGCATCGATTTCGCGATTGAAGGCAATAATGCCTCCGAACGCCGACGTGGGATCGGTGGCGAGTGCCTGCCGATACGCCTCCAGGGGCGTTTGTGCAATCGCGGCGCCGCAGGGATTGGCGTGTTTGACAATGACGCACGCGGGCTCGGAGAAGCCATTGACGCATTCCCACGCCGCGTCGCTGTCGCCGATGTTGTTGAACGAAAGCTCCTTGCCCTGGAGCTGCCGGTAGGTCGCGATGGTCCCGGGCGCCGGTGCTTCGTCACGATAGAAGGCCGCCTGCTGGTGCGGGTTCTCGCCGTAGCGCAGGTCTTGCACCTTGGTGCCTTGCCAATTGAAGCGCTCCGGAAACAACTGCGGCGCGCTGGTCTCGTCGCGCGCCGTCAGGTAGTTGCTGATCGCGCCGTCATAGGCGGCTGTATGCGAAAACGCCTTTTGCGCAAGCCGGAAGCGCGTCGCGCTTCCGAGCTGCCTGCCGTTGGCGGAGAGTTCGTCGAGCAACGCCCGATAATCGGCCGGATCGACGACTATGCCGACATGCGCGTGGTTCTTCGCCGCGGCGCGGACCAGGGCCGGTCCGCCGATGTCGATATTCTCGATGGCATCGTCGAGCGAGCAGCCCGGCCTGGCGACGGTCTGCCGAAACGGGTAGAGATTGACCACGACCAGATCGATCGTGGGAATCGCGTGCTTGGTGAGCGCGGCCATGTGCTCGAGGGAATCGCGGCGAGCGAGAATCGCTCCATGGACTTTTGGGTGCAAGGTCTTGACGCGGCCGTCGAGCATCTCCGGGAATCCCGTGTAGTCGGCGACTTCGGTGACCGGCAGCCCGGCATCCATTAGCGCCTTCGCGGTGCCTCCGGTGGAAATCAGCTTGATCCCCATCGCGTCCAGGCCGTGCGCGAAATCCACGAGCCCTGTCTTATCGGAGACCGACAATAGCGCCTGGGCGATGGGAGCGGTCATCGGGAAGGATTCATCAAAATGCGCTCACGGAAACGCGCGCGACGAGCGGCACTCGGCGGGTGCGCGAGCGAAGCTCCAACGTGACGTCGCTCGCGCTTAGCGACGCCTAGACCGAAGTTTAACTGATCTTGTACTTCGAAAGCTTGGAGCGAAGCGTGTTCCGGTTCATGCCCAGCATGTCCGCCGCCTGCGTCTGGTTGCCGCTGGCACGGTGCATGACCATCGCCAGCAGTGAGCGCTCGACATTGGTGATGACCATGTTGTAAATGCCGTGGGGCTGCTCGCCATCCAATCGCCGAAAGTATTCATCGAGTGACTTTTCGACGCTGCGGCAGATCTCGCTGCCACCGTTGATACGTACAGTCTTCTTCATGCTGCCTGCGCCTCCTGCGTCCCGAAGTTTCGCGGCAGAATCCGCCGCGCGCGCTCTGTTGGCGCCTCATTGGAGATATAAGTGAGCCGATCGCCGCGTGTGCTCAGCTCATCGAAAAAGCGATTGACCGCCGCGATTTGTGCCGATGCGTCGTCGATCGCGTTGATCTCATGCCGAAAAGCAACACCACCTTCCAGATCCGCGGTATACCAGCCCAGATGCTTGCGCGCGATGCGCACGCCGCTCTCTTCGCCGTGAAAGGCGTGGTGGTCGGCGAGATGCTCGAGAATAAGCTGACGAACCTCGGCGACACGCGGCGACGGAAGATTTTCGCCATAGTCGAGAAAATGACGGATCTCGCGGAAGATCCACGGACGGCCCTGGGCGGCACGTCCGATCATGACCGCGTCCGCACCCGTGTGCTCCAGGACCTCGCGCGCCATTTCAGGTGAGTCGACATCGCCGTTTGCCGTTACCGGCACGCGGACTGCCTGCTTCACCGCTCGAATGGTGTCGTACTCGACGGCACCGACGAAGCCGCACTCCCGCGTACGGCCGTGAATCGACAGCGCCGCGATGCCCGCGTTTTCGGCAATGTGCGCAATCCGTACTGCGTTTCGATGCTGCCGATCCCACCCGGTGCGGATCTTCAGCGTCACCGGCACGTCGACCGCCGCAACCACGCGCTCGACGATGGCGCCGACCAGCGATTCGTTCTGCAGCAAGGCGGAGCCGGCAGCGACGTTGCAGACCTTCTTTGCCGGACAGCCCATGTTGATGTCGATGACCTGCGCGCCTCGATCGACGTTGTAGCGCGCCGAATCGGCCATCTGCGCGGGGTCGGCGCCGGCGATCTGCACGACGATAGGCTCGACCTCGCCGTCGTGATTCATCCGCCGCTGCGACTTGCCGGTATCCCGGAGCTTTGGATTGGACGCGACCATCTCCGAAATGGCGAGGCCGGCCCCAAGCCGTTTGCACAACTGCCGGAATGGCCGGTCCGTCACACCGGCCATAGGCGCGACGACAAGATTGCTCTCTATGTGATACGAGCCGATGTGCACTGCTTCAAATCTTTCGCGGAAACTGCGACGGAAGGGAGCGGATTATACCGAGTTTGCGGCGCAAGAGTCAGCGCGTTCGTCGGCTCGATTGATCTCGATCAAATTTTCAGTGCACGCCGTACAACATCGCGCGCGTGAACATTCGTTTGACCGGCGGCAACGCGTCGAAAAGAGTAAGCGCCAACCCGCGCGGCCAGCGCAGCAATGAAACGTCCGCTCCAAAAATCCCGAGCACACCGTGCGTGAATGCGATGCCGGCCCAACGGTCGGCCGCACGGCGCCGCGAATACGCCGCGAGAAACGAATGCGCACCAAAATGATCGCGGTCAGCAGCCATCGAGGCCGCAAGCAACTCTTGCGCCAGTTCATACGCGTCGCGAACGCCGAGATTGAAGCCCTGACCCGCGACCGGATGCAATGCTTGTGCCGCGTTACCCAAGAGAACGGTGCGCTCGCCGACGACGCGGCGCGCAAATTCAAGCGTCAGCGGGAACGTGCGTCGATCGGCAACGCGAATCCATGGCCCGGCGCATGGCCCGAAACGCTGCGTAAGTGCAGCCAGGAACGTTTGGTCCGGTAGCGCGACCAGCGCGCTCGCACTTTCCGGACTTGTCGTCCACACCAAGCCGTAATGATCCTCTTCGGGTAGGAGCGCCATCGGACCTTCGTCGGTAAAGCGCTCGAACGCGAGTCCGCCGTGCGGCTCACTGGACCAGACCTTCGCCACCAGCGCAACTTGTCGGTAGTCGTACTTACGTCGCGCGATGTAGTCCACGACGTCACCACCACCATCGGCGACCGCGGCCAGACGTGCGCTCCATTCGACCGCCGCGCCGTCGCGCTCGCCGACGACATGAGCGGACCCGCCTGTCGCGCTGACGCGCGTCACACCGACGCCATGCTCGACCGACATGCTGGCACGCCCCAGTGCTGAGTCCAGGGCATGCTGCAGTGCGCGATAGCTGACGACATAGCCGAGCGCATCGACACCTTGATCGCGGGCATGAAGGCGCGCGCGTCCAAACCCGCCGCGCTGCGAAATATCGATGTCCGTGATAGGTGTTACGGCGCCCGGCGTCGCTGCGACTTCGCTCCACACACCGAGCCGCTCGAAGACAAGCCTGGCCCCGTGAGATAACGCAAGCGAGCGGTCGCTTCGTGAAATGCTGCCGGCAGGACGGGCATCGAGCGTGACGACGTCGAGATCACTGTCAGACAGCGCCAGCGCAAGCGTTGTGCCGACAGGACCCGCGCCGACGATGACCAGATCGTGCAACATAGGACTTGGGTCGGCGTCGTCGCAACCGCCGGGTCAGCGCGCGCAAGCGGCTTCGACGTCGGCGACGGTCTTCGGCGTCGAGCCGGTCAGATTTTCGTTGCCCGCGACGGTCACCAGAACATCGTCCTCGATCCGCACGCCTATGTCCCAGAATTCCTCGGGCACCTTGTCGGCCGGGCGGATATAACAGCCTGGCTCGACCGTGAGAACCATGCCGGACTCGAGACGGCGCGATTGCCCGTCAATCCGGTACAAGCCGACATCGTGCACGTCGAGCCCAAGCCAATGCCCGGCGCGATGCATATAGAACTGCTTGTACGCGCCGGACTCGAGCACGCCCTCGAGGGTCCCCTCGCACAGCTTGAGGTCGATCAAGCCCTGCGCGAGCACGCGCTCGGCCACCTCGTGGTAGTCGTGAAACATCCGACCCGGCTGAACGGCGTCGATGCACGCGAGCTGCGTTGCGAGCACGAGCTCATAAATCGCTTTTTGCTCGCCGCTGAACTTCCCGCTTACCGGAAACGTGCGCGTGATGTCCGACGCATAGCCGTCGACCTCGCAGCCGGCGTCGATCAGGAGCAGGTCGCTCGCCAGCGTTTGGCGATTGTTGTCGCGATAGTGCAGGACGCACGCATTGGGTCCTGACGCGACTATCGAGGGATACGCGACCGCCTGCGCGCCGGAGCGCAAAAACTCGTGCATCAGCTCGGCCTCGACCTGATATTCGTACCAGCCCGGACGCGTCTCGCGCATCGCACGGCGGTGCGCGCCGCTCGAAATAAGTGCCGCGCGGCGGAGGAGCTCCAGCTCGCGCTCATCCTTGTACAGCCGCATTGCCGCGAGCGGAGCGCGCACGTCGATGACCGTCTCCGGCGCCGCGATGCCAGTGCGGACCCGGCCACGTACTTCGTTCAGCGTCGCCGCGGTCGCGTCGTCCCACGCGGGATAGAGTCCGAGCGGTGTATAAATCGCACGCTGGTCGCAGGTCCAGTCGGCGAGCTTGGCGCTAAGCTGGGTAATCGGATAGGTCTCGTCAAATCCGAAGATTTCGCGCGCGGCGTCGGGACCGTAGCGAAAGCCGTCCCAGATTTCGCGCTCCGGGTTCTTGTCGCGGCAAAAAAGGATCTGCTTCGAATCGCTTTCCGCCGCGCCGGCAATAAGAACAACCGCCGCTTCGGGCTCCGGGAAACCGCACAGGTAGTAAAAATGACTGTCCGGCCGGTAGGGATAATGGGTATCGGCGTTGCGTATCGCCTCCGGCGCGGTAGGAATGGAGGCGATACCGCCTCCGGTCTGTCTTCGCATTTCGGCGATCAGCCGCGAACGCCGATTTCGGTGATGCTGATGGTTGTAGTTCATGCCGCTTTCGAAGAAGTGCGATAGGATTCCGGATTCGCAAGCGCGATTATAAGCGCTCCGTTCGCGGCGCGGGCTTTGCGGTAACATCCATTGCGTGCCAGCATCTTCAAGCGAGCCTCGATCGACCCGGGACGGCGCAGCAAGCGCTAAGCTGCTCGACGCGAAGCGCGAATTGCGTGCGCGGATTCTGCGCGACCGCGACGCCACCCCGGCTGAGGATCGGGCGACAGCCGGCGCGTCGATCGCGGCAACACTCTCGATGCGCCAGGACTTCGCGTCGTCCAGGACCGTGCTGCTCACGCTTCCGTTCGGCAGCGAATGGGATACGCGGGCGCTGCTTCGCGCGGCGCTCGCTCAAGCCAAAACGGTCGCGCTGCCGAGAGTGAACCGCGCGACCCGGATGCTGGACATCTGCGCGATCACCCGACTCGAGCACGATGCGGCACCCGGCTACCGCGGCATCCCGGAGCCCCGTGCGCACTGCGCTCTGCTCGATGTCGCAACTATCGACTGGGTGCTCGTTCCCGGCGTGGCGTTCGATCGCGATGGACACCGAATCGGCTACGGAGGAGGCTATTACGACAGGCTGCTGCCGCTGCTGCGCGCCGACGCCCGCCGCGTGGCGGGCGCTTTCGAGCTGCAGCTGGTCGATCACGTTCCAGCGGCACCCCACGACGTCACCGTCGACGCAGTCGTCACCGAAGCGCGGTCCATTTCAATCGCCCGATAGCGGGACTCGGGAGAGGTAGCGCGAGGGGCGCGTTGGCCGGCGATGCCCTCCGACGCCTGCGGCTTGCTTGACGAATGCGTCTTGCCCGGGCGTCGTTGGAAACCATACCAGTGGAATGTTATGATAAAGCTCCCCCTGAAACGCGCTGAAACCCAAATTCGCGGCCTGCATCGAGAACGATGCGGCGTCAGCTTCCGACGCTAGTCAAAGTACGATCGGCGAGCATCGCGGCCGTCACTCTAGGAACGCCCCATGGACATGAACCCTGACGTCGACCCGCAAGAAACCAAGGAATGGCTGGATGCGATCGACGGTGTGCTCGAACGTGAGGGGCCGGACCGCGCGCACTTTCTCATCGAGCAGGTGATCGACAAGTCGCGCCGCTCCGGCGCGTACATGCCGTTTTCCGCGAACACCGCATACATCAACACGATTCCCGTCGATCGGCAGCCACACATGCCGGGCGACCATGCGATCGAGGAAAAAATCCGCAATTACGCGCGCTGGAACGCGATGGCGATGGTCCTGCGCGCGAACAAGCATACCAATGTCGGCGGGCACATCGCGAGCTACGCGTCGGCGGCGACACTCTACGACGTCGGGTTCAACCACTTCTGGCACGCTCCGTCAGCCGATCACGGCGGCGACCTGGTGTTCGTGCAGGGACACTCGGCGCCCGGAATCTACGCGCGCGCTTTCATGCTCGGCCGCCTTACGACGGAGCAGATGGACAACTTCCGCCAGGAAGTCGACGGCAGGGGGATCTCGTCATATCCCCACCCATGGCTGATGCCCGATTTCTGGCAGTTCCCGACGGTGTCGATGGGTCTCGGGCCGCTGATGGCAATCTATCAGGCGCGCTTCATGAAGTATCTGCAGGACCGCGGTCTCGCGCAAACCGAGGGTCGCAAGGTGTGGTGCTTCTGCGGCGACGGTGAAATGGACGAGCCCGAATCGATGGGTGCGATCGGCATGGCCGGGCGCGAAACACTCGACAATCTGATCTTCGTCGTCAACTGCAATCTGCAGCGTCTCGACGGTCCGGTGCGCGGCAACGGCAAGATCATCCAGGAGCTCGAGAGCGACTTCCGCGGCGCGGGCTGGAACGTGATCAAGGTGATCTGGGGCACGCATTGGGACCCGCTGCTCGCTCGCGACAAGAAGGGCATCCTGATGCGCCGGATGATGGAGTGCGTCGACGGCGAATACCAGACGTTCAAGTCGAAGGACGGCGCCTACGTTCGCGAGTA